>DJCV01000017.1:87420-88261 GCA_002430735.1 Candidatus Woesebacteria bacterium UBA5941 | reverse complement strand
TAGATATAAATACACACATCTGCCTAAACGGAAAAATTTAAATCAAATTAAATTTAAATATTAAATAATAATGGGGTGAAGGAAGATACGGATTAATAAACGAAAAAGGTTTGGAGTATCTTTACCTAAAAACTCACACTAAACATTACAATCACCATTTAAACAGATACTTGTATTCATATCTGTACCAGAAGTATAGCACTATCCTAGTATTTGTCAAATACTATAAGTTTTAGCTTCAATAAAGCATATACTTTGCCTCTCTCTCAATATTATGAGATAATCCACTTCTCGCATTTGTTAATAGCACATTGAAAGGCAGTTGTAATGAAAAACAAAGCACTGTTGCTCTTCGGCTTGTTTCTGTTCATGTTCACCAGTAGCGTGATGGCTCAGAAGAAACCTATTGGCTTCCTGTTGGGTGTCATCTCAGAACACCACACCGATCACGCACGCTATGAACGGATCCTTGGAGTGGATTTAACAACCATGTCGATGTATCGATCATTTGGCGGAGATTATAGTGGCTTTGATGCTGACCCTTTGATCTTAAGTTATGCCAAAGGTAACAATCTCGAACTGTTCGTTTCCTGGCAGCCGCAGTATGAGGAAACAGACTACCTATCTCAGATTCTGGCAGGCGAAGTGGATACATACATCCGCGAGTTTGCGCGGGATATAAAAGAATACGGTAACAATGTCTGGCTCAGTTTTGCGCCCGAAATGAATGGGGGCTGGTCCACCTGGGGACAACGACCTGAGGAATTTAAATCGGCATACCAATACATCTATCGCCTCTTTTCCGAAGAAGCGGTCACGAATGTACTGTGGGTATGGCAGG
>DJCV01000017.1:1374-87207 GCA_002430735.1 Candidatus Woesebacteria bacterium UBA5941 | reverse complement strand
CAATGTCATCTTAGATGGCGAAGAACTGAATGATTATTATCCTGGTGACTTCATCAATATCATTGGGATCGATGGGTATAACTGGGGTGGTGATTCGTGGGAATCATTCGAATCGGTTTTCGCAGAAACATACGAATACCTCACGGAATGGTATGCGCAGAACATTTATATTACAGAAACAGGTTCTGCGCCCGGGCCACAAAAAGCCTCGTGGATTATCCAGATGTTTATGAGCCTCGGACGCTTTCCTCGCATTATTGGAATTAACTGGTTTAATTTCGATAAGGAAAATGATTGGAGAATCGCATCAGGGAATCAAGTAGAGGCTGAAGCGCAATCTCGCGCGTTCAGCGACGGCGTATCAATCGCTCAGACCTGGAATACCTACAGACTAGCTACTGTTGTCAGGACCATGTTATCCGTTCCTGATACTGAAGATGAAACACCCACTGATGCAGATAACTTGCTTGCAAACGTGAACTGGATGTCGTCTAATTCGAACTACGTCACAGAATCCGACGGCACGATTACGTTTCTTGAAGTACCAGAGACAGCGGACCTAAATGCAATGATGTTAACCACACCAATCGCACTGGAAGCCAACGTCAAATACCGTTTGACCTACTTTGTCACCACACAGACAGTTGATGGCGACTGCGGCGTGTTTATCGACACGGTAGGTACAGAAAAGGCAGGCGACTGGCTGGGTCCAGTCGAAGACGGACAAGGGCTCATGCAATACGACTTTAGCCTGGACGAAGGAGTATTTCAGGGCGATGTGCAGTTTTACTGCGCACCCGGTGCCACACAAGCACCGGTGATTAGTAACGTTGTGCTTATGATTGACCCACAATAAGCAATTACACGGGCAGGGAACTCTTTTTTCCTGCCCTTTTTTTATGCTGTTTTTCGGGTTTGGGTGTCTCAATCCGAATACGAAGATCAGTTAATGCATTCATGAAATATCGAAATGCATCGTATGGCGTGTCGTAGGGGTTAAAGTACTTATGAACATCCCCATCTGCAAACCACTTGGTACACATATAATAAAAATGATCACTCGTGGTCATTCGCCTCCAATTTTCGATAACCGCCGGATCTTTAGACTTCATAACGGTCTCATAAATGCTATATAAATTATTACTCGCGTCATGCTGCATCGGGTTTGAAAGCCATGCAGATAAATCCCGTTCTACATCTGCCCACGAAATATAATTCGGAATACTTAACTCAGCAGCTACGTCATATCGTTTAATCGCTTCACTTGGAGTAACAAAATCATTATCTGGGTGTTTCAACAGTTCCGAAGGAAGTTCTCGTAAGAAATCAAATATCCCGGTGTCCTCCCATTGATGCTCCCCGAGCGTTTCGTAGTCCATAAAGAGGTTAATCACATTTCCGTTTCCGTTTATCGCATTCGCCCACTGTGCAAATTTTGGTGCAGTAAGTGGCCATTCTTTCCAACTCCGTTCTCCAAAACGAAATGCAATATCATCTGACAATCGATAATTTTTAAGAAGCAGTTTTAAATTCTTCGTGCCATGTGCTTTGTACAAAAAGTTGGGACTTCTCCACCCCAAGATGTGGTCCGCACCTTCGGCCAAAATGCCCTTGTATCCCATTTTTTCGACGTAAGCTGCTAATTCATCGTTGTAAATTAATTCTGTATTTCGAAAGACTGTTGGTTTGACGTGAAAGAGTTTATAGATTTTCTTTGCATGCATTTCAACCTGACTTTTAAATTCTTCCTTGTTATAGAGAAATGCAAGTGAGTGGTAATACGTCTCTGCAATTATCTCAGCTCGACCTGTCTTCATAACCTTTTGAAAAATCTCAAGTGATTCCGGAGAATACTCTTCAAGCTGTTCAAGAAGAATGCCAGTAAAACTAAAGCTCACCCTAAATTCTTTGTGCTTATGAAGAAGATCTAACAGAAGTGAAGTTGCAGGGATATAACATTTCCGGGCTACTTTCTCGATAATTGCTTTATTGTCGAGCGAAGTGCCACTTTCATCGTTAAAATACGTACTGTCTTCTCCGATTGCAAAATGACGGTATTTCTTAACACGTCGAGGCTGGTGAACATGAAAGTAGAAACAGACTGAAGCCATAGTGACAACAGTGTATCACGAATAATTGGGCATAAAAAAAGGCGCAGCTTCGCTACGCCTTTCGTACAGTGCTTAACAATTGCGCCGTGCGCGATCCGCCTTAACGCTTTGTTTGCGAAGCGCTTGATTTTGCCGACGATTCTCTTTTTGTGTAAATTGGTATTTTGGGCGACGTCTTGTTCCGGGGAAATTTGGAATAATAACGACAACTGGTTCCTCTAAAATATCAATGTTGTGAACTTCACCATCTCGTTCAAAGGGCATGATCTTACCTCAAAACACATATCGTACGATACGAAAGTATATCACTTAGCATTAGTTCTTCGAAATT
This sequence comes from Candidatus Woesebacteria bacterium UBA5941, assembly GCA_002430735.1. Classification (GTDB taxonomy): domain Bacteria; phylum Patescibacteriota; class Microgenomatia; order UBA8517; family UBA8517; genus UBA5941. The sequence continues at coordinate 84,765 of DJCV01000017.1, read as the reverse complement.
ATGTAACTGATTTATAGACGGTTTGCAGTTTTTTAGCGGCCTTATCCCAACTACAGTTCATCGCTTCTTTTTCACCGTTTTTACCCATTTCAGTTTTCATAACGGGATATTCTAATACTGATAGGATTTGGTCTGCCATCTCATCTGTATCCCAAAAATTGGTTTTCAAAGCATGGAGCACGACTTCAGACGCTCCACTTTGTTTGCTCATGATAACCGGCGTTCCATGCAACAAGCTCTCAAGTGCAGTAATACCAAATGGCTCTGAAACAGATGGCATCACATAGGCATCAGCCGTGTGGTAAATTTTTGATCGTTGCTCATCGCGCATGAAGCCAACAAAAAGCATGTTGCCCGCAATCCCTAACTCTGAAGCCATTTGCATGGTTTTCCCTTCCATATCACCGGACCCCACAATGACAAACATCGTCTTCGGCTGATACTCAAGCACTTTTTTGGCAGCCTTCACAAAGTAATCAGGGCCCTTTTGCAGGGTCAGACGCCCTAAAAACAATACAATTCGATATCCAGCTTGCTTTAATTTCATTAATCCAAAATCATCCTGATCACGGCCAGGGTAATCAACCGGGTTAATACCGTTATGCACTACTGAAATTTTACTTTCAGGGATGCCGTAATGCTCCATAACTAATTGCTTTGTAAATTCGCTTACCGTAATCACTTTATCGGCTTTCTCCATACCTTCTTTTTCAACTTGATAGACTTGCTCGTTTACATTTCCTCCACCTCGATCAAATTCGGTTGCGTGAACATGAACAATGAGTGGTTTTCCACTAACTCGTTTTGCTTCCACCCCTGCTGGAAAACTGAGCCAATCATGTGCGTGGATTACATCAAACTCTTCTTTTTGGGCAATATCTTTGGCTCGCATTGCATACCGCATCACTTCTTCAAACAAACTCGCACCATAAATATTTCCCTGCATTTTTTGAATCATCGAGCCGTATTGTTCGCTCGTAGCGTACGGGGTAAGCAAGGACTGCACCGTCCTTACATCTAAAAATACGTTGTTCGCGAAAACAAATTTGAAGTGCTCATTTGTTGTGACTTCTTTGGGAAGGACGAAGATAATTTCAGTACCATTTTCAGACAACGCGCGAGAGAGACCTTGACAGGCCACACCTAGGCCGCCGCTATTGTGAGGCGGAAACTCCCATCCAAACATCAAAACTTTCATGGTTAAAACATCTCTTTTCACTATACACCGTAGCGTTTAGAAAACGTATCCGAGAAGAAGGAGTAAAACACCGTGAACAAGAAGATATGTGTCAAATTGTTGTGGGGTAAAAGAGATGGGAAGACCTGAAGCCCACCTCGCGAGTGGTTGCTTTTGTCTCAAATCAACAATTTGGTCCACTAACAAACTTAAGAGAAACCCGAGCACGAGACCACGACCAAAGAGCGTTCCATTTGAAGTAATGACTAAAAACGCAAAGAGCACAAATAAACACTGGAAAAATACGGTGTGAAACACAAGCTTTCGTCGCTCATCGCGTGTTGTAAATAGTAAAACAATAGCACCTTTTACATCTCTTGCTGCAAGCTTTGAATGAACTCTCTGTGACGTAATATCACCTGGCTTCAAAAAGAGTGCGTACAGCAGATGATCAACATCTGGTAAAAAGGTCCCAATCAATCCACCTCCCATGAGAAGAAGCATCGCCTGATAATTAAAAACGAGGTTCTGCAAAAAAACGTATGGAAGAAGAAACACAAGAATGACGAGAATATGCAGAAGAATTTCTTGACGAAGGGTCCAACGCTGCATACTTTATCTTAATCATTCTCACTGCTCAGGGCAAGTTTTTCTTTCTCTTTACTCTTTTTCTTCAGTTCACCCACTTTCCACATAAACAGTCGTCCTTTACTTTTGGCATTTTGCGCATCTTTTACGAATCGACGAGCGGCTTCCAATTGTTCCCGTGGCATTGTTTTTGCAAGGCGCATATAGAGGGATTTATGACTTAGATCATTTAATTCAACTGCTAAATCATACGCATACTGCTGAAACTCACGAGAGATACGTTTGTTTTCATCTTCCTGCTTATACTTTGAGAGCAGGTCTGATAATTTCTTGGGTTTATTTTGAAGTGACATCTGAAGTCTTAAAAAGCTCGACCTGCACTTTTTCTATTGTTTCATTCAGTACTTTCAGCTCATCTGGTGAAAACTCTTGTAATACATACGCCTCTCCCGGGATTCGAGCGAGTGGATCTCTGTTGTCGACTCCAATCCGAACCCGACAAAATTGATTTGTTTTCAGAGATTCTTCAATTGAAGTGATTCCGTTATGTTCTTTAGGACCAATCCCAAACTGAATTTTGTACGATCCGAGTGGAATATCCAAGTCATCATGAATGACCGTGAGAGATTTGTAGTCCTCAGGATATTCTCGAACGAGCGCAGAAACCGCGCGACCGGAGTCATTCATAAAAGTCTCAGGCTTCATAAGGACAAGTTCCGATGATTGTGCTACCAATGCATGGAGATACTTGTTTTTTTCAAACGAAATATCATTATGTTTCGCAATCGCATCGACGCATAAAAAACCTGCGTTATGTCTCGTCTTTTCATACGCTACTCCTGGATTCCCAAGTCCAACAAATAATTTCATGTTATTTTTTTTGCAGTTTAAATAAGTGCATTAATTCTTTCAAAGAAGTGGCATTTGAAACATCCTTATCATCTCGCATCTTCACTAATCGAGGGAATCTCAGCGCTAACCCCGCCGTATGATTAGGACTTACGGTAATATCATCAGCTGCAAGTTCAACAACCACACTTGGTTTTACCCAATAGTCAGGTGTTAAATTTTTGTGCACTTCATATTCCGCTGGTTTATCAGCAACTTTTAACTGAGCGAGCGTTTCACTCAGTTTCTTAAATTGATCATCCGTTAGTCCGGTCCCCACCTTTGTTACCGTCTTAATAGTCTCACCATCAATAATCCCTGCTAAAAACTGTCCAATGCCAAATCCAACACGTTTCCCTTGCCCAACTGAGTATCCCATGATCACTGCATCAACGGTGTCTGATAGTTTTCCGGTCGCTTTCTCTGCCTCTTTCATCTTTACCCATCGCCACCCAAAACGACCTGGAACATAGGTGCTATCCACTTTCTTTACAATAATGCCCTCAAGTCCTTGTTCACGATATTCGTGGTGCAATGACTCAATGCGGAGCGGGTCTGTGGTAATGTCAAACGCATCAACTTTTAATAAGGATCCGTTTTTAATCGTTTTTGTTAACAGTGCTCGACGTTCACGATATGGCATATCCATAACGCTTTCTCCATCTTTGAACAAAATATCAAACACTTGAAATGTTACTGGGATTTTCGAGCGAATATCTTCGATTTCGTGTTTTCGGCGTCTTTGCATAGTCGTTTGAAAATCGGCAATCTTCATAAGTTCTGGATCCATGCCGACTGCTTCAGTGTCTAAAATAATGCTATCCGCATGCATGTGATCACTGATTTCCATAAGCTCTGGGAACATTGGTGAAATATCCTTCAAATTGCGGGTGAAGCATTTCAAAATATTTTTGGATTTGCTGTAGTGAATCAGAACACGCAATCCATCAAACTTTGGCTCAACTGAAACTTCTCCCATTTTTGCAACCATCTCAGCTGGACTTTTTAAACGCTGACAGAGCATTGGCATAACGGGAATCCCGACAACGGGTACTAAATGCTTAGTGAGAGACTGACTTCCATCCTTTTTAACTCGATATGCAATTTCTCCAATATCAGGAATTACTTCAAAAGCTTTCCCGATCCCTGCACTCGCCGATTTATCTCCAGTCTCCATCCAAGATAATGCATCGATCATTGTCTTCTCTGAGAAACCGAGCCGAACATTTCCAGTCAATATTCGAATGTAGTAAAGCGCCTCAGAAGGAGCACTTGTTTTCAAAAATGAAGCAATTAATTGAATTCTCTTTTCTTGGCTCCCTTCTCCTGATTCTTTCGTGAGTTCAATTAAGTGGGTAAAGACGTCATGGACTGACTTTTCTGTGTTCGTCTTTTTTGATTTTGCATAATAGTGAGCAGTAAGCCCTAAATCCCCTAACTGTTTGTATTGAGCCGTTACTGCTGCAAGTTCCGTATCGTATGCTTCGGACATTGCCCTCAAGATCATTTTTTCAGCAACATTAAAAATAAGCCCTGAATAAAGCGGTCCAACAGACCCTGTGAGTAAATAACTTCCTTCTCGTATCTCAGTAACAGGAAGCTTCTCAAACAAAGTGCTTAAAAGCTTTGTGATTTCAATTCGAGAGGATACTTCTTGAAGGGAGGTAAGATATGACGTGAATTCTGAGAATTTCATGTCCTCAATTGTACCTTACACGTGCGTTGAGAGGTAGGTTGAGAAGAAAATATAGGCAAAAATGACAACTGCGATAAAAATGATCCCAAAAATTAAACTCACTAAGCCATGCCACTCAGCATGGATCACTTTATAAATCCCCTCACCGACGAGTGTTAACCCAAACAAGGTGGGCAACACAAGGACCATGTACAAAAATTGCGGGTCAGTAGGAATCATGCTTTCAGTATATATGAGGAGGCTTTCGTTGTACCCTCCTTTTCTATAATACCCTTTTTCACAAGCGCTGTGAGGTCTCGTAAGACCGTGTCATCTGAAACCATTGGAAAGAGCTGTTTCAAGTCTTTCATGACACCTCGTCCATTCTCAGACAGATATTCAATTAATTTCATTTGCCGCTGAGAAAGCGCAACCTGCTCTCCGATTTTTACTTTCATACGAGCATCTATTGAAAGCTTTCTCACATTTTCTTTAATGCGAGTTAGTTCGATCGCGACTACTTCTGAAAAATATTCAACCCAGGTTGTTAAATCACGGGAAGCAATATCTTCGCTTTGACTATCTACTTGGAAAAATGCATCGTAGTATGCATTCAGGTCTACATCAAAGTGCTCCTCGATTGAGAAAAATCGTTTTACATCATAGCCTTCTTTATGCATAACAAGGTTTGCGAATGCTCGAGTTGCACGCCCATTTCCTTCAATAAATGGATGAATGCTTACAAGGACGTAGTGCACAATTGCTGCACGAATAACAGGATGGATATCCAATGAAATTGGGTCATTTAACCAAGTGAAGAATTCATCCAAAAGAAATGGTACCTGGAAAGCTGCTGGCGGCGTTAAGATTACTTTTCCTGTCTCCTCCTCACGAATCACAACTTGAGTGGTACGAAAAAATCCTGCCTTCTCTGGTGGCACAATGTTATAAACAATGGCAGCATGGATATCTCGCAGTGAATCAGTATCATATCCTCCTCGTTTTTCTGCGAGTTCATCGATAATATTAACTGCACGTCGATAATTAATGACCTCTTGCACATCACGATTCTGAGCAATCACTGTTGCACCTTCGAGAATCTGCTTCGTTTGAGACATGGTTAAGTCATTCCCTTCAATGTGAGTCCCGTGGTATACCGTTCTCACAATTGCGTCCTTCATGAACTGTTTCTCATAATCAGGGACAAGTGGTGCATTCTCAATCACTTCTTTAGCAGCTTCAACTGCGCCTAAGAAACGAACCATTTTGTTGGTGATAGAAAACTTTGGAGCGTACATGGAGTTAATATACGCAAAACTTGCGGAAAAAACAACGCTTTACTTTTGATATGAAGCAAGAACACGAGGTATCTCTTCGGCTACATCAGTTGCATTATAGTAAACACCCACTCTTTTATGAATCTCGTCAGCAGAAGCCTTAATCAAATAAGCAGCGCTCGCTGCAGCAAAAAATGGTTCATTTTTTGCTAATAGTGCCGCAGTTAAGCCCGCTTGCGTGTCACCGGAACCACCTTTTGTTAAACCTGCATTACCTCCTTTGACCACAACAACTTTATCTTTCGAAGCAACAACAGTCTCTGGTCCCTTAACAACAATAATACAATCATGTTTTGTAGCCTGAGCTTGTACTGTTGCTGCGACTTCCTCGCTAATGGTCTCTCCCATCTCAAGCTTTTCACCAAAGAGCATGAAGAATTCTTTTTTGTTAGGCGTTACTATTGCATTCTTTGGAAGCCAGGCTGGATCAATAGTTTGCAAACTTCCCGCATCAACGACCCATTTTTTGTGAGCAAATTTCTCAAGAAGTGTTTTGGTAATATCCCGAGTCTTTTGGCATTCTTCATCGCAGAGCTCCATCCGCTCTTTGGCTTCTGAATACTCACTGCTAAACCGGAGAAATCCGGGTCCAATAAGAATAGCGTCACTTTTTTCAATGTATTTTTCAACCTCTTCAAAAGGGACCCAAATAAAACTTGGCAAATCAGCTTGCATATATGCCGCGACCTTCTCTAGAGTTGGTTCGGGAGAACTGAAATACACCATATCAACAATCCTTGAGGCTGCTTTTAATGAAAACAAAGGCGCACCTTTGAAAAGACTTGATCCACCGATAATCGTCACCTGTCCATTGTCTTCCCCATTTGAAGCAGACTGAGGTTGTGTAAGCTTTTTAAGCTCTTTCGATGAGAAATATTCCATAGAAGTTATTTATCGTATGCACTTGCTGTCGCAACACTGTGAGGAGGATGTGTCGATGCTTTTTTTTCATCAAGCCATGCAGGGCGAGAATCAGTAGGTACGACAGGTGTGGGTCTTGTTTCTTCGTCGTCTTCAGCCATTCGAAGCAATTCTTGATCTGATTGAGAGACCTGAACGGGTTCGGGTTCTTCGACTTCTTTTTCTCGGCGGATAACTGGTGAATGATATGGAGTCAAGGGTTGTTCGTACCCTGCACCTGTCACCACGTCATCTGCTGGAAATTTGCTGACGAGATAATCTGGTTCTTGCCCTTCGCGATCATGCTCTAATGACATGATTAATTCTCACCCTATAACTGTATTTTGTCAATACCGGAAAATTCAGTAATATAGTGTGGATCTGCGGTGGTAAAGATGGTTTGCTGCTTTAAACTTGCTTCATACACCAGCTGTCGATGTTTGTGATCAAGCTCTGAAAAAATATCATCAAGCAAGAGCGTTGGTCTGTCACCAGTTGTGTGTGCGATGTATTCCAACTCATTTAACTTTGCCCACAAAACTCCCATGCGCTGTTCTCCGCGGCTCCCATAGTGAGAAAGGTCCTTCCCTTCTTCAAATTCTTTGTCTTCAGAATAAAAAAGCATGTCATCCCGATGTGGGCCTACAAGCGTTACTCCAGCTTGCACTTCTTCCCGTTCATACTGCTTAAGTCTGCTTTCAGAAATCGCGCTTTTATCATACTGAGCTTTATAGATATTCCCACCAAATTCAGCATGCTCATTTAGAAAGGTGATAAATTCATAGCGTTTATCGCTGATGTAATTTCCTTCCTTGATCAGTAACTTATCCCAGAAATAGAGCGTGGTTCGAGACCCGCCCAGCTCCCGTAATTTCCACAGGAGTTTATTTCTCTGACGAAGGCCTTTTTCGTATGACAAAAGCGCTCTTCTATACTGTCTATCGGTCTGAGTAAGAACCGTGTCCAAAAAAGCTCTTCTAATCGAAGGAGATGCATTAATCAGCTCCATGTCTTGAGGCTGAAAAAGTACTGTTTTAAACTTTCCTGCATAGTCCACACTTCGTTTTGGAGTGTTATCAATAAGGAGTCTTTTTCGTGGAGTATTTTTGGGTAATCCTCCTTCTTCTAAGAATCCTTTCGTAAGGACTACTTCAAAAACTTCCGTTTCCTCATCAGAAACAATTTTTGCTTTAATACGAGCTACTTCTTTTCCTTGATGAATGATTTCCTCGGATTTCGTTGTGCGCATACTTTTACCGGTTGAAAGTAATGTGAGTGCTTCTAAAACATTCGTCTTCCCTACACCATTTTCTCCGACGAACACTGTTTGATTTGAGAAGGAGAAAACCGATTCCGTAAAACTCCTGAAGTTCTGTAATGCGAGCTTAGTTACCATGAAGCATCATATCATCTAGGCTTGGCAAATTGGACAGACATACGTTCCCCGCCCGCCAAGCATATATTTCTCGATCACTCCTTTTTTACATTGAACACAGGTCTCACCGGTGTGGTTATACACTCTGGTATGCATTTGATATGTTCCTTCCTGGCCATCAGGAGTCACGAACGCCAGCTCACTCGCTCCACCGTATTTCATTCCCTTCTCAAGTACAGAGAGGATAGAATTATAAAGCACTTCTTGTTCTTCATAGGTTAATCCACTAGATTGGCGTTTTGGATTTATCTTTGAGATGTAGAGCGCGTCGTTGGCATAAATATTCCCGACTCCACTCATGCGCTCTTGATCCATCAGTGTTACTTTTATTGGGCGCTTTGTCTTTCCGAGAATTGCTCTAAACTTTTCGAGTGTTAATGTTGAGAATGGTTCCGGTCCCATTTTTCCGACAATGCCAGTCGAATCACTGTCCGCCGTACGAATAACTTTCACCCATCCGAACTTACGATAATCGTTGTAGTATAAATATCCTCCGTTATTGAGTTTAAAAATAACATGTGTGTGTCTCCCTGGCACACCTCCTGCAACTTTCTTTGATAACTCACGAGGATTCGGTAAGTTAGGACCGCGATAAATAAGCTGCCCTGTTAGCTTTACGTGAATCATGATCGAAAAATCGTTATCTAAATCGATAATTAAGACTTTTCCAAAGCGACGAACAGAAGTAAACTGTGATCCTTCTATGTCCGGTGGATTTCCCTGAAAAATCTTCGGATCAGTTTTTTCTACAGAAAGGATTGAATGCCCCTCGAGAAACATTTCAAGCTGTGTTCGTATTGATTCAACTTCAGGAAGTTCTGGCATTTATATTGCTTTATACACTTCTCGTATCATGTCACATATTTTCTCTTCTGCCGTAAACGAACTCGCAAGAGTGGCAATTTGCTTTGCAGTGACAGACGGTATCTCAATATCTGTTAATAGCGATTCCCACAATTCCTCACTGGGGCCCTTCTCCATATAATTACTAAGTTCATCATGCCACCCACGAATAACTTCATGCGAGACTCCATATGTCTTCTCTTCTTCTGAGATATCTTTTAGTATCTGGCAAATAGACTTCCAATCGTTAAACAATGGATACGTAATCGTGTCTTCGAGTAATTTTACTGCAGTCACATGTAAGTAATCCCGCGGAATCAAGTTGTACAGGCCATACGAAGCAAGCAAAGACTCTCTCTTCTCATCAACAAAGCAGTGTGTGTAAAATCCTGCGTTAAACGAGTTGTTACGAGGAATCTGGTCTTCTGAGGTGTTATATATGTGTGTATCATCTCTTTTAAGCTTTGCAATGTATCGTATATCTGGGAACACTGTACCAATCACGAAATCATGCCAATCATGACCTCCAATTCGGTCGAAAATTTTCTTTCCATAGACGATGTGAGTTATTTGGCTTGCCATACTGATGTAAGGTATTTAGTGAAACGGTCTGCAAATGTTTCTTTTGAAAAGCGCAACGCATTTTTCTGAATGACTGCAGCATCCCACTTCGTTTTGTTAAATCGAGTAAATGCTTCTTCGAGTGTCTTTTTATCCGTTTTATCGATTAAAATACCCGTCTTTCCGTGAATCACAGACTCCTTAAATCCTCCTCCATTAAACGCGATCACTGGCGTACCAGCAGCTTGCGCTTCTACAACAGTCATTCCAAAGTCCTCATCCTTCGCAAGCGCAATAAACCCTTTTGCTTGCGCGTAGAGTTTCCACAACTCACTGTCGCTTACCCTCCCCAAGAACGTGACATGTTCTCCACCAATTGCCTTGAGTTGAGACTCTACACTGGTAAAGCCATCCGCTTTCCCGACAATAGTAAGGGGAATATGCAATTCATTTGCGGCAACAATTGCATCCATAATTCCCTTAGATCCGACAAGTCGTGCGGCGATCAAAAAGAACTCTTGGCGCTTTACTTTTTTGGAGGCTTTAATAATAGTTTGAACGTCAACCGGTGGATATATCACAGTTGCTTCTTTTCGATAAAATTTTCTGATTCGTGTTTGCACGTTTTGTGAATTTGCGATCCAGTGAGTTATTTTTTGAGAAACATTGTAATCGTAGATGCGCAAAAAGTGAGAGATTATTTCGCCATATGCCCTAACAAATATATTTTTGCGCCAATCAATCCCGGTTTTAAACCCATACAAAAACCGTGGAGGGGTATGACAATATGCAATAACTTTTGTATTCTCACCTACTCTAAACCCTTTTGCAAAATAATTTGAACAAGAGGTTATAACCACGTCATATGCAGATAAATTAATGCTTCCCCAAATCCATGGCATTAAAAATCGTAACGGGCTGTACAATCTCCACGGTCGCAATATGGGAGCAAGAGCGCTTTCGTATATCACGCGGTCAGTAAACAATTGATCAGCGGGAGAATTTTTCACACGAAAGGCGGTGTAAATGGGGGCATCTGGATAAAGATCGCTCAGGGTTCGAAGTACGCGCTCCGCGCCTCCCGCATCTTTAATGTAATCATGCACTAATGCAACTTTCATTCCTTTCATAATAGCCTAAGTTGGTTTTCTGAAAGAATACTTTTCGCAGCTTGCTTCACACGAGCAGTGAGCGTTTTAAATCCAAATTCTTCAAAGAGCGCCACTCCTTGAGGATTATCAAGGTGCCACTTATTGCAGTCATCTATTTTAAATTCAGGAAGTGGTACATCGCGAACAATTGTTGCGAGTTTTTGGGACAAAAGCGCTGATTCGCGATGGAGAGTTAATTTTTCTTGTACTTTCTTTGGCAGAGATTCAATATGTGAAAGCATAGTATCCAAAGAACCGAATTCGTGAATAAGACTAATAGCCGTTTTTGGGCCAATTCCTGGAACACCTTTGTAGTTATCAGAAGGGTCTCCGACGAGCGCTTTATAATCAACAATATGTTCTGGATATACCCCCATCTTTTCTTTGGTTTCTTCTCGTCCAAATTTTTTGCCTGAAGCCACCCCAACCGAAGGCATAAATAATGAAACTTTATCACTCACTAACTGCAATAAATCGCGATCCCCGGTTGCAACAATAATTTCTGAGAATGCATCCATTTTAGAAACGATTGTAACTATTGTTCCAATAACATCATCCGCTTCAAATCCTGATTTCTCAAAGTAGCAAAAATTAAATGCAGTCAAGGTTTCCCGTGCTCTCGCAAATTGTGATACTAAGTCAGAATCTACTTCAGCTCGTTGTGCTTGATACTCAACGCTTAATTTATTTCTAAAGGTTGGTTCCTTTGTATCGAATGCAAAGGTGAAGTGGGTGGGTTTAAATTCTTCAATAATTTTCAGGGACATACTAATCATCCCATATACGGCATTAATTGGTTCGCCTTTCTTGGTCTTTAATGGAGGGAGTGCATGATACGCACGGTGTAGAATTGCGTTTCCGTCAACAATAATAAAACGGCTCATGAAGGGTATTATTCAGTCTTTGCTTTAGGTTTTTTGTCAACTAATTCCTCAAATTCATCGCGATCGAGTGTTTCTTTTTCAAGCAATGCGTTCGAGACTGCATCAAGCTCTTTACGATGTTTTTTAACGAGCTCAATTGCCTTCTCACGACCAGTTAATATGATTTTTTGCACTTCTTTATCAATTTTCTCTTGCATCGCAGGTGAGACTTGTGCTTGAGCCCATGGAGTTTCTGAATCAGAAGATGGATCAAAGTTTACTGGACCTAACTCGCTCATGCCAAAGTCGGTAACCATTGCACGCGCAAGAGCGGTTGCGTGTTCGATGTCATTACTTGCCCCTGCTGTCATCTCGTTGTACACAACCTCTTCTGCAGCACGACCACCAAGCATTGCAGCGATTTGGTCAAGTAATCGAGATTTGGTTTCGTGTGTTCGATCAGCTGCAGGTGGAATTAAGGTGTGTCCAAGACTCATACCGCGCGCGACGATTGAAATTCTATGTACTGGATCCATTCCTGCCAAGAAATGAGTGACTATCGCGTGACCGGCTTCATGGTATGCAGTAATCTTTCGATCCTCTTCTCGTTGCAGGCGTCGCTTTGCGGGACCGAGCTTCACTTTTGTTGCTGCCTCTTCAATATCATTCATATTGATATTATTTTCATTGTCGCGTGCTGCAATGATTGCCGCTTCGTTTAAAACGTTTTCAAGATCAGCTCCTGAGAACCCGACAGTTCGATCTGCTACACGACCCCAATTAATATCTTTCTCAAATTGCTTGCCATTCGCATGAATCTTAAGAATTGCCAATCGACCATCTTTGTCTGGCATATCAAGTACTACCCGACGATCGAAGCGGCCAGGTCGCAAGAGAGCTGGATCCAAAAGATCTCCTCTATTGGTTGCGGCAATCACGATGACATTGTCATTTGGATTAAATCCATCCATCTCGACTAAGATCTGATTCAATGTTTGCTCACGTTCATCGTGCCCCCCCATTACACCACGACCACGTTGTCTTCCAATTGCATCGATTTCGTCAATAAAGATAATAGCGGGCGCTTGAGATTTCGCTGTTGCGAATAAATCGCGTACACGAGAGGCACCAACCCCTACAAGCATTTCCATAAATTCACTTCCAGCCATACTGAAAAATGAAACTCCCGCCTCTCCAGCAACTGCACGAGCTAAGAGGGTTTTTCCAACTCCCGCTGGTCCAACAAGAAGTACTCCCTTTGGTGTGCGTGCACCAATCTTTCGATACTTTGCAGGGTTTTTTAGAAAATCCACAATTTCTTCTAATTCTTTTTTAGCATCATCAACTCCTGCGACATCAGCAAATGTGACTGACTGTTTTCCTTTTGCAAAGAGCTTTGCTTTGCTCCGTCCAAAGCTAAAAATGTCTTGAGCACCTTTTGATTGAGCACGAAGAAGGAAGAAAAAGAGTGCTGCCATAAATACGAGCGGAAGAAGAATTCCAATGAGATCAGAAACAAGCTTACTCATTGATTGGTCAGTAATATCGTACTGAACATTCTCTGGATCGATATTTGCTCGGTCTAATAATTCAGGGAAACTGATACTGCTTTCTTTGAGAGTTGTTCTCTTACTCCCATCGTTGTACTCAAGCGTTAGTCGATCATCAGCAATCTGAACTTTCTTCACTTTGTCAGATTTAATATCTTCGAGGGCTTGAGACACATCGATCTTGGTTGATCCAAAATCGTCTTGGAAAAATGTGAGTACGAATGGAAGGAGGAAGAGGATAATAAAACCGCCGAGGATCACGCGCCCTAAATTGATTTTCAATCTGAATTCAACTTTTTTCTGCTTTTTCATAAAACGAGGTTATTGTAGCAGTTACCTAATGCGAGTGCCATTAGGAACTTTTGTTTGAAGCGGCATGAGCACTGGCTTTTCGTCGTGTTCTCCATCTTTTTCAGGAAGCTTCACACTTGCTGCCATAAGCATTCCTTCACTGAAGTTGTATGTACCATCTTCACCTTTTGGTCCAATACGTTTTGGTTCTAAATTTGTAACAAACGGAAACTGTTGTCCGACAAATTCCTCGGGCTTATAAAAGCCAAGCATTCCAGTGAAAATTGTTTTCATCCCAATCTCCTCACCAAAATCGACAGTCAATTTAATGACCCAATGGCTCCATTCAGGAACTACTGCATCGACAACCGTTCCAATGCGCAAATCTAATTTTTCAACATCAGTAATAGAAATCATAGTAATTATTTAAGACCCATCTTTTCCCGCACTTCAAGAATTGTTTCTTCAACAACAGCTCGTGCTTTCTTACCACCTTCATGAATCACTTCGTCAACATATTCAATCTTTTCCTCGAGTTCTCTTCTTTTTTCCTGCAGTGGTTCTAACTCTTTGTAAATTGCATCTGCTAATTCGTTCTTCAGATCAGAATACCGAATACCCGTTGAAGTGTAGAGCGTATCGTATTCCTCTTTTCTGTGATTTCCCTGAAAAAGGGTTACGAAATCCATGAGAACAGATACACCATCAGAATAAGAGACTGCATCCGTTTCGTGTCGGGAAAATTGTTGATCAATGTATAAACCTTTTTCGATATACCCTTTCCCTGAATCAGTCGCAACACCTGCAAGGCGCTTTTTAATTGTTTCAATAGTATCTGTGAGTGTAATAAAGCTTCCTTCAACAGATTTGCTCATTTTCCCCTGTCCAGTGAGAGAAGGAACGTAATGACCTGTTGTTTTAAACTGCTCAGGTTCTGGAAAATCCATCCCGTATTGTTCATTCATTTTCCGTGCAATCTCGCGTGCGACTTCTAAATGTGGAATTTGATCATCCCCTACCGGTACAGCATGAGCTTTGTAGGCTAATATATCTGCGCTCATGAGAACTGGATAGTTAAGAAGCGCCATCGTTGAGTGCTCTGGATATTGTTTGACCTTTTCCTTATACGTTGGTAAATGTTGCAATCGGGCAACAGTAACGACGCTTGAGAGATAAAAAGCAAGCTCAGCATGAAGGCTATCTGCTTGTTGAAAGATAACTGACTTTTCAGGATCAAGCCCTGCGGCTAAGTAGTCGATTACAACTTCACGCCTATTTTTTCGTAATTCATCAATGTCGTGTGGAGTAGTTAACGCATGAAGATCTGCAACCATGTAAAAGGTCTCGTACTCAGGATTGTTTTGCAGCTCAAGCATCCCTTTAACGGCACCCAGGTAATTTCCCAGATGAAGCCTCCCTGAGGCTCGAATTCCTGACAAAACACGTTTCTTCATGTGCAAATACTACACGAAAAGAGGCAAAATTGATACTCATCCATATTGACAAATCGCGTAATATAGGGTATATTTATATATTCGCTTTTAGTAGAGGAGGTCAAAATGACCGCAGTAGCTCGTCAGATTGTTATCGGTATTACCATCCTTTTTGCGGCTGCAATACTATCGCCTTTCATCTTGGTATTCTTAGCAATTGCAGTCCAGCCCGCAACCATTGTAGTTTGCGCTTTGCTCATTACCTGGCTGGCATTTGAAACCTTGCCGTATAGCATCATTGAATACAAAGTTATTCGGGTGCGTACGCCGAACAAACGGTGGGTTGACTCTCTCTGGGATAGGACAACAGATGGAATACTCGCGGAATTGTCGTACAGTCTGGTACTGAGCGCGGGCATTACAACTGCACAGGTGCAACAAATCAGCGTGTTCTTGGAAAGCGTGTTAATCCACGAAATCCGACACCACACGATGGAGCAATTGCACGGCTTGCAGCCAGACAAAGCCACGTTGACAAACATAACAGTCGCTTTAAATGCCGTGACATTGGGCCGCGTGAAAGTAGTTGAGTTCAAGTACACCAAAGCCCGGAGCAATCTGGAATTATAAAAGAGGAACACTCTACCCATTAAAGCGAAAAGCCGTCACATAGTGGCGGTTTTTTTGTGGGTGTCAAGGGAGAGGATCGAACTCTCGACCGCAGGTTTATGAATCCTGTGCTCTACCGACTGAGCTACCTTGACAATTTGTCGCCTATTTTACCATAACAAAGGCCCCTTCTATAAAAAAGGAGCCTTCGTCTTCTTTGTTGCGGCGCCGGGAGTCGAACCCGGCCTGAAAGATTATGAGCCTTCCGTGCACCGTACACTACACCGCATGTTTCCTGTTTACCCCACATAGGGTCCTCCAAACAGTTATTTAATGAGCCACCTATTCTATCAAATCTAGGCTAGAGAAACAATTTTAGCCACTCTTCCCACGGGGAAACGACCTGAAGTACCGGTTTTTTGTCGCGTTCTGCTTTTCGTGGAGATAACTCTTTTAACGATTCTTCAGGGGGTAAAATGAATACAACTTCATTCTCGCGCGCGAGTCCGAGGGTATCTCGCGCGACACGTTCAGCATAGGTAAACTTCCCAGCCTCAACGAGCTTATCATGCAATTTCCGATTCTCCTCTGTCTCCTTCTCCAGAATAGCCTGTGCTTCGCTCAAGCTATTCCTCGCCTTTAACAGGAGTCTGAAATTTCCTATCAACGAATAACAAAGAAACAATAGGAATATGACATACGCGGTACGCTGGATTTGTTTATTCCTCATATTGACTGGTATCTCTTAGTCATTTACTCTATACAATATTTCTTGGCCCATAATATTTGACATTGGGCCATTGGTAGTTTATTATACTTACTTGATCGTATGACAGACACTAACAAACAGCTCGCAGACTACGTACCAGAATTCATTCAGAGTCTTACAGAAAAAGGCCGATCTCCTTCGACCGTATTAGCCTACCGATCAGATATTGATCAATTATTGAGCTTTTTATATGAGCGAAATAAGACTTTGGCGAGTGAAGTACGCAGCGTAGATCTCGAAAATTTTCGAGATTTTTTGCTTGCTCAAAAATACACGGCTAAATCAACTTCCCGAAAGTTAAACGCCATTAAAACCTTTTTCCGATGGATGAAGGACCAAAAATCTATTGAAAAAGACCCTTCACGAGATGTTAGCCACCCTAAAATTGAGTCTAGCATGCCACAGTTTTTAACTGAAAAGGAATATCGATCACTCAGAGATTATGTTCGAGGCGATGTTCGAATCTCAGCAATGGTTGAACTTATTTTACAAGCTGGGCTCCGTATTTCAGAGGTAGCTAATTTGAAGCTGGAAAGCATTAAAAAGGATCGATTAATCGTTGAATCATACGCAACACAGCCTCAACGTGAAGTTCCATTAACTACAGCTGCTATTGCTGCTATTCAAATGTACATGGCAAGCCGACCACAACTTCCGAAGGCAGTTCACCTATTTGTAAGCAAAAACGGTAAACCACTTGCTGTTCGAAACATTCGAGCTGCAATCGATCGATATTTGCAAAAAGCTGAAATGCCACAATATTCAGTAAATGATTTGCGAACGACCTTTATGGTTGAAAACTTAAAACGTGGAGTTGACCTCGTGCTCCTTTCTCGTGTTTCCGGTCACAAGAGACTTTCAACTACTGAAAGATATTTAGAGCTTGCTCAAATTAAGACTTCAGGAAGTAAACAACACTTAGAAGAGTTGTAATCTTATTTCTGCGTTAAGTTTTTTAGCTCCTCATTTATTGAATGGATATGAGCTTCAAGCACCTTAATTGTTGTGTATTTCATTTCGCTCGCACTATCTTCGTGTCGTACACCCCTAAACGTCTTATATAACCCGTCTAATCGAGCCTGCAATCGTTCATTTTCTTCAGTTAATCGTTTTATCTTTTGTTCTTTCGTTAATTTTAAGTGTTCCATATAAGTAGTAAAAAACCAGTGTGGGCCTAGATGGAGTCGAACCATCGTACCGACTTTATAAGAATCGTGTCCTAACCGTTAAACGATAGGCCCAATTACATGCGTATTATAGCAAAGCATGAACCGAGGGAAATAAAAAGAGGCTGACCAGATCGGCCAACCTCTACTGAAACTGATGAGGATATTATTCCTCACCCTCATCTATCCACCGGGTTCCGCGCATATCGACAACAGGCTGTGGTATCCCGACCTCAAACAAATGGTCGTTGAATGCATCAATGTCGACACGCCAGGACATTTCTTCGTCAGGGATCAATCCTTTTATTGAAATTACCAGATCGTCCCCATCTGACCATAGACGAAGCGGATAAGTGGATGTGCTTAACACGCTCACCTTTGCGCCACGCTGAATCTTTTCCGTAATCGGGATTCTCCATGGTTTTCCGGGAAAATCTTGGTTTAGAATCTCCAAAAAACCGTTCCCGACTAAAAAGGTAAACTGGTATCCTTCAGGCCCACTGCGGATTGGTACTTCAAACATACTCCCTCCTTTTAGGATAGAATACTGAGGGCTATAGTATATCAAATGAAGGCTACAAGCGTGATCTTCTGGCAATCTCTGTCTCAACGAGGCGTAAGTCACGGCCGTACTTAATACGACTCATGTCCTTAATAAGCTTTGCAACTTCTGCGCTCTTCGTGTTCCCTGATTGCTTTAAATCACGAGTCAAATCCATTGAAAATGGCGGAACTGGCTCATTATTCACCAGGGTTCGAATATAGACGTGATAGCGTTCAATATTCAATAAATCATCCTCATTAAATACTGGTGCAAATTCTCGTGCTAAATAATTGGCGTCACTGACCCCCACTCGGTAACTCATGATAGTTCCTACGTTTCCAAAGATTGCGTTTTTGATTTCTTCATCGATTTGTCCCACGAACTGGTTCGCTACTGTAAGAGAAAGTTTATACTTACGAGCCTCAGACAAGATCTGTGAGAAGTCGGGAGTCGCGAAGTTTTGAAACTCGTCAACGTACAAGAAAAAGTCGCGGCGTTGTTCCTCGGGAATGTCCGCACGACTCATGGCAGCCATCAAGATTCGAGGAACTAAAATAAGTCCCAAAAAACTTGAGTTTTCTTCTCCCAATTCCCCTTTTGAGAGGTTCACAAGAAGAATTTTCCCTTCATCCATGATCTTTCTAAAATCAAACGAACTTTGTGATTGACCGATTAAATTTCGAATCATTTTATTCGTCACAAATCGTCCAAATTTTGACGTGATATAGTCTAGGGTTTCTGATTTATGAAAATCTGAAGTTTGTGCAATTTGATCTGTCCAATACCGCCTCACAATCGGATCTTGTACTTTTGGAAGCATTTCTTTAACGTAATTTGAATCAGTCAAAATTCTCATGACTTCAATGAATGTGTTTCCAGGTTCACTCATAACCGTCAACATTGCATTTCTCACCGCATGTTCAAATCGTGGTCCAACAATACCGGTCTTGTAAGGATCAAAGAGCTTATACATTAAGTTAATGACAGAAGTAGTTACAAAATGTTTCTGATCTTCAGTTTTTGCTTCCAAAAGATTTAATCCCATGGGCCGATCCACATCAGATGGCCTGAAGTAAATAACATCCTCTGCGCGTTCGGGTGGAATGTATTCAAGCAACTCTTCAACTGCATCACCATGAGGATCCATAAAACAGAGTCCTTTTCCGTTTTTGATATCTTGCTTCATAAGCTCAAGCAAAAACTTTGACTTACCTGTTCCTGTCTTTCCAATAATGTAGGTGTGTCGTAGACGGTCGGCCTCCCCCATGTACACTGGTCGCTTCACCCCTCGATAATTACTCATGCCAAGATAGAGCCCTTCAGTAGGAATTTGTGCAGGTGCAGGTGCTGACTTGGCGGTGAGCCATAAGATATGCGGAGTGGTGATGAGTTTATTTGGGAAATGGAAAATGGTGGCAAGTTCTTCTGAACTTAAAATGGATTTGTGATTTCCAAATACTTCAAACATTGGGTGATATCGGTAGACAAAATCCTCCACAAATGCTGTTTTTCGCCGGATTTTTCGGCTTCCAAATCCGTTATATTCACCATCAAACTGAGAAAATGCAGTAGAAATATTACTTAAGTGCCCACTTGCACCTTCTTCTGTCGGTGAAACCACAACAACTCGAATTGAGATATCAAACCCAGGTTTTGATATTTTATTTTCAACGGCTTCCAAGGTTTTGGCTGGGACTGAATACTTCGCCTTTTCGGGATTACTTTCTTGTTTTTTTGTTTCAGCAATAAATCCTCTTCCACCAGACTTCCAATCGTTGTCTTGTGGAGACACTAGAATTTGAATAGCGGCTCCTTCTCCTGGTCCCATTTTTGCAAGAGCTGAAGTAAGTGATGCAAGTGGATCAGTGGGCAATTCTTTAAACGTTTTTATTGGGTAGAAACTATCTTTCTTGAGCTGAAATGACTTGTATGCAACTTTTCCATCCTGAGTAAAAATATTGTGTTCAGGAACTTCAACGATCTCGGCATCAGGATATGCACCGTGTATTTGTTTTTCAACAAGATCCTGCAAGCTTTTATAGGTCCACACATAAAAGCGAATTTCTTCTGGCTTTGCAATTATCTCAAATGAGATTTGAGGCTGTGTAGAAAATCGTTGTTTCCATCCACCTTTTTTAATCGCATGCAGTGACGCAAACAGCTGTTCCATTGCATCAATTTTGACTTCATTCCCCCGTGAGACAGCCACTTGCAACAGAACTGAATCAAGCGAGCGTTTTTCTCGATCTCTGTATCGATAAAAATGGGTCCAGATCCAAATCCCGATTACAACGGATAAGAAGACGAATGCAAAGAGAAACAGTGCCAAAAAAATAGTCGCGAAATCAAAGCCTATTACAGCTTCTGGATTTGAGAGTGGCAGTGGGGATTTCATTCTGTTTTATTTTGCTCCAAAAATGACTTTCCAACCCTTGCTAAACGCGCGGCCTACTTCTCTCAGCCAATACATATCAAGCCAGGTGACAGCCAAATTCGATGGTCCAGTCGCCCCTTTCTCAAGCTCTTTTTCACTTAATGCAATATTGGTTGGAACAGTAAGCGATGGGGTTTCATCCGGGAGCGGTGTAATTGAAACAGGCTGCACCACAACTGGGTTATCAGGTGCTGCAATTGGCTTAGGTGCTTGTGGTGGTGCTGTAACTCCCAACTGCTGTGCCGTCTCTGGAACAATCGGTTGTTCAACCCGTGGGGTCATTTCTGGTTGCACTGGCTGTTCTGAAATAATTTCGGGGGTACTCATGGTTTCATTGTATATGTGACCGTGACATACAGCAATGGAAGTGATAATATAGGGTATCGCTTACAATTTAGGAGGTGTGTAATGCCTGTACCATCGATTCTATTGGGAAAGCCATATCAGTTCAACGTGCCGCGGACGACGTTCCCCGGCGGGTTTGAAATCACTCATGTAGACTCGTATTTCCAACAACCTTTGTGGAGCGCTGAATTTCTCGCAAACGGATTCATTGAGGGAACTCTGTTTTGTGGGCGAATGATGCTTAACGACCACGATATTGCTCCACTAATCGTGAGCAATCCCAGTGAACACTGTGGATCAGTACTCGTCGATGACAAAGGGAAGATCTTTATCGCAAGTGCGCTGCTATTCAGCGTTGAATTGCGACTACGAAAATACGACCATTCCCAGTTTATCGAAGAACATCCGCTGTTTTTGGGTCTACAAGCGCCAAAACTGGCAATTGTGTGGGCTGAAGTTCAGTTCTCGATGTATCAACAGGACGAGGATAAAACTGACAACCCGTTCGAATACAAGATGATCGCTGGCTATCAAAAAATAATGATGTCATATAGCGGCCATAAACGGCCAGCATCGGCATTAGTCAGCGGAAGCGATTTCGCAGTACATTTGCGACAGGAGTAACTGTAATAAAAGGCGCTATTCAAACGGCGCCTTTTCTTGTACATTGTTTTAGAGATTGTGTTTAAGGAATCAGGTGTAACTCCTGAGCTGTGCCGCAACCGTATAGTCGGAAAACTAACAATCAAGATTTCCCGTGCAGGACTATGCTTATTGAACGTACAGAAACCACTCCCTCTCCTCGTATTGATGCTCATGTCGTGCAATTAAAAGGAACCGGTTTTGATATCCACGGTCAGATAGAAATGATCCGTTCTTCATACGGTGACTATGAAACACCGTCTGAATGGATTGAAAGTGTTGTTGAGAAAAACGAACAAGACCTGCGTGGACTGCACGATGAATACTACCGAAGACTTCCGGTTCTTCCATTCCCAATTACCATGGAAAACGGTCGTGTTGTTTGCCCAAAGTATGGAAACCAACCACTTATCAATACGGTTTCTCCTGAAGAGCGAAATGGAACGATATATAAATCCATTCAAGAACTTGAAGAGAAACTCTTATGTTCAAAGCACAATGATAGTTTTGTGTTAATTAGTCCACCAGGATGGTCAGGATATAACGGAATAAGCTACCCCGAGGCACAAGTATATTTCTATCGCAATCGCGGTGGTGCTATTGAAAGTATGACCTTTGTTTCAAAAATGTCCCTTGATGGAAGCGAGGACTTACACGAAGTTTTAAATGGGAACACGCTGAATAGAAATAGAGGCGAAATAGAGAGAATCACTGCACTTACCAGTGCCCTCATCGAAACAAGTGTCACCTCACACGATGTCGTAGATGCGATTGAAAGTGTGACTGGTGAGTCGATGGCACATATGCGCATGTGTCTTAACCGCTATCCGGAAATAGAAGCTCATATTAAAAATCGCATCCAACAGTTTTCAGAATTCACTCGACAAAATATTCGTGACAACAGCGATGCTTCAATGGCAACCCTACTGTACGAGATGGGCCGAACAGTACTTGATATGAAATCACTTTCAGTTATCGGCAGGACTCCACAAACCGCAGCTGAGTACACTGCTGCATACGAAGCATTTCAAGAAGATGGTGGATGTAATGGAGGTGGCGGAACGTATGTTGAAACACCATTCGGTGCTCGTCTTATTGAAGGAGAGGAAGAATTTCCTAATACTGGAATTTGCGCAATGGAATCGCTAAAGGCATGCATTAGTGAGAAAGCGGGATCTGAGCAAGCTCTTGGACTTTGTATGATTTGTAAAACGTGTGATCGCGCATTTCAATCAGGTAAATCACTTGAAGATATCAAAAAGATTGCTGAAAGAAAACGAGCTAAAAAACCTACTGAAACGCTTGAGATAACTGAGCCAAATGTGATTTTAAATATCGCAGCACAACTGTTTGCGGCGTTTCTGTTTTAAGACTTTCTCCCAATCCAGAGCTCTTCCTTTTCCCCACTTAACGCGTTCTCCTCACGAAATATACAAAACAAATAATCAGAGAGTCTATTTATATATTCAAGGACCCCACTATCCACCGCTTCTTTATTGTGCAGAGCTACCACTCTTCGCTCAGCGCGCCGGGCGAGTGCACGCGCATACATAAAATGTACAGCAGAGATACTCCCTTCTGGAAGTAAAAAGTTTCTGAGTGGTGGAAGTGATTCTTCAATACGATCAATTTCTCCTTCAAGTTTTTTTGTTTCAGCTTTCTTTATTTCTAATGGAGCTTTTGAAAGAATTGATCCAATAGTAAACAAATTTCGTTGAATGTCTGTTACAAACTTTTTTGTGTTTGAAGACTGTACATAAAAATTACAAATGCCAAGGTAACTATTCACTTCATCAACGGCACCAATTGCTTGTACTCGAAGATCTGACTTTGACACACGACAGCGCTTTTTTGGGTCTGCCTCATACATTGAAGTAGTTCCGGTATCACCTTTCCTGGTATAAACGGCCATGAATTAACACTCGCTGTGTCCGCAGGTGTAGCATTTTGCACAGCCCTCCTCCATGACAAGTGAATGGCTGCCACATTCTGGACACAAATCTGTTTTTTGTTTCCCTGTAAGGGGCAGTTCAGCTTGTACCTGCAGCATCATCCCGCTTGAAGTAACACTCGTCGACTCAGCTGTGCCTGCAGCGAATAATGTTTGCTTAACTTCGTCGTTTGTCGTGTGACCATTCGTTAATCCATTTGAATGACCATTACCATTCGTCATATGTACCCCGTTTGATGTGGGGAGATTTAAATTTTGTCTAAATCCATAATGAGTGGCTAGTGCAATTCCAATTGCATCTGGAAGAGACATTATTCTATTCGCACCAAAGCCCACAGACCGTCTTCCGCCAATACCCGACAATTGTTCGCTAATTTCAAGCGCTCGTTTCTTTGCAGAAATTGAACCTCGCATTCGAAGCGTTGCAGAGATCATGCGACCTAATGCTTCCGCAAATGCGGCGATATCACTCCCAGCATTTCCGACGTTTATGAACACCTCAAGAGGTTCTCCTTCACCGTCTTCATTAATTGTTATGAATGCTTTTCCAGACGGAGTCTGCATCTTGTATGTTGCGCCTTTCACCATAAATGGTCGTTCAATTAAATAGTCCCCTTGTGCAACTGCAGCTTTTTCTTCTTTTGCTTTCTCTTCTTTTTTCTCTTCCTTCACATTCTCGAGCACTCCTGCACGAGACCCATCTCTAAAGAACGTAATACCTTTGCATCCCATTTCATATGCTTTTGTATATAACCGTTTTACATCCTCAACGGTGTATTCGTTTGGTGCGTTTACCGTTTTTGAAATTGAAGAATCAGTATATTCTTGGATTTTTGCTTGTACTTTCAGATGCTCTTCAGGCGACAAGTCCATAGCACAAACAAAATAATCAGGTTTCTCACTATCTGGATGTGCTTTCTTCCATTCTTCAAAAAGCGGATGATACACCATATGTTCTCCAGTTCTATCTTTTCGCTTAAATTCAAAGTTATACACAGGCTCAATTCCTGAACTTACCCCAGACAAGAGTGATGTTGTACCAGTTGGAGCTTGCGTCAAAAGTACCGCATTTCGGATTCCTTTTTTAGCAATGTTTTCACGGATATACTTAGGGAGTTTTTTAATAAAATATCCGTTTAAGTATTTATCGCTTTCAAATTTTCTAAAGCTTCCCTTTTCCCCAGCAATCTCACTGCTTGCTAAATATGCATTATCTCGAATGGTCTTATAAATTTTTTCAATTACCTCGACTGACTTATCAGATCCATATGCAATCTTCATTTTAATCAACGCGTCACCTAAGCCCATTGTCCCAAGCCCGGTTCGACGGATGTCCATTTGCATTTCATATGTTTCTGGATAGAAATAGAAGTTTGCATCACAGACGTTATCCATAAAGCGCATCGCAATTTGCACATCAGATGCTAATTGGTCGAAGTTAAACTCACCGTTTCCATCGACATATGCCACAAGGTTCATTGCGCCCAAATTACACACTGCCCATGCTCCGAGTGGTTGTTCTCCGCAGGGGTTTGTTGCAATTAATTTTTCAAAATACCAAGTGTTACTCCGTTTGTTACTACGACCAATAAAGTGAAGTCCAGGCTCTGCACTCTTCCATGCCGCTTCAGCAATCATGTCCCAAAGCTTTCGAGCTTTAACGGTTTCATACACAACGACTTTTCCACCGTTTTCTTTCCATTTATCAATATCTCCATTCCAAAGCTCATCATATCGATCATCGTTTGCAAAATCTGGAAATACTAAATCCCAATCGCTATCGTTTTTAACGGCATCCATAAATTCATCAGATACACAGACTGACAAATTGGCACCAGGAATTTTAGTTAAGTCTTCCTTTACCTTAATAAATTCTTTCACATCCGGATGCCAATCGTTCAACATAAGCATGAGCGCTCCACGACGGCTTCCGCCTTGTTGGATCACATCATGATTTGCAGTTGAATACAGGGACGCCCAGTTGACCGGTCCACTTGAAGTACCATTTACCTTTCGAACACGTGCACCACGAGGTCTGAGGGAACTTAAATTAACACCAACTCCTCCCGCACGGGATTGAATTTCGACAGTCTGTGTAATGTTTTCCATGATTCCCCCACGGCTATCGGATGGAGATGGGATAACATAACAGTTGAAGAATGTGACTTCATATCCAGTTCCAGCTCCAGATAAAATTCTGCCTCCCGGAACAAACTTGAAGTCACTCATAATTCCGTAGAACTTCTGCTCCCACTCTTTTCGCTTTGATTCCTCTTCAAACTGAGCAATGCCCTTTGCGACACGAAGCCACATTTGTTCTGGATACTTTTCAAGGGATGCTCCGTCGCTGTCTTTCAATGAATAGCGATCCATAAATACAGTTTCTCGAAGTCCATCTAGTTGGGTTTTTGTGGGGATCTCACTCTCTGAGATATGAAAGAGTGCGCTTTTTCGAAGGTCTTTAAATTCACCGCTTTTACTTTTGTCTTTTCCGTACTTTTGTGATGTTTTCTTTGGTACTTTCATGGATTCATCTTTTCTATAAGTTTTTCAAAGTCAGCCAAATCTTCAAACTGAAAATACACACTTGCGAATCGCAACCAGGCCACTTTATCTGTTTTCTGTAAATACTTCAATACAGTCCTTCCAATCGTGTGTGATGAAACTTCCTGTAATTGTTTTCTCGCAATATCTTTCTCAACACGTCCTACAATATCATCAACTAAACTCAATGGCACGGATCGTTTCTCAACTGCTCTCAAAATACCTTTTCTAATTTTCTCTCGACTAAATTGCTCGCGTCTGCCGTCACTCTTTACTACCCAAATCGTCGATTCCTTAACCCGCTCAAGTGTTGAGAATCGTTTTTTGCATTTCAAACAAGATCTTCGTCTGCGGATGCCGTTTCCTTCTTCAACAACCCGACTTTCTAAGACCTCGCTTTCTACCTTCCCGCAAAACGGACATTTCATGTGTGAAACTATTTTCCGCTACCAGCAGTAGCGAATTTCATAATGCGCCACTACATATAGATTGTCAATATAGCATTTATTGTTCAGATAATGACTGGGAGTGAAGTTCTGAAGTAGGTCTTAAAATGGATTTGCGGGTGGATTTAGATGGAGTTGTTCCATTTTTGCAGAGGCTTCTTTGTATATTGTTTTTGAAGTATCCAGTAGCTTTGTGATCATTGGCCGCGCTTCATCACTACTCTCAGCTAAGACGCTCTCTAATACTTGCCGATGCTTAAGCGATGCATATGCAAGTTGTCTTAGAAAATCATGACTGTCGGAGAAATCATTTGATTCAAATAACGTTAAATATGCATTATTTAAGTACCCCTCTGCTTTTTCAAATGTCGCAATTGCCTCATTCGTATCGGCTTTTAGCCAGAGTTCCCAGCCCATGGCTAGTCGTTTGTCCGCTAAGTGCAATTCATAACCAGCACGTCTTTCATGATCAAGGGTGAGTTTAAGTGAAACCTTATCTCGCATAACTTTTGCAACCCACAATGGATTCCCAGGCATGACACTCCCGGGATGTGGCAAGGCATAGGTTACGTCAACTTGAGGTGTGGGATGAGGGTTTGCAGTTTCTCGAGCACCGAAAGCATACTTAATTGAAGAAGTTTCGATAAGTGAAACAACTAAAATAAAAAGTGCTAATGATACTGTCGCTATTCGAGTAAGAAGGCGGCCGACCATAATTGTGTTGGGCCAGTATAGGATAGGCTTCTGTAGGAATTGAGTCAAATATCCAAACGATTAACGAAAGAGCAGGATCGGCCATGCCCACATTACATGGAGAAGGATTGGAGCAATGACATTTCGTGTTCGAGCATAAATAAATGATGCACCGAAACCGAAGATGAAAATCAAAAGAAGATAAATGCTTAGGGCTGAAAGATCAAGCTTCCAATCAAAGAGTGCGATCGGAAGGTGAATCATTGTCCAGCCTGCACTGGTAATAAGAGTCGCTTTCCATTCATTCTTTAAAATATTCACAAGACGCGTATAGAAATACCCTCTAAATGTTAATTCCTCAGAGATACCCGTTATGACGGATAGAAGGAGTGCAAAATACAAATCATATTCCCCTATGTTTGCAGAGAACAACGACCCTTTATATTTAAAATAATTAATAAAAAATCCTTCGAAAGCAAAAAGCGCACCGAGAACCAAGGAAAAATAAATCGCGGGAAAAAGGTTTTTATTTGTAATTCCGATGCTATTAAGTCCTAGCTTTTCCTTCTTCAAAAATATCAGCACAGGAACGAGCCAAACTACTGGCTTTACGAGCAATTCATCAAATGGTTCTGGTACTTGAAATAACAGCCGGTAAAAACCCCACACGATAAGAAGATATGCAAACAATAAGGTAACATGACGAACTTGTAGGGCAATTACTTTCTTCATCTTCATTTTATTTTACACTCCCTAAAGACAGAGTCTATTGCATAAATAACACGATTCAACCGTTCTCCTGCCTCATCACGCGTTAATGCTCGTGCATCTTTTGGAAACCAATGAAAAACAGCATTTCGACACTCTTTCCATGTCGTCCATAAAAGATCTGGTAAGTCTTTTCCATTGCAATAGTGCTCTAGTTTCTCGTATACCCACTGACCGTTTCGAGCCTCGCGCTCAAGGCTTGGATTTAATGCTTTTCCAATACGAAATCGAGTGCCATCGTAATCTTCACGAGTAATAAAGCCCATGTCTAAGAAAATCTTCTTTAGAAATCCTTCATATGCCTTACTTGCCGGGAATACAATAAACGAGTAATCGCGATAACTATCAAGCGTCGATGAAACGCGCAGGAGGTCAAACGCTTGCAACAATAATTCTTGAAGATCGTGGTCGAGGTAATCCCACCACTGTTTTGTTGTTAGATCAATCACAAACCAGTGTAACACAGCAAAAATCCAGTATAATATGATGTATGCCAAGTAAAAAAAGAAAGCTAAAACGTCGTATCCGAGCAACCCACCCTGAAGTCGTTGTAGAAAAAGAAGCAGCACAGAATCGTCGAGTGAAACAAACTCTCTTAAAACGGTTGCGGGTTAGTAAAAAGGCACTCATGATCATGGCAGCACTCTTTTTTAGTGGTATTGCGCTCCTTGGAGCATGGGTACTCTGGGGGCTTCCACTCCCCGACAATCTTTCACAAAACCAAGCGGTTTCAACAAAACTTCTTGACCGGAACGGTTCAGTGATTTATGAGATCTATGCAAGCGAACGAAGAACTCCCGTCAAACTAAATGAAATTCCTGATGTTGTAAAACAAGCAACCATTTCAGTTGAAGACAAAGATTTTTACAAGCACAGCGGATTCTCTATCCCAGGAATGGTGCGCGCAGCCTATAAAACCGTTTTCCAAGGGCAACTAGAAGGAGGGTCAACATTAACCCAACAGCTCGTTAAAAGCGCACTCCTCACACCTGAACGAACATTGAAACGTAAAATTCGCGAATTCATTTTAGCGACGCTTGTGGAGGTCAGATACTCAAAAGATCAAATCCTAGAGCTTTATTTAAATCAAATTCCATATGGGTCAACAGCCTACGGTGTAGAAGCAGCTTCTCAGCTCTATTTCGGAAAATCGGTTGCTCAACTAAATCTGTCAGAAGCGTCACTGCTTGCTGGACTCACTGCATCGCCGACTCGTTTCTCTCCATTTGGTGCAAAACCTGAGCTTGCAAAAGAGCGCCAGCAATTGGTGTTGAGTCGAATGGTCGAAGATAAATACATCACTCAAGAGCAAGCAACAGAAGCCTACGAGGCAGACATTGCGTATGCGAAACCAAGTCCCCTTGTGGCTCCACACTTCTCTCTTTGGATTAAGGAGCAGCTTGCTGACATGTTTGGGGATAGTGTCGTTGAAAAAGGTGGTTTACGGGTAACCACAACACTCGACCTTGAGTTGCAGGCGACTGCTGAGGCTGCTGTCGCTAAAGAAGTTGCAAAACTCACGAAGCAACAGGTTGGAAACGGTGCAGCACTCGTAACCTATCCAAAAACAGGAGAAATTCTCTCAATGGTTGGTTCAAAAGACTACTTTGCAACAGATGAAGATGGAAAAGTGAATATTATTTTTGCAAAGAGACAACCAGGTTCATCTATTAAGCCATTTAACTACGCACTCGCATTGCGAGATAAGAAAATAACCCTCTCTACTGCTCTTGCTGATATTCCAACCTGTTTCCAAGTGGTCGGACAAGAATCATATTGCCCGGTCAACTACGATGGAACGTTCCATGGCGCATCACAAGTGAGGTTTGCCCTCGGCAATTCATATAATATCCCAGCCGTCAGAGTCCTCGCCCTCAACGGGCTGGAAAATTTCGTGACATTTGCTCGCGACTTGGGACTCACGACGCTTCAAGACCCAAAAAATTATGGTTTGTCACTCACATTAGGTGGCGGCGAAGTTACTATCTTTGATATGGCCACGGCATATGGTGTCTTTGCAAACGGTGGAATTAAGCAAAACCTTTTCGGTATACAAAAGGTTGAAGACTGGAACGGTAAAGTCTTGTACGAACACAAAGTCGATCCACTCAGCGGTCCTCGAATATTAGAGCCTGATGTTACTTTTCTGATTAGTCATGCGTTGCAAGATAATAATGCAAGAACAGCGGCATTTGGACCTTCATCATTCCTCAATGTTGCGGGACATCCTGAGGTATCAGTTAAAACAGGAACAACAAATGACAGACGAGACAACTGGACAGATGGGTACACACCACATGCTGTCGGGATCGTATGGGTTGGAAATAATGACAATTCGCCAATGAGTGGCGGAGTATCAGGAGTGTCGGGTGCTTCTCCAATTTGGAATGCGATTATGAAGAAAGTGCTTGATAAAGCGGCAGCTGGTGCATACTACCCGACTGACAAAGGTGCTGCATGGCCGGTGCAACCAGATAACGTTACTGGAACTATGATTTGTGCAAACACTGGATTTTTGCCAAATGATGCAAGCAATGGGTGTCCGCAGCGTTATGAGTTTTATACTGATGGCACAGTACCAGCGAATGGTGCACAACGCATGGATCTTCCATTTGATCGGCTTTCAAACACCTATGCGCCAAACGATATCCTCCCAGAGAATACTCAAATGGAAAATCATTTAGTCATCACTGATCCGTTAGGAACGAATATTTGTTTAGATTGTGCATTCCCAATGGGCAAAGTAGTTATTGGATATCCAGTAAATTTTAGATCATTCCAAACGGCTACTCCTAATCCGTAAAAAGCGTAATTCCCCTCTTCTTTCTCGTATCGTGAATAGATTAAAATGTATTATTAATGAAGAGGAAGACACACGCCTCAAAGAAATTTTCGCTGGTTACTAGACCTCTCATCCTCGTTGGAAAACCCTTCTATGTCCTACTCAGTATCATTGTGATCACCTTAGTATTTCTACATTCTTTCATTAAAGAAAGAACCTCATTCAAGGTGTTTAATCAAATAAACAGACTCATTTTGTTAACAGTTCCTGTCTGCATATTTTTTATTAGCATGGGCATGATGTACAAATCGGCCTTTGATTTTTTTACATCTCTTCCGGATGTCTCAACACTTCCCACACATAACAATGATGCATCATCAAAAGTATATGATCGGAATGGAAAACTTTTGTATAAGTTTTATAGCGATGTAAATAGGACTCCGATTTCTCTGAGTGAAATACCACTCTCAGTAAAGCAAGCAACAATAGCCACAGAAGATCGAGACTTTTATTCACATAAAGGTGTTTCATTTAAAGCGTTAAGCAGAGCGTTCATTAAGTGGATCAGAGATGGTGGGCAATTAACCGGGGCCTCTACTCTTACTCAACAGCTTGTTAAAAATGTATATCTCTCTCCAGAAAGAACACTCGACCGAAAAATTTCTGAAATGATATTAGCACTTCAAGTTGAAGAGCGGTTCACTAAAGATCAAATTCTAGAGATGTACTTAAACCGCGTTCCATACGGAGGAGCCTCGTACGGGGTACAAGAAGCGTCTCATTTATATTTCGGAAAAGACATACAAACGGTGAACCTTTCAGAAGCAGCGTTTATTGCATCACGACCACAAAACCCCTCAACATTTTTTGAAGACCGTGACCGTGCACTGACGAGGAAAAATATTGTATTAAACCAAATGTATGAAATGGAATACATCACAGAAAAAGAAAAGCGTGAAGCGCAAGCGGTGCAATTAGCATTTCAAAAAGATCAACTGTTCTCAGAAGCACCCCACTTTGTCATTTATGTTGGTGGTTTATTAGCAAGTAAGTATGGTCATGGGGTATTTACCAATGGATATTCCATAACTTCAACGATTAGTGATTCAATTC
Organism: Candidatus Woesebacteria bacterium UBA5941; assembly: GCA_002430735.1. Classification (GTDB taxonomy): domain Bacteria; phylum Patescibacteriota; class Microgenomatia; order UBA8517; family UBA8517; genus UBA5941. The sequence goes on along the minus strand of DJCV01000017.1, from coordinate 53,267 downwards.
AATCAATTGCAGAAGAAGAGGTGGAAAAAGAGCTCAAGAACTTAGCACGACTCAAAGTTTCAAACGCAGGCGTGCTTGTTATATCAGTGCAAACGGGAGAGATTCTTGCAATGGTGGGTTCCAGAAATTACAACGACAGTAAAAATGATGGAACAGTGAACACAACAACAAGTCTGAGACAGCCTGGGAGTTCAATTAAGGTCGTGAATTATGCATATGCCTTATCCCACGGGTTTACGCCAGCAAGCATCCTGGATGATATCCCAACAGTGTTTACCACACGTGGCGCTCCTCCATATAAACCTGAAAATTACGATGGCACATATAAAGGAAAAATCTCTCTTCGAAGTGCGCTTGCGCAATCTCGAAATATCCCTGCAGTTAAAGTCTTAAATAGTTATGGTGTTTCGAATATGATTGATCTGGGAAATAAAATGGGAATTACAACGTGGGAGGATCGAAATAGGTTTGGACTTTCTTTAACATTAGGTGGTGGTGAAGTTCGATTAATCGACCTTGCACAAGTCTATTTAACTATCGCAAATTATGGCAAGCGAATACCTATTACACCATTTAAATCAATCGTAGATCTACGCGGTGACACCCAACCAGTTTTATGTAGTGATGCCGCATGTACCAAAGAACAAGTATTAGATCCGCGCGTGGCATATCAATTGATAAGCATACTTTCAGACAATGCTGCCAGAACTCCCGCTTTTGGAGCAAACTCTGCATTGGTCATCCCCAACCATCCTGAAGTTGCAGTGAAAACGGGCACAAGCAACAATTTACGCGATAACTTAACTGTTGGATTTAATAAAAACTATTTAGTTGCGGTATGGGTTGGAAACAATGACGGTTCTCCAATGAGCAGAGTCGCCTCCGGAGTAACGGGAGCCTCTCCTATTTGGAATGGAATCATGAAACGTCTCCTGGAAAAAGAGCCGAGTACCCCGTGGCCTATTCCTGGTGGTATTGTTGAAATCTCAGGCTGTGGTGGGACTCGAGAATGGTTTATCCAAGGAACAGAACCGAAGAATCCCTGTGTTCCCAACGAACTCGCTAAAGAAAAAACAAAGTTTTCACTTCAGTAAGTTTGTCCTTCGAATATAATTTGAGAGAGTTTTGGAAATACAGAATCAGCTTCAGCCTCTACAATTCCAGCAGTCATAATTACAACGACATATGGAGATTCTGAATATACAACGCCTCCATCATTCACCACATGCAATTCGCGACCATACTTGTGCGCGACCTTGATTCCTTCTGGAATGCCTTTGACTAAATGTTGCTCATAAATTGTGCCAGTTAAACTCTCAAGTAACAAATCTCTTGAAGCTACTGAGATAATTTGAGCTTGATATATTTTTTCAAACAGGAGCGCCATATCTGATGGCGTTGTCATGTTTTCCAAAAGGTCCGTGTTCTTCATTCCAACGTTTTTCATATAGTCAGCAATTGCTTGATCACCAATTTTTTTACGAACTACGTTAAATGCAGTATTATCAGACTGCTTTCCCATTAGTTGAACCAATTCCCGATATGTGAGCTCAGTACCGGCTGCTTTATACTGCAAACTTCCCGATCCACCAATTTTGTCAGCATCGCGCAAGGTATATACAGTATCAAGATTAATCTTCCCATCTTCAGCCATCTTCAGAAATTGCGCCATGACTGGCAGTTTAATAAGTGATGCCGCTTGCATCGGTTCATATTCGTTCACTCCATAGACCTCCCCAGAATTCAAATCCACTGCAACAAACGAATATACTCCCGAGAGTTGAGAAACCGCTTCAGTAAACGCAAGAATTGTTTCATTTTGTTTTTTCTTTACTGAAGGTGGTGCCTGTGTTTTTGTGAGCACCACAGTTTCACTCATACCAATTGAGGAACCACTTAATCGAGGAAGACCGGGCAATTTACCTTGTCGTGAAGTAAATGCCAAGAGAAATGCAGTTAATGAAGTTCCAATCACCACCAGAAAGACAAACGAACGCTCCTTTTTCCCCCACCCTTTCTTTGGTTTCTCACGCATATCAATTCGCGCCGATGAAAGTTCATCTTCCGTTTTGATTAATCGCTTGCGTCTAAAAGCCATAGTGGGTGTGCGTATATTATACGCGACGGTGATCCCATACATCGGGATTCACAATTGTTTGAGGTTGTTGACTCGTGAGCGTTTGTAGAATTGCGTCAACTGCAAGTCGTCCCATCTTCTCTCGTGCCTCATACGTCGCTGATGCGATGTGAGGCGTTAATATTACGTTTTCCATACCCACTAGTTCTGGATTCATATTCGGCTCAGCGTCAAAGACATCAAGGCCTGCTCCTGCGAGTTTTCCGGTTCGAAGTGCCTCCACTAATGCATATTCATCTACCATTGGTCCACGTGCCGTGTTGATTAAGTAGCTCCCATTTTTCATTTTGCTAAAACGATCATGATTCATCATATGACGAGTTTCGTCGGTAAGTGGTGCATGAAGAGACACAAAATCACTTTGTGCGAGTAAATCATCAACAGATGCAAATGTTACACCCAACTCGCTTTCTGCTTTCGGATCTGGCGTTCGCTTGTTATAAAGGACTTTCATTTCAAAGCCTTTTGCGCGTCGAGCAACCATCTCTCCAATTCTGCCCATACCAATAATACCAAGTGTTTTCCCTTTCAAACTCGCACCTAAGAAAATTCCTGGCTCCCATCCGTGATATGCCCCACGTTTTGTAGACTCATCTGCCTCAACAACACGCCTGGCTAAGGACAAGAGTAATGCCCAGGTGTGCTCTGCAACTGCTTCATTTACTTCATCGCATGGAGTATTTGAAACAACAATTCCCCTATTCGTTGCTTCAGGGACAACAATGTTGTCAAAGCCGACTGCGTAATTACTGACGATCTTCAATTGCGGTCCAAGCGCATCCAACACTTCTCCATCAATTTTGTCAGTTAAAAATGAAAGTAATCCATCGACTCCTTTTGCATGTACCAAGAGCTCCTCTGCGGTGAGCGGTCGGTCAAAGGGAGAAATAGTAACTTCATGACCAGAAGACTTTAGGGAGTCTAGCGCAGTACCAGGGAATGAACGGGAAACAAATATTTTCATAACTCTGTAACCATAATACCTTGTTCACAAGCGCGGTCAAGAAACACATGCATCTCATCTTCATGAAGTAACCCTGCTTGTGCACCGACTTTACTAATAACAGAGGCTGAATTAATAGCACCCCACAAAAGTGCCTCCTCAAGGGTTTTACCTTTAATAAGTGCACTAAGACAGCCTGAACCAAACGCATCGCCAGCTCCTGTTCTTTCAACTGCAGTCTGCGGAAAAACAGGGGCGAAAAAATATGATTGACCATTAAAAACGAATGCTCCATTTGAGCCATCTGTTATGACAACAATACGAGGCCCTTTTTTGCTCATAGCGAATAAGAGATCTTTTTCTTTTCCTACGGTGTCTTGGAGTTGTGCAAGATGCTCCGCCTCTTCTCGGTTCACATACAATAAGTGTGTCTTTGAGAGCACTTCAGTGAGCGAATCAAGTGGTGCTCTCAATTGTTTGCTCCCGGGGTTAAACGCCAGTTTTGTTGTTGGATGCTTTTCAAGATAGGCAAACACTTTTGCAAAGACTGCTTCCCACCCTTCTCCCAGAGACGTTAGATACATCCAATCAGTTTGCGGTAACTCATCAGGAACGACATACGGTTTTGGCGCGTGATAACTAAAAATAGTTCGCTCTCCACCATAGGTAATCACACTCGAGTAATTAGAAGTCCCACCGATGACGGTATGAACATATGACATATTTACTGATTCAGTCTGTAAAGCTTCTGCTATTTGCTTGCCGGTTATGTCATCCCCGAGCGAAGAGATTAATGCTGCCTGTAAGCCTAATCGTTTAGCGCCAACAGCATTATTTGCAGCATTGCCTCCCACCGAGAAGCCTAATGAGTTGACCGGGATTTTATCTCCATAGTTAAAACAAACCAAACATTCTTTTTGATCGATAGTACAGAGTGTTTCAGTCTCGCTTGGGGCAATAAAAACATCAAGGGTAGAATCACCGACGGTTACCAGTTGTAAAGAATTATTCATGCCGCTGTTTCCATGGAAGGGTTATACTGTCCGACACTCGCAAGGCTTGCAAGCTTTGCTCGCTTCAAAAATACTTTCTGAGCCTCTTCCTGGTTCTCTTTCTTTCCAGCCCAAGCATGTAGTACTGGTTCTTGAATTGCACGACTATATGAAAATGTTAACCTCCATTTCATTTGTGAATATGCATTAATTTGCTGTAAGTTAAGCGTTGCCTCTTCTGGTGATTGCCCGCCTGATAAAAAGACAACTCCCGGGACCTCGTCTGGAACAACTTCAGCAAGTATTTTCACTGTGTGCTCTGCGACTACTTCAGGGGTAGCTTTAGACCCAAATTCTTTTCCAGGAAGAACCATATTCGGTTTCAAAAGTAGTCCTGAAAAATCGATTTTATATTTCGAGAGCTCTGAGAAGAGCGTTTTGAGTGTGGTATATGTCACCTCACGACACTTCTCGATCGGATGATTTCCATCCATTAAGACTTCTGGCTCAACAATTGGAACTACTTCTTGAGCCTGACAAAGGGCGGCATACCTTGCAAGCAAGTAACAATTTGAATCAATACATGCCTGGGTTGGCATATTCTCACCAATCGTTATCACCGCTCTCCACTTCGCAAATTTTGCTCCTAACGACTTATATTCAGTGAGTCGTGCAGCCAGACCATCAAGTCCTTCAGTCACCTTTTCGTTAGGGAAATTGGTGAGCTCAACAGTCCCTTTATCAACTTTAATTCCAGGAATAATTCCTCTTTGTGACAAGAATTCTGGAAATGGAATTCCTGCGTGAGTTCTTTGTCTAATCGTCTCATCAAAGAGGATAATCCCAGAAACATATTCTTCTATACCTGGAGTTGAAAACAGTAGTTCGCGGTACAACCGTCTATTTTCTTCATTTGACTCAAGGGAAACTGAATCAAAGCGCTTTTTTATTGTTGAGTCGCTTTCATCGGCTGCGAGTAAGCCACGCTTTCCTGCAACGAGCGTTTCAGCGATATCATGTAATGCACTCATAGTTCACTCTATCACGAAAAAGCACTTGAAAGGAATGTTAAGATAGTACCAATGAAAATTCTCAAGAGTAAACCATTTATCATAATTACAGTAATTATCTGCTGCTTCGGCTTCGTTACCCTACTTTCAGTCCTCACAAGCTTACTTCCCGGAAATAGAATGAGCGTTACTAAGCCAACAAATTACCAGGAGTGTGCTGCTCGGAGTGACAGTATTATCCAAGAATCATATCCATCAGTGTGTATAACAAGTTCTGGCAGTCGTTTCGTTGAGACTGTAACACAACAAACACCGCAACCAAACACAAACGGCTCCTGTGTCGTGGCTGGGTGTAGCGGCGAACTCTGTGTCCCTGCCGGAAGCGAGACAACGGCATCTATCTGCGTCTACAAAGCATCGTATCAGTGTTATAAAACAGCAACGTGCGAGGTGCAATCAAATGGAGCCTGCGGATGGACTCAAACGACTGAACTAAACCGCTGCTTAACTGAGAATGAAAAAGGTTCATCTACACCTGGAACGTTTTGTGGTGGAATCGCAGGCATGGTCTGCCCGCTTGGGTTTACCTGTCAGATCGACGGAAATTACCCAGATTCAGGAGGAAAATGTGTAAAGCAAGACACCTCCACTCCAACAATTGACTCACCAGATAGAGGCAGCACTATTACAAGTCCTGTAAAGGTGATAGGCAGTGTTCCCCCTGGATGGATGTTTGAAGGAAGTTTTCCTATTAAAATAATAGACTCAAATGGAAAGATCATTGTCCAAGGAGTGGCCAAAGAGAGAACACCCGGAACATGGATGACTGGAAAAAGCATTCCCTTTGAAGCAACACTCTCATTTACAACAACAGCTCAAAGTGGTGCTATTGTCTTACAAAAGGATAATCCGAGTGGAGAACCTAAAAACGACGCTTCATACTCGCTCTCGATTGCATTCTAAGAATTCTCCCCAAAGAGCTCGGTATTTAGATGATGTGCAATTGCCATTGGGTCTTTTGCCTGCCAGATATTTCTTCCTACAGCAAACCCCGCGCCACCAGCTCGAGAAACAATTCGAGCAGTTTCAATTAATTGGTAACTTGTTTCCATTCTTGGCCCACCAACCACAAACACTTTTGACCTTCCTGCGTTCTTTACAACCCACCTGAAACTTCCTTCATCACCGGTATACTTCACAATAATCCCATCAGCATTGAGCTCCATCCCAACACGAGCAGCATACGCTATGATATCTGAATGTTCAGGTTTGATTAAGTCATCCCCAGTAATGTACATCCATGCTAAAACGGCCAAATTTTTCTCATGCGCCTCTCGCTCTATTCTCCCAAACTCTGCAATCATTTCTGGTTCATACTGCGAGCCAACATGAATTACGTACCCTACCGCTACTGCCCCAAAAGAAATTGCTTCATCAACGGTGCAGTTTTGAATCGACTTAGGCTCATTCGTGTTTCGGAACGATGTTTTCCCATTGAGCTTTACAATGAGTGGAACGGTGTGGAGTGCTTCATCATAATACCGTGCAGCGATTCCCTTCTGGCAAATAAAGCCGGTAAAATTTCCTGAATTAGCGAGTTCTAAAGCAACGGTTGGTTCAACCGATTGCTCGTCAAAGTTGCTAGGCCCATACTCAAATCCATGATCGTATGCAAATAGGAGCCCTTTCCCATTTCTTAATATTTTTTCGATTGCAGGATATTGTCGACTCATAATTTAGATTAACACACCAGAAATGGTTAACTGTTTTTTCGCTTAATAACACGGCGAGCTGCTTGAGCAATGTGTTCAGCAGTTAAACCGTACCGTTCAAGAAGTTCCTTTGGTTTTCCACTTTGTCCAAATGAGTCAGCTACTCCAACAATTTCTATATACGCTGGATATTGTTGTCCCAATAGTTCTGAAATTGCTCCTCCAAGTCCGCCTGATTGTTGATGTTCTTCAGCAACAACCACTGCGTCTGTTAATTTCGCTGCATGAATAATTGCTTGATCATCTAGTGGTTTTATCGTATGGCAATTAATAACAATCGACATAATTCCCTTTTTTGATAATTCACGTGCAGCAAGTAAACTCTCATACACCATCACCCCGTGTGCAATGATTGTAACTTGCGGATTTTTTTCTTCCCAGATCGTTACCGCTTTCCCAATCTCAAATGGTGTCTCCTCAGTGGTATATACAGGTGACTCAACGCGAGGAATGCGTAAGTACACTGGCTTATTGATGGAAGCTGCTGCAATAACCGCTTTCCGAGCTTCAATTGCATCACTGGGTGCTACAACGATCATGTTTGGAAGTGATCGCATTAGGCTAATATCTTCAAGCATTTGATGTGTTGCTCCATCAGCTCCTACCGTAACACCAACAAACAATCCTGCAATTTTAACAGGGACATCATTAAGACAGATTGTTGTTCGAATTTGTTCCCAATTGCGTCCAGGGCTAAATGCGGCGAATGAACACGCAAATGGAATCTTGCCATAATTTGCAAGTCCGGAAGCAACGGTGATCATTCCCTGTTCACTCACCCCACACTCAATAAACCGATCAGGAAATTCTGCTGCAAACCGGTGAATCCGTGTTGATTCTTTCAGGTCAGCCGTTAATGCAACAACAAGTGGATTTTCTCGTCCCAAACGAACCATCCCCTCTCCAAACCCGTCGCGAACAGGAACTGACTCAATCTTCTTTGAAAACATGGCTTCTGATACGTGTGCTGTTTTATTAAGCATTTTTTTGTAGTTCTTTTATAGCGCGTTTTGCCTCCTCATCGTTCGGTACCTTTCCGTGCCATTCAAATTTATTTTCCATAAAACTCACGCCTTTACCCGGGATTGTCTTGGCAATAATAACAGTGGGGCGTTGATATTCACTCCGAGCTTGTTCAACTGCTGACAAAATCTGATAAAAATCATGTCCATCAATTTGAATCACATTCCAATTAAAGGCTTTATATTTTTCGCTCAATGGCTCAAGCGGCATAACATCGTTTGTGAATCCATCAATTTGAATATTATTTCGATCAATAAACAGCGTTAAATGAGAAAGCTTGTATTTTGCTGCAAACATCACAGCTTCCCAATGGTTCCCCTCGTTATGCTCTCCATCGCTTGTTACGCAGTAAACACGAAAACGTCTATTGTCCATCCGTGCAGCATAAGCATAGCCTGCGGCTTGTCCTAATCCACTCCCAAGTGGTCCTGACGTCGTCTCCAAGGCAGGCATGCGCACTCGCTCTGGATGTCCTTGTAAATCAGAGTCGAGCTTCCGTAGCGTTTTGAGCGCACTAATCGGAAAATAGCCAGCGTGTGCCATGGCTGCATACCGAACAGGAACGATATGTCCGTTACTTAAAAAAAGACGATCGCGATCTTCCCACAATGGGTTCTCTGGCTCATGATGCATGACCCTAAAGTACAGCGCAGTAAAAATATCAGCCATGCCTAAAGATCCACCCGCATGACCGGATCCAGCTTGGTTCAGCATTTTTATGATGTCGATACGAATGGCCTGAGCGTGCGCGCGAAGTTCGTCTTGAGGAAGATTAGTGGCCATGTTCGTGAGCATGTTTCAATTCACTGGCAATTGATCGTGCTTTCTTTTCAAACCGCTGAATGGTTGGGAGAACATCTTCTCTTCTGGTGACAATCTCAAATACCGCCATTTCCTTTCGATCGATATACATATTACTTTTAATTGCATCAATAATTGGGATCCAAAAGTCACCGAAAAGGATAAATGGCTTATGGTGCCCATAATAGAGCTTGGCGAGCACCCAAGCGGTACCAAACTCTGAAAGTGTACCCGTTCCACCATTAAAGATCACAAAAACATCGGCATGTTCCATGAGCTTAAACATTCGCTCGATGTAATTTGTAGTTTTAATTTCAAGGTCGGTAACGTTCCCCACATATCGTCCTTCAAACCCGGGAGCTTCTTTTGGATAAAATGTCACTGAAATCGTTTCACCATGACCTGCGACTGCACCTTTCGTCGCAGCATCCATTACCCCAGGACCACCACCATCTACAATCGTAAATCCTTGTTCTGCAAGTGTTTGTGCAATGGCAAAGGCATCTTTATATACGTCAGTCGTCGGATTTAAGTTTGCATCACCGAAGAAGGCGATGTTTTTAATAATTGGTCTACTGATAAATGCGTGTTCTTCGCTTTGATGTGCCATATCTTTTATATTACCTTATTGCCGCCTTTTTGAATTGCTCAATATTTTCTTCCAAGTCTCCTTCAAAGATTCTTTTCCCAACAGCAACTTCATCCGCCCCTTCTCGAGCGAGATTATCGACCACGGCAGTTGTTATTCCACCGTCATCACAAATGTTGTACGAATATCCATGTTCGTCCCGAATACGGGCCAATTCTTTAATTTTTTCTAAGGATTCGTGGTGGAACTCTTGGCCTCCAAACCCAGCTTTCACACTCATAACGAGAATGACATCTAAATCAGCAAATAGGGAGTGATCCAGTTTGTGTACGGGGGTTTCAAGATCAATGGCAAGCCCCACATCAATACCAAGTTCTTGCGCTTTCAAAATAAATGCTTCCTGGTTTGGCATCATTTCGATTTGACCAATGACCCGATCTCCTGCGCCTCGGGCACATTGTGCAATCCAATTGATTGGGTCATTAACCATCAAATGATAATCGATAAATACTTTCGTTTCTGAATCCTCAAACACAACAGGAGTGATGGTCTTATTGTTAGCAAACTCGCCATCGATGATATCGATCTGAATGCGTTTCACTTTATCTTCACAGAGCGCCAATAAACTTCGGGCTTCATCGGGGTCGTTCGTTAATATCGCGGGGATTATGAGCATCACTTAGTGTATCAAAAAAAGGGTGGCATATTGCCACCCATTCAGGATAATCCGAACCTCAATCTGCGCGTTCAGCCAACATTTCCACTATTCGCGTTTCCCACCATCGTTGAATGGAAACAGTCGCACAATTGAGCTGATAAAAAAACCTCGTCAAAACACACCGAAACACTCGACCAATGATACGCATCTGAATACCTCCTATTGTAGGTTTTTATAAGTATAGCAATTTACGGCGTTTGAAATGTTGCCGTAATTGGATCCGTTGGAGCAACGTGAGAATCAAGTGTTCGCCCTACTCTGATAACTTGTTCAACAAGTCGATTCGTATACCCCCACTCGTTGTCATACCATGCAAACACTTTGATAAAGTTCCCACCAACGACTTGTGTCATCGAAAGATCAACGATCGAAGACTCGCTTCTCCCAATAATATCGCTGCTGACGAGTGGCTCATTTGAGGCCGCTAGAATACCTTTATACAACATGTTTTCTGTTGCGTCCTTAAACGCTTGGTTTACCTGATCAACCGTTACATTTTGTTTCAGGAGGATCGTAAAGTCAGTAATTGAGCCAGTAACAACAGGTACTCTCAGTGCTTGCCCATCGAATAAACCTTTTAGCTCTGGAATAGTTTCAGTGACGGCAACCGCAGCTCCAGTTGATGTCGGAATAATATTCTCACCAGCAGCTCGCGCACGACGCAAATCACGGTGGGAATTATCTTGCAGATTTTGATCATCAGTGTAGGCGTGAATGGTTGTCATCATTGCTTTTTCAATGCCAAACTTTGCATGAAGAACTGCTGCAACTGGCGCAATGCAATTTGTGGTACAACTCGCATTGGAAAGAACGGTATTTGTTCCCTGATACTCGTTTACCCCGATTACGTAGGTATTCACATTTGATCCCTTTCCAGGGGCAGAAATAACCACACGCTTGGCACCTCCTGTGGCATGTTTTGATGCGTCCTCTGCCGTAATAAATTTACCGGTTGATTCAATTACAACATCAGCACCATACTTCCCCCATGGAATTTTGGTCGGGTCTTTTTGAGCAAATACTGGAATTTTAATATCGGTCCCTGAAACTTTTAAATACCCAATTAATGGATCTTCGTCTGTGGCTTCTTTTGAAGGTTTCACTTCTTCAGCCAAGATCTCGTGCGCGAATTTTCGGTATGTAGTGTCGTAATTGACTAAATGCGCCCACCCCGCGGTATCCATTGAACCGGAGGTATTAATCGCAACAACTTGGACCTCATTTTGGTGATGCAAAAGAGATACACGGAGTGCCAACCGCCCAATACGACCAAATCCGTTTATCCCAACTTTTACCATATATCCAGTATATGACCACTTTCCAAACCAAGCAATGGAAACCTTGCATAATATCGAATATAATGCGGCAACTGAGTATAAGTGGAGATAGGATATCGTGAATAGCTTAGTGCGAACAGTCGTATATCTGTTAATTCCTATTGTAATGTCAGTTCTTGCGACGCCGATCTATGAAGTAGTAGCCGCAGAGCGAAACATTTTGTATTTCGCATTTCTGGCTGTATTCAGTTGGATTGCGACCATCTGTGCGATTGTTGTTGGAACTGCGATCTTGTATTTGTTCGAGGAGCTTGAATGGCTCAACGAAGCGATTATAAAGGTAAAGTGTGCGAGCGATGTGTTGTTGGTGTTGCCTCGCGCAACGACTGAGCTGTCAACGGAATTTACTGGATTACTCGATGACAAGAAAGTCTCGTTTGTATCGTTCGTTGTGCTGCTTTTTCTAGGCACAACGGTGTACTTAATGGTTGTAGGTCATCTTTTGTTTTACGCAATCACGTCAGTATTTTGATGTGATGACAGGAGAAACGCTTTCTAGTGTTTCTCCTTTTTCACCTGAGGATGTCAATTCCAGGCAAGCTGCCTTTTGCAATAAATTCTAAACTCGCTCCCCCTCCTGTAGAGATCCAATCAAAACTTTCCGTTAGTTTTAGCATGGTGATTGCGGATGTTGTATCCCCACCACCTGCAATTTTTAGCGCACTTGCTTTAGCCACTGCTTCAAATATCCGTTGGGTACCAAGTCGATGCCCAGGTTCTTCGAATTTGCCCATCGGTCCGCTCACAAAAATGGTTCGTGCGCTTGAAATAATTTGCTCAAACTGTTCAATTGAGTGAACAGTAATATCTTCTTTATCGGGATTGAGTCGTGCGACAACCAGTTGAGGGTCGCCCTGATCTTCTGGCATAAAGTCCGGGAGTCTTCCGGCAATCAAAATCTGGTCCGCCATTGTTTTAAATTGAGGTAAAAAGGTCAGTTTGTCTTCTTTGAGTCCACTAATCAAGAATATAACGGGATGTTGTTGGCTTTCGCGAACCTTTGAAAGCATTTGAATTTCTTGAGCCAAATGAGTACCAGCGGCAACAGAATCAGGATTTTTTGACTTCATTATTTTGGGTAATCCAACAATAGACGCATGCTCACGGTGAGAGCTCGCAAACGCGTCGTTTACATACGCGTCACCAAAATACGACAATTCCTCTCCTAGGTTTTGCCCATTATTCTCTTCTTCTTTGTAAAAGCGAAGATTTTCTAGAATGACGAGTCTCGCCTGAATTCTTGAGAATTCATCATACGTCTCATGAAATGTGCTCATTGGGCGATGCGGAAGAAATGCAACGTCTGGAGTATAGTGTGTCTTGAAATACTGTTCCAAGGGGGCCAAGCTAAATGTGCTATTTGGCTCTCCGTCGGGCCTCCCCATGTGACCAATAAGCGTTACTTTTTGTGCACCTTTTTCTAATAAATAATTCAACGTTGGCAGAAGCTCTTGCAATCGTGCATCATCTTTGACTTCATTGCGTTCATCAAATTTAACATCAAGGTCTGCTCTGACAATAACTCGTTTTCCAGCGTAATCTTTTTGATCAATCGTGGGTACTGTATGTTCCATTCGTTAATTGTTTTCTTCGATGCGTTCTATCTCAAGCAATCGATCTTTATGTCGTTTTAGCGCATCAAAAGAAGTGTGGATAAAGCTGTGAACAAGCTGTTGCGCTGCGTGCTCTTTTGTAAAATCCGCAGCAATCACTAACACATTCATATCATCGTGTGCACGACCTGCCGTTACTTGTTCAGGAGAGAGACCTATTGAAGCGCGTACTTTATCAAACTTATTTGCCGTCACATCTACCCCTACTCCTGAGCCGCATAAGAGAATACCTAAATCTTCAGGGTGGGATGAAACCAACGACGCAACCTTTTGTGCATAGAGGGTGTAGTCATCTTTGGGATCAAGGGTAAATGCACCAACGTCTTGAACAGAAATCTTTTCGCGCTCAAGATACCGCGTAAGATGGTTCTTCAATTCGTACCCACGGTGATCTGCTCCAATGTATATTTTCACAGGCTCACTATAGCCCAGTTTGTATCCCAATCGCAAGAACAACTATCTGAAGCTTATTTAAATCCTGCAAGAAGTTGTTTCAAACGTTCAATTCGGTCCGCGGATTTCACCACATCAGTCGCGACGGCAACGCCTTGCGCTCCACGCTCGATTGCAATTTGAACATCCTCTGTTGAATGGATACCAGCTCCTACAATCAGTGGTATTCCTGCATTTTTACACAATTCTCCGGCAGCATAAATCACCTCCGGCTTTGCTTGAGAAACTGAAGTTGTCGTACTGCCTACTAACTCTGGTGGTTCATAGGACACATAATCCGGACGAAGCTTTAAGATTTCTTGAAGGGTCATGACGTCCTTCGCAAAAACGAGTGTCTTTAAACCGACATCTTGTGCTCGTTTCACCGATTGAACCAATACGTCCATCGGAATTTGGTGCTCAGAATGATTTAAGCAGACACCTTTCCCTGCAAGCCCGACAACCGCCTCAGGCAGAACCCACCCAGTATGTGCACCATATGTAATAGGATCAATATGTTGGCACCACAAATGAAGGAGCGTCTTTCCAGAGAAATAACCTAAATCAATAGGCTGCACTAGAGGTATTAGCGGTACGTTTGTGGTCTTTGAGACTTCCCCAATATCGTTCAAGAGAGATAGACCTTTCTCTCCAGTAGCTTCTTCGTATGTCTTGAAGTTAATAAAAATCATGGGCAGGGTTTAACCAACTATACTATCTATCTTTGTTTTATCAAAGCCAATAATATGTTCTTTACTTCCGTCTGCTTTTGTCACAACGGTAAAGGGTACCCCTAAAAAGCCATTCGAAGCAGCAATCATTTCTTCTTGAATTTTTTGATCTTGGTCAGTTAGCTTTTCTTCAAATGCCACTCCCTTTTCTGTTAAATAATTCTTTAACATTTTGCAATACGGACAGGTTGTTGTTGAGTAAATTGTGATATTCATAAAAGCACCTCCTTTAACTAAACAAGAATCCAAACAGAGTCAACCATTTTGGCTGATCAATCTTCAATACTTTTCCACTTGTTGCTGACACCGTTGTGTTCACAGGAACTTGAACTGTATGAATATTAAACAGATTTATATTCCGCTCAGCTGGGATTGAATAGGTTAATTCACCAGTATCACTTTCTCCGAGTACCACCTGACCGTCTTGAGACAGCACGTTGATAATATTTGCGCGAACTAAGGTTTCAACCGCTTCATCAGGTAAGATGTGAACTATTCGCTCGCCTGAACCCGTTGCAACTGAAATTGTGCGATCTTCCGCATTGATATGAATAGGATACGAAGTAAGCGCTGTAATGCCTGCTTGGGATATACCAAAATTGTCGTCAACTTTCCCAATCGTTATCGTTTTAGGAGCATCATCTTGTTCGATCTCTACGATATCTTGGGTCAAAGAAGTCACATCTTTTCGATCATTTCCAGTTGGGGATTCAATAGATAGAAAGCTCTTCTCACCATCTTTTATAATGCTCAAGGTTGCATCTGCAACCTGTTTTGCACTTGCAATAACTGAAGCAACTTTCATATCTCCCTTCTCGGATGTTGCATCGCCCAATACATTTGTGCGGACACTTCCATCCTTGGTAACAGTCAAAAATGCAGCACTCACAGGAGAGACCGCTGAAAGCAGGAATAGTACTGAACTAATAATGGGAAGTGTTTTTTTCATATTACTCACAACAGGGATCTTTATACCCACAATTTTTGCAAATAGCATCAAGCGACCCAGACAGTATTCCAATTGCTTTTTTGCACTGTGGGCACTGCTGACTCCTCTTCATATCATTGTATCAAAGAATACACCGCTATCACCCCTACAACAGACATAATTCCTGCAACAATCCACCCAAATATTGTGGTTATTGGATTATTTACATACTTCCCCATAACCTGTTTGTTCTGAGAAAGTAAGACGATCACAATCAAAATAAACGGTGCGACAAGACCATTTAAAATGGCGGAGTAGATTAGTGTTTTTATACTGTCTATGCCCAATACATTGATCAGTGCTCCAACAACGACTGAGAAAATAAGAATGGTATAAAAGGGCACTGCCTGATGCCATTTTTTATTCAGACCCTCGCGAAGCCCAAGACTTTCACTCAGCGCATATGCAGCAGACCCGGCGAGGACTGGGATTGCAAGCAATCCAGTTCCAATAATGCCAAGCGCGAAGATCATATATGACAAATCACCAACAAATGGTCGGAGTGCGAGTGCAGCATCTGCGGCTGAGGTAATCTCGCCTGCTCCTGATTGAAACAGGGTGAATGCAGTCGCTGCAATAATAAAAAACATAATTAAATTACTAAAAAGCATGCCAAACCATACATCTATTTGCATAGAGCGCATTGCTTTTGGTGTTGCCGCATCTGCTCTCTTCGCAATACTTGTTCGTCCTTTTTCAATACCGTCCTCTACCTCTTGCGATGTCTGCCAAAAGAAAAGATATGGCGAAATCGTTGTACCAAGGATGGCACAAACCATTAAGATAAATTCTCTATTGAAGAGAAATTCAGGAGTCACCGCTTTTAGAAGTACTTTGCTCCAATCAATACCGGAGACGGAAAGTGCAGAAACCACATACGCCAGTAAAATAAGAGCCAGCCACTTTAGATAGCGCGCATATGTCGCATACGAAAGAAAAATCTGAAGCAACAAACTGACAACTGCGAAAAACACGACAATATACAGTGTCGGAACTGGGATCAAGAGCTGCAGCGCTTGTGCCATTGCCCCTAAATCTGCACCAATGTTAAGAATATTTGCACCAATGAGTAGAAATGTAACGAAATATAAAATTGGGCGTGGAAAATGGCGCCTTATATTTGCAGCAAGTCCTCGACCCGTCGCAATACCAATTCGTGCGCACATTTCTTGTACCAATGACATTAACGGAAACGAAAGCGGAGCAAGCCATAACATAGAAAGCCCAAACTGTGCCCCTGCTTGTGAATAGGTTGCAATCCCTGAAGGATCATCGTCAGCTGCTCCAGTCGTAAAACCAGGTCCCAATATTTTCCAAAACTTGTTAAGTCTTACATAAAAAAATTTGCGCATACTTCATTGTAAAGTAATATTCTGCCCTTTTCTCCTAATAAAACCTTCGCTCAGAAGTTGTGCTACCGCTGCATCAAAATGAGCCTTGTCGCCTTCTACGAGATCTTTTAGTTTACTTTTATTGAGCGTTTTATTCGCTATGAGTAATTTTAAAATACTCCCCCGCACCTGGCGAACTGAACCAGTGAAAGTTGATTGTTTTGAATAGTGTTTACTTTTACGGTTTGGGTTTGTCGTTGTCTTTGCAAGATTTGATCCATAATCCATGAGAGCCCAAAACCATTCACGAGGATTGTCTCTGTCCATTGTTTCTGCGATGAGTGGTAATAACTCAGCATCAGAAACCAGCTTCCTGTGTGAGAAAAAATGATGAATATAGATGCGTCGAATATTCGTCTCAATAAATGCAATAGGAGTATTAAACGCATAGACGAGTATCGCGGCGGCTGTGTTGTATCCAATTCCCGGTAGGGCATCGAGCTTTGTTACGTCATGTGGAATTTTTCCTTCATGGAGTGTTTGTATTTGCTTTGCAGCTTCCCATAAAAACTTCGCACGACGATTGTAACCAAGACCACTCCAATGAGTGAGCACCTGCGAAAAGTCCGCTGCAGCCAAATGTGTGACTGTCGGAAACAGTTCAATAAACTCGTTATACTTCTCAACAACTCTGGATGTTTGTGTTTGTTGCAGCATTACTTCAGAGAGAAAAATAAAGTATGGATTCTGCGTTTCTCTCCATGGAAATGAACGCTTATTCGTTTTGTAATGGTTCCAAATAATTTCAACGAATTCACCCTTCATGAGACATACACTACCATAATTCGTATAATTGGGAATGAGACGCACATACTATCAGCCATATTATCGAAAACGATACCCCTATTACCGGCGTCGCATTGTAAAGCCACTTTCAACGATGCAGTTACTCATCGTGCTATTGGGGATTGTTGCATTTTTGACCATATACGCCTTGTCGATGAGCACCATTGTATTAAGCACAGAAGAAATTATCCTTTTTGCAGCATTCATTATTCTAATGTGTATCGGCCTGAGTGTAGCAGCGGTGTATGCCATTCAATATGTAAAACGAAAGCGGTATGAAAACGTAACGCTTCACTCTGTAGACGCGATGACAGGAGTTGAGTTTGAGGAATTTGTTGCATATCTGTACGAGCTGCAAGGATATCGAGTTGAACGCACCCCCGTGTCAGGTGATCTAGGTGTTGACCTGATTGCTATAAAAAACGGTGAACGAATTGCTATTCAAGTAAAGAGATATACAGGTTCAGTAGGAAGAAGTGCGGTGTCCGATGCCGTTGCTGGAATGGCACAGTATCGGTGTACTAGCTCTATTGTTGTTACGAATAGCTACTACACCCCACTTGCTAAAAAACTTGCATACAGCAATAGATGTGTATTAATTGACCGCATGGCATTATCTACAATGATTGGGAGTGTGAAGCACTGAGAATCGTTCGGGATTATTCGTATCGAATCGCCTCAATTGGAGCAAGGTTTGCTGCGCGACGAGCTGGGAAGACTCCGAAAAACACACCAATAGCAGTTGAAATACCAAGGGCCGCAACAACAGATGTCGAATTAATTGCGAGTGGGAAAAACTGTTGAACAACAAGAACAATCAATACTGCTAAAAGTAATCCACCCACTCCACCAAACAAGGAAAGTAAAATACTCTCTGCTAAAAACTGCATTAAAATATCTCGCTTAGTTGCACCAATTGCGCGTCGTATGCCGACTTCTTTGGTACGTTCTGTCACATTTGCGTACATGATATTCATAATTCCAATCCCTCCAACGACTAATGAAATTGATCCAATTGCTAACAGAACAGTATTAATGATTCCAAAGATGGATGTGATGGCATTTAAGATTTCAGTTTGTTTCACCACTGAGAAGTCATCCTTTTTATATCGCTTTAATAGAATGGTCTCGGCATCAGTAACTAGTTGATCAATGTCGGCATCTTTAACAGCTCCTAAATAAATGGCCGCAAAGTTCTTGTCCGGTGAAATACCAGTAAAAGCTGTTGTATACGGAAGGAAGACACCACTGTCATAGCTTGGCCCACCGAAGCCTCCACCACCCTTTTCCTTTAATACTCCGATAACGGAAAATCGTTGATTTGCGACAACGACTTTTTGCCCAACGGCACTGTCGACGTCACCAAACAAATCTACGGCAAGTGTACTTCCAATAACCACAGACTTAGAGCGCTTTCCCACATCGGATGCCGTAAACAACTCGCCACGCTGCGCCTCTAAATTAAAGATTACAAACATATCCGCCGTTCCTCCAAAAACGGACCCAGATTTGCTAATCCCGTTAGCTTCAACTGTTACTGGTTTATTGATCAATGGAACAACATATTCAACCTGTGGTGTTCGCTGCAGCGATTTTACGTCTCGTTCATCGAAGGTAATTCCTCCAATTCCAGGATCTTGAAATCCTCCACCTTCACTCAATACCTGACCTGGTAAAACGAATATAAGATTTGTGCCTAAGCTCGCGAACTGCCCTTCAATATAGTTTCGAAGTCCGACTCCCAACGCAATTAAAATAACGACTGAAAGCACCCCTATTAAAATCCCTAAAGAAGTCAAAAACGTGCGGACTTTGTTGCGTCCGAAATTCTTTAGTGCCGTTCTTAAATGGAATGATAGATATTTCATGGAATTAGTATTTCTTCACAATCTCGCCGTCTTTTACAAAGATTTGTCTCTTTGTACGATGTGCAACTGTTTTGTCGTGGGTCACGATACAAATAGTGACTCCTAATTCTTTATTGAGTGTTTCAAGTAACTGAAGAATTTCCTCACCTGTTTTACTATCCAAGTTTCCAGTTGGCTCATCAGCTAACACAATGGTTGGTTTCATAATCAGCGCTCGCGCAATTGCCACGCGTTGCTGTTGTCCTCCAGAAAGTTTATTGGGATAAAAATCAGCGCGATGTTCAATTCCAAATCGCTTAAGAAGCTCCATTGCGTATTCTTTTGCGTTAAATTGCATCTTATGTTTTGCATAGACAGTTGGGAGCAAAATATTCTCAAGTACTGTTAATTTTTGAATGAGATTAAATTGCTGGAAAACAAACCCTATTTTTTGCCCTCGTATGGTCGAGAGCTGATTATCTGAAAATGTTTCAATCTTTTTTCCGTCAATTAAGATTTCACCACTGGTGGGACGGTCCAAAAGGCCAATAATATGCATGAGAGTTGATTTACCACTTCCTGAGGTACCAAGAATACTCACATACTCTTTATCTTTTATAGAAACGGATACATCCTTTAGTGCATAGAAGTCACCATCTGCCACTGAGTACACCTTACTCACATTTTTTGCTTCAATCATGGGGATTAATTGTAAATGACCGTGCCTTCAGTAATGTCACCACTTACCTCAGTACGCTCATCTCCTTGGATACCAACTTCAATGTACTTTTTCTCTGTTCCATCTCCCACTAACACGTATTTTCCATCGCGGTCATTTTTAATGAAATTGTTCGGTACAAATAACACATTATCTTTTTGTGATAAGACAAACTGTGCATCCCCTGTTAATCCAACGCGATACTTATAATTACTGTTATCAACTTTGAGTGTTAGTCGCATTGGATATACAGTGCCTGAGTCAACAGCACTTGGAGTAAAAGAAATAGCGGTGATAGTTCCGGTGAATTGGTCATCCCCGAATGCATCCAAGGAAACGGTTGCTGTTTCTCCAATTTTAAATCGAGACACTTCGGTTTGGTCTGCATTCACTGAAAAATAAATTGATTTTGGATCAACCACTTCTACTTGAGGTGTACCAACCGTTACATTTAACCCAGGAGTCTCATTTGTAATTACAGTCACAAGACCGTCAAAAGGTGCCGTAATGGTTGCATCACGGAGCGCTTTTTGTGCTGCGACCATCGCATCATATGATTTGTCTTTTGCACTTTCAGCGAGGACACGAGTTTCTCGTTCGGTAAAGCTTTCGGTCGTATCTTTATTTTTCAAATCATCGTGTACTCGAGCTACCGTAGCATCAGCCGCTCTCAAATTTGAAAGACTTTGAAGATAGGCACTATTTAGAGCTGTAGTATCAAGCTTAGCTAAGGCTTGGCCTCGTTTCACTTGATCACCAGACTTCACTCCTACCCAGGACAAAATGCCTGAAGACCCGAACGCCAAATCGGCTTTATTTACCGCCTTAATTTCACCTGACAAAACGAGTTCCTCTTTTACTTGCCCGCGCTCAACTTTGGCCGTTTCTTGCGGTTCACTGTTTTTGCTTGAGATTGTTCGGATAAAGAAGAAAAGAGCAATAGCAACTAATGCAATTGCCCAGACTTTTTTCTTTTTATAAAACGGTGTTTTCTTTGATGTTTCCATTGTTGAGCTCGTATTCTACACTCATTTGTAATTATAGTCCAAAAAAAATGGGGCGTACAGACGCCCCACGACTAACGATCAACGGATTTCGTTGTAAGGGCTCCACCCATTTTTGAGCTTTACCACTTCCACCGCCCGGATGACAGTGCCCTTTTCAATAAGCTTTCGCACAGTGCGAAGAAACTTACGGTGGCGAACACACTGATCGTATGATTCAAACTCATGAACATTGAAATCACGATCAAGCCACCCGGTCGCACTAAACAACACCCATTCATACATGTGTTCAGGAACCTTCACTGACATTCTATCCTCCTCACACTTTCCTACGACGATAGTATAATCGAAATTACATGAATGTGAAAATCGAGCCTAGTTGGAAAGAAGTTCTGTCAGATGAATTTGAAAAACCGTATTTCAAAAGCCTGGTTTCATTTGTTAAAAGCGAATATCAAACAAAAGAAATATATCCACCAGCAGGACAAATCTTTGCAGCTTTTAATAAAACCCCATTTGAGAACGTCCGAGTTGTCATTCTTGGCCAAGATCCGTATCACGGTGCACGACAAGCACATGGGCTCTCGTTTTCCGTTATTGAAGGTGTGAGAACTCCACCTTCACTGGCAAATATTTATAAGGAACTAAAAAGTGACATCGGGACTGAAATCTCTCCTTCAGGAGATTTGTCACGGTGGGCTGAACAAGGTGTGCTCCTTTTAAATGCAACCCTTACGGTTGAGTCTGGGAAACCCGGGAGTCACCAGCAGAAAGGGTGGGAGGAATTTACGGACAGCGTCATTTCACTTCTCAATAGTAAAAAGGAACATCTGGTATTTATGTTGTGGGGGTCGTATGCACAAAAGAAAGGCCAAATTATTGATTCACAAAGACATTTAGTGCTTAAAGCTGCACATCCGTCCCCGTTTTCTGCCGACAATGGGTTTTTTGGAAGTCGTCCGTTTAGTCAGGCGAATGCATACTTAATCATGCATAATATGGATCCTATTGAGTGGTAATTTACTTTTGCTTCACTTCTTCGAAAAACAATTTTAGCTGAAGTCATAAGCGAGTCATTCGTTCAGACAGTCGTTCAATTGATTCTTTAAGACCTTCATCAAGCGATTCAAATTCTTTCTTTCGTTTTAATAATTCTATTTGAGCGCTCATACTTGCAACACTACTCATAAGATTACGTTTCTTCTCTGAAAATGATTGTGCTTTCATCATATCTAATAATTCAGTCATCTTGCTCTGAACTTTTTTGCGGTTTTCTTTTTTAGATAACACAACTGCGGCGGCACCAATAGCCATACCAGCTAACGCACTTTTCATTATTCCACCTGCAGCAGTCTGTCCTTGTTTATTGTGGTTCACTTTTGCTCACCCCCTCCTCTAATGCTTTTCAAAATTCCCGGACTGAGCGCAAAATGTACCAGATAATAAATCCAACAAAGATAAGATGCAGGATCATAAATATTGTGGCGACTGTGTAAAAGATATCTGCCGTATTCATTACCTAAAGGTTAATTGATGAGCGTATGAAGAGGGATACTACTCCTGTAAGAATGAAGTAAGAGAAAAAGTGTTACTTTAAAATGAATTCTTTGAGAATTTTCTTTTCAGTCTTTCCGACAACCATTGCCTTTACATTCAAATACTTTTCAAGACCACTCCCTTTTATTTTATGCTTTAAAAGCTCATCTACTTGGAATAGTCCAGAGGAGTTATTCATATAAATATCGATTTCAATTGCTTTGTCTGTTCCCTCATTAATTTCAACATTATTAATTGCATATGCTGAAATTGAATGAATGTTTACAGCGCCATCTTCAACACCAAGTCTGCTTCTTCCTTGACTCATATCAAGCGCATCTCCAATCATGACAATTCCTGCTTCAATAGTTAATGGATTACCATCATCTCGGTGGTTAATAATGGCATGCAGTACTTCACTCGTCACAATAGTTCTCTCTTCTAACGTTAAGAAGTTAAGATTCTCACGCATTAAATTATTTGCAATGATTAAGCTAAATTCTTCGTGACCGTTTCGATTAATAGACATTCCCAAATCGTGGAATAAGCTTGCGAGAAAGATGACAAGTTCCGCATGCTCATAACTTAATCCGAAATTCTTGGTAATAGACATTTCTACTCCGTGCTTGTGTAAAATTCGAGCTAAACGAAGAGAAATATTTGCTACTATTTGAAAATGCACAGAACCATGATCAGCCCATCGAAGCCGATCCATAGCATTTACGTTAGTAATCCTCCAAAGGGTTTTAATTTCCTCGTTGGTATTCACCATAACGAGTGCCTTTTCGAGAAGTTCATTTTTATTAGCTGGAACGTGAATGTCTGTCTGTCCTCGTTCAGCGATTAATTGAGTATCTTTCATATCTTAAAGATTTCGAGCTTATCAAATGAAGAAGCTTTCTTTATTAAATTGTTACAGGGTAGTATACCATATTCTTCTTATTTAAACAAACTGAGAACCAGTCCTCCAATGACGGCTACCACTAAAATCGTTGATAGCCCAGTGATTGCAATAATATGTAGTGTTGAGAGAGTCCAGACAATAACAAGCACAATACAGATCTTACGTATCGGAGAGGGTGCACTTTCAATCGCCCAGAGAATGACCAGGAAAATAACAATATCCCACAATGTGACTGGCTTCCCATTAAACTGAAAAAGAGGAAATTGAGGAACTGCAATTCCTGGGATCGTAATGTAGCCGAGAAACCACAGTAAAATGAGTACAATAATGATCAAACTCATAGCGCTATTGTATACTAATCCGTATGCGCACCAAATTTCTCACCGTTGCGTCGATTTTTGCTCTCTTCGCAGTTGGATTCTTAATAAGCGTTGCATACTTCACATTCCGAAATACCATTAGCCAGATTATTGTCACTCCAAACCCGGGAGTTGCGGTATCCTCACCTACCCCAACCCCTGATCCATTAGCTCCATATGGAGTACTCCTTCTCGGACTACGTGGGGATAATTCAAAGGGCGGATTTTTAAGTGACACCATGATTCTTGGTGTCGTAAACCCTCGAGTAAAACATGTGAGTTTAATCTCTATCCCCCGAGACCTCTGGGTACCGCTCCCAATCAATAATCCAAAAGTTGATCACTATAAAATTAATCACGCGTATGCAATTGGAATCGATGATCGAAATTACCCGAATAAGCCCACTGAATACACAGGTCTTGCAGGTGGAGGAATTCTTGCGAAGCATGTTGTGCAAGAAATATTTGGAATCCCTGTTCGCTATTTTGTCAGCTTAGATTTTGAAGGTTTTAAGAAGTCGATTGATATTTTAGGTGGCGTTGATGTAAACGTCTCAAAACCATTTGAAGATCCATACTTTCCAATCACTGGCAAAGAAACTGACACCTGTGGCTTCTCTGAAGATGATGTAAAGGCATTAACCGCAACATTATCAGGTGAAATACTCGAACACAGCTTTATGTGTCGCTACGAGGCATTAAAATTTGATCGAGGGGTTGTTCATATGGATGGCGAAACTGCGCTCAAATTTGCTCGTTCCCGTCATGCTCTGCAAGATGGCAGTGACTTCTCCCGGAGCAACCGACAAAAGGAAATTATGCTTGCCGTTAAAAACAAGGTACTTCAAATCGGCTTTGTACCGAAAGCTATTCCCTTTATCCAGAGCTTGGCCGGAGACTTGCGAACTGATATGCCACTTGATGCAATGAAAACGTTTGCAAGCCAAATAAATGACTACAAAACATATACTGTAAGCTCAATTGCGTTGACTACTGATAACGTCTTAACTGAAACATATAGTGCGGATCGACAGTATATCTTGATTCCTAAGAGCGGCATTGATGATTGGACCAGCATTCAAGAATACGTAAAAACACAGTTAACAAGCCAAGAAGCACAGCCGACGACAGCACCAAATCAAACTCAATAATACACAATAGATATCATTTTCACCGAGGAAAATGACGAGCTCTTCGCGGCTAACGAATCACTCATCATATTTCGTTACTTTCTTTTCTTAGTAGTCTTCATAAGCATTTCACAACTTCGACAGTCCTCTTTGTGACAGAACACCAGGTAAAGACCAGAGAGACCAACGAGCACATACACGAGTTGAGTGAGCATTGAAACGCCAAAGACCATCTCAACTAAATTGACATTCAATAAACCAACAAGACCCCAATTAATTGCACCAATTACGACTAGAGTAAAAGCTACAACGTGTAACCAAGCAGTACTTTTCATAAATGAATCACCTCCTCTGTTCACTGTAGATCTCCTGAGAAAACACTGTCAATGGCAAATACAACGAACCCTTGTTATGAGGCTGGAACCATTGTCGCAAGTTTTTGAAGCACTGCCTGCCAGTGATTAAGCATCACCTTTCTTGCTTTAGCATTTGGTAAATGCTCATGATGGAAACCGACGACACTTTTATCCCCTCGAGATTCGACTCGCACTTGCAGTATTGAATGACGCTTCCAGAGTCGTGGCTTCCAGAATACCCGAATATTCTTCTGTTTGTTTACTACTCGAATTTCACCTTCAACGCCGTCGAGTGTTTTGAATGTTTCGCCTTTTGATAGAGTGACTTGTGCTGTGCCGAGCCATTCTTTGCGACCCACATTAGATGTGATCAATTTCCATGCTTTATCCCCTGAAATAGGCATTGTACGCTGTGCGCCTACTTCAAAACCCTGCGTTGTCGTTTGGCCAAGTACTCGTTTTCCTTTTAATCGTTCGTACCCGTTTGCAACCATTTGTCTCCACCAACTACTTTCGATTAAATCTTTTTCTGCTAAGGTTTTAACAATGTCCGAATGAGTCATTTTTTCTGCTCCCTTGGAATCAAGAAGGACTACCCATTCATTCCACGTTTTATTCGTGGCTTTCTTTACTGTTTCATCTGGAACCATGGGTTTATCCATAAATTGAGTATAGCAAAGGAGGAGTTGAATACGCATTGGTGCATACAATGAAATACGAGATATACTCCGCTATGGGTTGGTATTCTCGAAAACGAGCGGTTATTGCACCAGGTGTACTTGCGAGCCTTACAAAACAGCAAAATGAACTCCGGAAACAAATAATACTTACACCACTGCCGAAAAAAATTGATTATATAGCTGGATGTGACAGCTCAATTATGGAGGATAAGATTCTGTCTGTTTTTGTTTTATTAACGTATCCAGAACTTACCGAAATAGAGGTTGTGTCTCATATCTCAACACTTACTCTTCCCTACATTCCAGGGTTTCTGTCATTTCGCGAAATACCAAACCTTTTAGAAGCGTTTAAGAAATTACACAAAATACCGTCGCTTATTATGGTAGATGGTCAAGGAATAATGCACCCGAGGCGAATGGGAATCGCAACACAGTTAGGTATTACACTGAACATCCCAACCATTGGTGTTGCGAAAAGCCGACTGACTGGAATATTCACACCACCAGATCATATAAAGGGCAGTTATACCTATGTATCTGACAAAAACGAGGTCTTAGGTGTTGCCCTTTGTAACAAAGATAAGACAAATCCACTGTTCATATCCCCTGGCCATAAATGTTCTGTGGCAGATGCCCTCACAATGACGATCAACACTACGAAGGCACACAAACTTCCTGAACCAACCAGAATTGCAGACAAGTACTCAAAAGAATTAAAATTCTCCTAAAAATAGGGTGTTTTTATATGCTGAATCCTAAAAGTCGCGCTAAAAACACGAGCACTGCGATAACGAGGATAATGTGAATAAGGCCTCCACCAATGTGAAGTGCAAACCCTCCAAGCCATGAAACGATTAGTAATATGATAATAATGTCGAGTATTCCCATAACTGTCACCTCCTTAACGTACTGATCTATATACCGTTAAGTATGGAAAGAATGAGTGCGAGGATCATGAAGAAACGGTAAGAAGCGTGTCAGAGGGTTACCGTACGAACTGTATTAGTGGTTCCTGAAATTCCAATCTTTGAACCCCACACAAGAACAGCGGTCTCTCCTTTTTTCACAAACTTTCGCTTGCGTAAGGCATCTACCATTGTTGTTTCAAATGTATGGCTCTCAGCATTTTCTGGGACCACAACTGGATATACGCCCCATGATAATACTAGCTGTCGAGCGATGTAGTCATCGTGCGTTAAGGCTGAAATAAACGCATTTGGTCTGAAAGATGACAACTGTTGTGCACTCTTACCCGTCACTGTGCCAATTGCAATAACCGGAGCTTGCAATCGGTATGCGAGTGATGCGCTTGATGCGACCAATGCATTCATACGCAAATCACGGAAATGTAGTTTCTCCCAATTAATTTTTATGTACCGTCTAAATTCAGGATCAGCTTCAACTGCAGCGATAATAGTACTCATCGTAGAAACAGCCTCAACAGGGTATTTCCCTGACGCACTTTCAGCAGACAACATAACAGCGTCTACTTGAGAAATAACAGCGTTTGCAACATCTGAAGCTTCAGCTCGAGTTGGTCGAGGGTTTTCAATCATGCTTTCAAGCATTTGAGTGGCAACTATGACTGGCTTTTGATATTGGCGTCCAAGGACAATAATTTTTTGTTGAATGAGTGGAACTTGAGCAGGTGACGTTTCAATTGCTAAGTCCCCTCGTGCAACCATAATTCCATCTGCGGCCATGACAATTGCTTCAATATTCTTCACTGCTTCTGGTTTTTCGATTTTCGCAATAATCTTTACTCTGCTTTTCTTCTCTTTAATGAGAGTTCTTAACATCTCAATATCAGCAGCTGATTGCACGAATGAGAGAGCGATAAATTCAACTCCAGACTCGATTGCGAATTTAGCAGCTTCTCTGTCTTCTTTGGTAAATGCAGCTCCTTCTAAAATAGTTTCTGGTAAATTAATACCTTTTCTTGACGTAACCCATCCGCTATTTTTCGCTTTTGCAGTAACGACACCTTTTTTAGTTGAAAGAATAGTGAGTTCAATAAGCCCGTCGTTTAAAAACATCCGCTGTCCTTCTTTGACCGCTTTTGTGAAGTCATACTGAATCGGAAGGTCTTCAGTCCCGTTCAAACCAAACGTTAATACGTCTCCCTTTTTAATGTTAAACGTTCCGTCCACTTCCCCAAGCCGAAGTTTAGGTCCAGGAAGATCAGCTAGGATTGCAACTTCTTTCTTAACTTTTTCAGCCATCGCGCGAACTAATGTAATCGCTTCAGTTTTTTGTTCTAAGTTTCCGTGGGAAAAATTAAGCCGAACGACATCAACCCCTGCCAAAAGCAAGTCTTTTAATGTCTTTTCGTTTTGTGAAGCTGGCCCTAAGGTCGCTACAATCTTTGTTCTCTTCATGGTCGAGAATTATAGCATATATGAAGTAAATATATTTTGCATTACTTTTTTTAGACAAAAATATCTCCCAACCACATAGTTGGGAGACAAATTACTTCCTCAAAGGAAACAATTATGCCGTTTTGGCTGGTGTCTGAATGAGCGCTTTCAGCTCATCCAAGATACTGGTATCAAAAGACTGCATAGCTTCCTGCAACCGAGCGTTGTTCTCAAGCTGCGCAAGGAACGCGAGCCAAGTTTCTTCACTCTCTGTGAGGAGTTCTGAAACCTCGACCAATTTATCAAAGACTTCCCCAGAACCAGTCTTATTTGCCACAGCAATTTCCCGCTGCGCTTCCATGATTCTAAAGTGCACAGAACTATCAGTCGTTGTGAGCTCTGCGCTATCAAACCACGCAACTGCGACAGGAACGATTTTCTCTGCACCGTTTTGCAATGCAACAAGGGTCAAAAGTTCGATATCAAAAGCAAAATCCAACACTTTGCGATCAGCCATAATGGCATCTGACAATGCTTTTGCTGAAAATGCCTTTGCACCGCACTGTGTGTCCTTTGGTAACAAACCAGGTAACAGCAATTGTCGGAAATAACGAGCTGCGTTCGCGCGCAGATTGCGACTACCAACAATTTCCAAAATAGATTCTGGCAAGCGTCGTGATCCTGCTGCAGCTGCAGCATTATCCATGACAATTGGCTGAACAAGGTTCCCAACCTGCACTAAATCAACAGATAAATCACAGTCAGTGATAACGACAATGTGGTTTTCACCTGTCCCATACTTTTCGATTGCCTTTGCGCAACCGTAATAGACGGCACCTGCTTTTTTGGTGTTCTTTGGGAAATTAACACCTTTCAGCGCGTGGCCAACAATACCTTCTTTGCCTTTTTCGGATTCAACACCGTCTTTCAAATACAAAACGGTAAAGTGTGGAACTTTGTTATCGGTGATGACCTTTCGAGCTGCGTCTCCGCTGGTGAGCGGATCTGGTTTTGACATGTCATCCACAATAAAGACTTGGTACGTGTTTTTCGCGCCGTCGAACAACCACTTTAACTGACGGGACTTCTCAATAATGAAATTTTCACCGTTTGGATGAGTACCATCAGTGGTTCCTCGTGGCATCATACGGATATTTTCGCCGTAGGCTGGCATGACGATAGAAATGTGCTTCCCGCTCAGCGATTGAATAATCGCCTTTGCCTTTGCCAACTTTACTGCGAGATGGATGAGATTTACGTAAGTCTGCTTAACGGTTTCAAGAGACAAATGTTTCTCTAAATCCGTAAGCTGAACGACGTTCAGTCCTTCTGCCATAATTTCATCGGCAATTTGTCTGGCAAGTGCGAGATACTGAGGATCCTTGTAATCAACCGCTTTACCTTCAAGGTTTTGGTGGTGTTTACGAAGCGTATGAACAATCTTTTCGTGAGTCATATTGGGTGATCCTTATATATTAATCCTTTGCGAGACACTGATCTTATGCCAAACCAAGCTCAAAGTCAATTGTTGGTTCAGTAAAAAATGCTCATAACTTTTTTTCATGAAGCAACCGATTATCGAGGACATTTGGTTTTTCTTCAAAGCCGATTATATTGTATCCACGTTTGGCCAAGGTTATCCGCATCTCAACACGTCTATTCCGTGTTTTTATTTTGATTGAAGTAAAACCTTTATTCTTTGCCCACTGCTCCTGTTTGGATCGAAGAGCTGAATATACCCCGAGTGTTCGAGCTGTCGGAATTACTCCCCCTACCCAGCTATAAAATGACCCGTCGTTAAATCGATCAAACCCAATGGTGTAACCAACTGGATTTTCATCGATAAAAGCTACCAAAATAAGAGACTTCGCATTTCCAAGGTGTGAAGAAAATTCATCTATCGTGTATGGAGGATTTTCCTGAAATTCAGGGATTTGCTTGTGAACGGCTAAAACGGTTTCGAGATCTGATTCATAAACACTTATTCCAGAATACATAGGTTATTCTACAACTGATGAACAAAAAAATGCCTCCCTGTCGCCAGAGAGGCTGCGAGCATATCTATCCTGTAATGCAAGGATACGCTCGATCGATCATTTTGTCGTTCGGGTCAGCAATGGCAACGTCGTTCCTGTCGCTTATGAGTGCAACGTATCCCACTGATGTACCAACGCCGTCTGAGAAACTATACGCTTTGAACGGGAGGTCTTCCACATAGGGCAGCTCTTCGATTTCAGTCACAGTATTGCCTTCGATCTGCCACAAACTGGTCTTTTCGACCCCGTCATAATCCAGAATGTGCGCATGTAGCATCAATGACGAGTCAATATATATTCCTAAGATTTGGCACTCAGCGTCCGAGGGGGTTGTGAGCAAAATCCGTGCGTAGGTCCCGTCTTCAAACAGAACATACAGCTTCATATTCTTAATCCACTCTTTGCGGAGTTCAAAATCACCACTTGTTGCAGCGGACATTTGGCATTCATATCCGCAGTACACCGCTTCTATCGGTTTCCCCAGTAACATACCAAACTGAAAAGCAAACTCATCAAGACCCTTAATCCCAACAAGGATGGTTACTTCTTGGGCATCAAATTCGAATTGCTTTACCAGAATGGCTGCGCCGTCAGGATCTGAATCCAAGTAATATGATGCACTAACACTGACCAACTGCTCGGTCACAATAACTGATTCTGGCGATCCGGTGGGAACCGGAAGTGGGGTACTTGTAACAGTGTCGGCAATAATTGCCTCCGTTCCAAGTAACGTAGGTGCAATCAAAACTGCCGCAATGAGAACTAGGCCCACGACTAGAAAACGCATGAAATATTCCTTTCAAATGTGCGAACGAATAGCATATTCTAGCACGAAACTGACCGAAGATCAAGCTATGGGGTATTTACTATCGTTTGAAGAATGATTTCACTCGTTCACCAAAACTTGGCTGTTTCACCTCTACCGGTGCTTGAGGAGGTACCGCTTCTGGTGCTCTTTGTACCGGAGTAACTACCGTTTTTTCCTGAGACTCTGCAAGTTTGGCCCGCAACGCCTTTAAATCTAGCGGTATAGCCCGCTCACTCTCTGGAATGGTTGGTTCAATCGGCCCGGTAACAGATTCAGGCTTCACTTGCGGCTGAGGCATTTGGTTCGCCTCCACTGACGGAAGAGGGTTCTTAACTTCTCTGTTTGGGTTTGTTATTGAACCAACTGGAACACGGACAACATCCTTTCCATCTGGAGAAACAATAAACCCTCCCGGCTGATCTTCCCACCCCTCCGGGAGATTTTGCTTCGGTGCTCCTGTTTCTGAAGATTGTTCTGACATATTTATTTGTAACCTAACTCAACAAAAAAGTACAGAGTAGTTAGTGCTCCTCTCTTTGCTAGTATTTAAGAATGAAAGCGAAAAAAGGAAGAGAAATAGTCACTCCAACTCAAGGAGTAACTCTGACGGCAATTGCGCTTTCAGTGATGGCGATCGCTGAGTACGCAATGGGCCGTGTCATGATTTGCACCTGCGGAGTCGTAAAGCTATGGCATGGACTGACTTGGAGCAGTGAAAACTCTCAACATCTAACTGATTGGTACACATTCTCCCACATCATTCATGGCTTTGGGTTTTACTATTTAGGGAAATACATACTGAAGAGGATTACCGTTTTGCAATCATTCATTCTCGCACTTGCAATCGAAGTGGGATGGGAAATTGTTGAAAACAGTAGTTTTATAATAAACAGGTACAGAGAGACAACGATTTCACTTGACTACTACGGCGACAGCATTATTAACTCAATAGTTGATGTTTTAGCCATGGTATTGGGGTTTTATCTTGCAAGAAAACTCCCCGTGTGGGTGGTTTTAATACTAATTGTAGTCATGGAAGTTTCTATTGGATACTTGATTCGAGATAATCTCACCCTGAATATCTTAATGCTTATTAGTCCTCTGAAATCCGTGAAGGAGTGGCAAATGGGTGCAAGTATTATGCAGTAACTTTTTGTTTTGCATACTCTTCGATTGCAGAAGAAACAGCATTCAGAAGATCAGTATGGAACGTAATCCCTTCTGTTGCCAATTCGCTTAATTTTTGATGTGCAAGCGCTTCTCCTGCACCATGCACGAGTTTCCAATGCACAATAGCTGCTCCTTCAAAGAAACCTAGCCATTCTAATAATTCAGCTGAGTTGTCCCATTCATCTCCGATGTAAAGCTCAGCCATAGATAATAACTTAGCACCCGTCTTTTCTGACTTGAGTCTTGTGATATCAATAACCCCAGCCTCCGCTGCAATCGCAATGATGTTTTCACTCTGTGTTTTGAGGGAAGAAACAACTGAATCTGCATGTTCCCCAAGCACTGTATTAAGCGCCGTTGCCCCTTTTTCAAACACAGTTACACCAATTTGAGAAAATGCGAGAACTTCTCCAAGTTTTTTTGCGGCGAACTCATTCATACCTGTATCTTATCATGAGTTATGAACCGTTTTCCCAAGAGCGAGCCATAAACCTTCCTGGCTTCCCTGAGAGCACAAGAAGCGCGCGCTTTAGGTTCCGATCAATTGCTTCTTCAGATTTTAACCATGAGAAGTATCGGAGTATTTCCTTTTTTCTACTCGGAATAAGCTTCTCCCAGTTTTCTTGTGCCGTTTCATTCTTTTTTAACGCATCGCTAAACCAGGTTGGAATTGGGTGCTGTGGCCCTGTTTGGTATGTAACATCAAACCAGAGATCGACGAGCACCGTATCGCCCACTTTGGTCTGCGATGCTTTTCGAACATCACCATGGAGATATAAATAAAAGTCTCCGTTTCCAACTGGCATCATATTAATGTGCCACGGAATTTTGGGTTCGCCGTTTATTTGAATAACTACCGGGAGTGGTTTCCTCCATCCTGGCCGCAGTTTGGTAACGTACTCATGCTTTACGAGTATATACGGGTTTCCTTCTCGAATTTCGATTGGAGCGGAAAAATGTAGTTTTTTCATTTCACATACTGCCGTGACAACAGTGCGTATGACCGGGAACGCATGGCAAGGAGCGTCATGGTTAATCCAATACACCCAGTAAGCGTAAAGACGAGTGCAATTCCTCGCCCAGGACCTGTCCCGAACCACGATCCAATTAAATCAACGCCTGCTCCGGTTGTCATAAAAGGAATAAAAACAAGTTGCGTAATGGGCCCTATTGCAAAAGCGGTAAGCGGTGACGCTGCTTGCTCAATGCTTTGTGCAAATCCAAACACCCGTCCTTGTCGCTCATGCTTTACCACCTTCTGGATAATCGTGTGTTCAGCCGCTTCTATGTATGGGACCACTGAAAGGTACAGGAACATTCCGACAACAAGAAACACAATAGACGGTTGAATGGTAAAAAAGATACAAATTGTCCAGATAAAAACATTTGCAGTGAATAATGTTTTCAACGGGTTCTTCCCTAACCCCCACTTTGCAATAATAAGACCACCTACAATAAAGGCGATACTGAGGACTCCCCAGATAAGCCCCCACACTTGTACAGAAACCAGTGACAACCCATATGCATCCATAAGCGACATAAAAACTCCGCCTATAAAATTATTGAACGTCGTAAATAAAATAAGGGCAAACAAACCAGGGACCGAAGAGATTGCCTTAAGCGTTCCTTTTATATCAAGATTCACAGGTGAATGACTCACTCCTTCCACATGCACATGACCTTTCTCTGGCACTGAGATAAACCACAGGTGCAAAATTGACGCGAGTGACAAAACGATTGCAAGAATGAGCACCCAATACATGCCTGAATGTCCTACTAAAAATCCGCTGATCACAGAAACAATTAAGAATGATATCCCTCCTGCGGTACCTGCCATTCCGTTTGCACGATCTCGCATTTTTTCAGGGACAAGAATTGTGATGAGCGTTGGAAGCACAATATTTCGGATGTTACCTGAGATGACGCCTAACATTGTGATGGGGACAAAAACCCACAAAACAACACTTTCAATGGAGGTAAATGAACCTTGAGGAGCTGTTAGGTATATTGCAAAGCTCATAAGGTAAAACACAAGCGACGCAATGCTTGAGACATACATCATTGTTTTCTTTTTGTATCGATCAACGAGTCCTCCAAAACAAAACCCTGAAATGGCAGTGGATACTAAAAAGAGTCCAGAAATAACTGAAGTTGCGATCACTGATTGCGTCTGCAAATAGGTAAAGTATGTAATTGCAAACCACACAGTAAAATTTGTAATTGATGAAACGACGTTATTCGCTAGAAGCAGATAAAAAGCGCGCATTTTTGTAGTATACCAAGGAAGATCTCGTTCAGGTAACCCGCAGCCACTGCTCTGCTGGTTTCTAGTAATACCGGAAGTAACCTTCACAACTGAGTATTTCAGATTTCTTGCGACCGTCTGTACACCCCTCGCCTCTGGTATATGTTCCAGTCGAATAGGTGTCATCATCCTCTGTCTGGTATGTCACTCCATCGAGTACCATTTTATCAACCACAAGATTGCGATCTTCCTTCCCATCATCCTCATCATTGGTAAATCGAATGGAAATCTGAGGGTTTTTTAATTTAACCCCATGCTTTAAGTGAATGTCTGTGGCAACCTTATTTAAATTTTCTTTATAAGGAGTAATCCAAACACAGACCCACACCCTCGTGGGTCTTTTTATGTGATACTCAGGGTAAATTAGAGCGTAATCGTTAGAAGAGAGAAATAACAAACCCCATGATCGTGAGAAGCAATACGTTATATCCTCCGTTAATAAGGAATAGTTTGAGTGGTTTTTGTTCAAACAAATAATTAGTACCAAAAGCCATTGCAACCCAGCCAAATCCAGCAGCAAAACCTGCAAACAATCCAAACGCTGGAGTTGAGTTCGGCCCCATGAACGCTGCTAAATTAAATGCCATCACAAGCGTCAGGATGTATGAACCAAGTGCACGCTTCGCCATCCCTTTACTCATTTGCGCATCAGTTACTCCTGCGAGCTTTTGCCATTGTTTCGCAAACAATACTGAGTACCACAATGTTCCCAATATAAGTCCCGTGAATGAAGCAATAATTGGAGCAAGAATGTTCATACAATAAGAATATCAAATCATTTATTTTGATGGATATGTTCGAGACTTAATAACAGCCCCCTGTGCATCGAACCGTTCCCACAGTCCAGACTTCTCTCCTAAGGTAAAGTACCCGGTGTCATACAGTTCCCCTGTTGGGGCATACCGCTCCCATTTCCCATCCTTCACTCCCTCACTAAAGTTACCCACTTGCCAAAGCTTTCCATCTGCTCGATACCATTTCCATTCACCTGCCATCTTGTCATCTAAATACATTCCAATGGCACGAATCTGACCATTACTGAGATAGATCGTACAAAGACCATGTTTTTTTCCATTTTTATATTCAGTTTCTGAAGAGACGACACCATTGGCATACAATGTCTTTTTAACTCCATCGGGGATTCTTTTGTGAGGAGCAGGTTGTTTTTTCATAATATTTTTCAAAAATGAAAAGATTTACGGTTTCAATGAAGGTCGTATTCGCTCAGTAGCTTCTTATTTCCCTCTATTTGGTATTGTAACAGTTCTGAATAGAGTCCTTTTCTCTTTGCAAGATCATGTGGTCTTCCTGAGTCTGCAATTGTCCCGTGATCCAGCACAATAATTCGATCAACGTTTTGAATGGTTGAGAACCGGTGCGCGATGATAATAACGAGTTTATTCTTAAAGAGTTTCTCTAACGCGTCTTGCACTAATCGTTCTGACTTTGAATCCAAACTGCTTGTTGCTTCGTCAAGAATTAAAATTGGTTTATTGTGCAGAATTGCTCGCGCAATTTGAATTCGTTGTTTTTGTCCGCCAGAAAGCTTCACCCCTCTCTCACCGATTTGTGCATCAAGCCCTTCTTTAAATTTCTGTACAAACTCATATGCATTTGCTTGCTTTAGTGCTTGGATAATTTGTTTATCGGTTGCATCTGGTAATCCATAGGCAACGTTCTCTCGAATGGTTGAAGAGAATAATTCGTTGTCTTGAAAGACAAGTGCCATATGTGCGCGAACCCATGAATGATCAACCTTTGAATATTTCTTTCCAGAAAGAAGCATCTCCCCGCTCGTTGGTTCATACAATTTCAAAATCAAGTTAATGAGCGTGGTCTTTCCTGCTCCTGAATGACCAACAAGGGCGACCGTTTCTTTCTTGTCTAATTTCACACTTAAGTCTTTCAGAACCGGAGAACCATCCTCATATTCAAAGCTCACATTTTCAAAAGTAATATCAGGCTGAGAGACCAAGTTCTTTAATTTCTTTGTTTGGAACACTTCGCTGCCGCTTAATTCAAGTACTTCAAAAAATGCCTTTGAATCAGCTTCGGCATGTTGCACTTGCTCCAAAATAAAGCTCATACCAAAGAGAGGCCAACGCAACTGATTAAGGAGTTGAATAATCAACACCATTTCACCTAACGTCAAAAGCCCAAGGAACGTATTTCTAAAGATGACAAAGAGGATAATAACGAAGGCAATTTCAAGCCCAAACTGCCGAATGAAGTTCAAAATGTGATATTGGATTGATTGTCTGTCTGATAACTTATTAATGGTTTTGTATTCATTAGAAACAAAATTCCACTCGCGCATTTGGGTGTTATACGTTTTAACAAGCGTAATGTTACTGATTACTTCAGAGATACGACCGCGTGTTGCATCTTCATGCACATTTTTTTCCGCCTGAATCTGTCCCCACTTGCGGGTTGAGTAACTTGAAATTGCGATGTACACCGGGAATACCGCAAGTGCTAATAGTCCAATACTCCAGTCAAAGTAACAAAGAATTGCAACTCCAAAAATAGCTTGTAAAAGCGCTGGAGTAATAAAGTTTGAAGCAGCTCCGATGAACTCTCTGATTGAGATAATTCCTCGATTCAACTGGTTCACCATTTTTCCTGAGATCTCAGAATCAAAGTGATTTTGGGGAAGCGTAAAAATCTTTCGATAATAAATCTCTGTTAAGTTACTCCCCAAACGCGCGGCTATATAATCCCCCAATCGCTGGCTAACTGAACTCAAGATAATCCCACCAATATTGATCAAAAGAATTAATCCGAACAAGAAAACCAAACGATCATAATCCCCATTTCCGTTGCTAATTTGCATGGACAATTCATCGACAACAAACTTTAAAGAGAGTGGTGTTGCCTGTTGAAGGAGCGCTTGCAACGTGATTAAAACACATGCGAGGAGAATCCATTTGTGCTGTGGCTTTGATAACTTAATGATTTTAAAAATACTACTCATACAGTGTGATTTTACTACAGAACTGAACAAACGAAGATCGTTTTATTTAGTTTGAGGCAGCGCAGTATATCAAAAAGAAGTAGTGAGGTGGAATAGCCATAAAAAACCGCTAAAGGCGGTCACTGGAAGTGCGCAGTGTCGAAGCTAGAACTTCAACCCATTGTTCGCTTCATGTGTTTTGATGTTTTGATCCCCCTTCTCTCCAATGTAGTCAAAACCACCAAACGATTGCCCTGAATAGTAAACGCTTGTCCCATACACATAGTAGTGATGCCCATTGCGTGAGTGTGTCGCCTCAACATTCCATAACCGTCTATCATAGAACACGGGTACTCCGAATTGGCGCATTGATTCGCGTGCGATTTTTTGCACCTCTTCCCGTGTCGGACATTTAATACCCGGTGGCAACTGCATAATAACCTCCAAAAACGATATAAAATTTCTGGTATAACCAGACTATAAGACATTGTTTGGGTCAAATAAAGTGCGTACTCCAGTGATGTTAAAATAGGCGTGATGAATTATGAACGAAGCATTAGTAGTATTGATTTACATCCATCACTCGCCCAAAAAATGATTTACGAGTTCTGTAAACCATACATCAAGGGGAAAGATGTGTTAGATGTAGGCTGTTGGGCCGGATACTTTGAGCGACTCGCGGTGAAAGATGTGAAATCAATCGTAGGAGTGGATATTGACCCGTTCGTTATCGGTGAGGCTCAAAAACTCACTCCAAAAGCCACTTTTAAAGTAGCATTTGGGGAGAAACTCCCACTCAAAGCAAATAGTGTGGATACCGTGATTTTTGCAGAGGTCATAGAACATGTACAAAACGAACAGAAATGCATTGATGAAATTTATCGTGTTCTGAGACCGGGCGGAACCGTTATTATCATGACTCCGAGAAAGCACTTCCTCTCTATTCTCCTTGATCCTGCATATTTTTTATTGAAACACAGACATTACTCAATAGAAGAATTAAAAAGGTGTCTCACTAAGTTTAGGAATATTACATACTCATACCATTACGGTGTTGTTGGAAGAAGCTTTGATATTGTGGCACTCCTTGTGAAGCACGTATTTAAAAAGCGCATTGATGTCCCTAGTTTACTTGAGCCAATTGTGAGAGCAGAAAACAAAAAAGGATTTGCGGGGATTTTTGTCGTTGCAACGAAGCAGTGACTATCCGTTACTCTCCTCATTCATTCGTGCACGAGCTTTTACGAGTTTCTTAACCAGTGTAACCGGGATCTTTCTGTCGAGTGGAAACTGAACAGTAGCCTTTGCAGTTTGGTATTGAGAAAGAAGCGTTTTATGGTTTTCTATAATGGGTGGTGGAACGTATAAGCCAATATGCTTTTTTGCATAGCTAAAGTATGCGAGCCGACCAAAATATCCGTAATATGGCATTCCGTAACTAATCTTCTCCTCAGCCTTCGGTGCAGCACTCCTAATAGCTTTTCTTATTTCCGTTAGCTTCCCCTGCACTTCCTTCGGCGCCTTTTGAATATATGTATCAACAGCACTAGAGGTAATCATTGATTCATAATACCAAAGCCGATATTGTTCATACAGCTATATGAAAAAGACAATCATTTTCTCTGACACCCACCTTACAAAACGAATAGATCAGAAGAAACTCAGTATTATAAAACAGATTGTAGAAGATGCAGATACCGTGATTATTAATGGCGACTTGTGGGAACACTTAGTTATGACATTTGATCAGTTCATCGCTTCAGAGTGGAATACATTGTTTGATCTTCTGAAAAAGAAACAAGCTATTTATGTAACAGGGAACCATGATCGTGCACTTGACCTAGACCAACGAACCGCATTATTTTCACTTAAAACAATTTCTGGAACGTATACGTTTACTCAGGGAAAATACACCTATGAGGTTAAACACGGACATGAGGATTCATTCTTATCAGGACTTGTGTACACGCTCTTTTTCCATAATCTGACAGCTGTTCGAATTGTCACCCTTCCCTTTAATTTGCCAAGGATTATTTGTGAATACATAACTGCAAAAACCGGTGTTTCTTTTCTAGGATTTCTCAATCTGAATATTAAAAACATGAGACGAAGTAAGACTACGTTTACAATCACAAGCCACACACACGCTCCAGAAATTGATTACCAAAAGCGCTACATTAACACAGGATTCATCAACGCTGGGTATGCTAGCTACGTGGTAATTACTGACAAACCGAGGCTAATGGAGATGCGATATTAACTCGAGCTTGGATTTGCCTTCTTCATGAAATCGTATGAGCGTTTAATAAGCTCTGGGAGGACTGTTTGATCGACATCTGCAAGGCTATTTATGTATAAGCACCCAACGCTCGTTTTATGTTTTCCCAGTTTCTTCAACAGATCAGTGCTGTCTTTGTTTCCTGCCATAATATAGAGCGTTAAGTTTTGCTTTCGGGGTGAAAAGGCAACGAGCATCCAATCGCCTTCTTGAGTACTTCTTTCAGACTTGTAGTGATATTTCCCAAATCCCACAATACTCTCACCCCACATAACTGCTTTCTCCTTGGTTACCTTTTCAAACATCTCAAGCAATACCAATGCATCTTTCCTCTTTTGCTCAGGTTCTATGGAGTTTATAAAATCTTTTGGATTTTTATTCGTAACCTTTGTTTTAATTTCTGACATGTGTAGAGATACCAAAAACCTACGCTGAAGTGCTGTATTATTTTTTAGGTGAAATATTCACCATCCAGTTAATACCAAATTTGTCAGTCACCATTCCAAAATGATCTCCCCACGGAGCCTTCTCAAGTGGTAATGAGATCGTTCCATTTGCGGAGAGTTTGTCCCAATACCCTTTGAGTTCTTCCTCGTTATCACCACTTAAAGAGATACTAATACTTGAGCCTGGATGATGTTCCATTCCGTTCGGTGTATCTGATGCCATAAAGGCCATTCCATTTTCAGTTTCAAGCATTGCGTGCATAATCTTCTCTCCTTCGATCGGATCTTCTGAGAGGTGTGCTTCTTTAAATGTGTTCATGACAAGAGTTCCTCCAAAGACAGTTTTATAAAATTCCATCGCCTCTCGTGTTGTATCTTTAAAGCCAATATATGGGTTTAATCGAGTTTGCATAGATTCATTATACAGAAGGAGTTTAATTTTTCCACTGATTTTTTTAAATCAAGTACAATGGAACTCATGTTTTCTATTGAAGTAAAGTACACTGATAATTTAGGGAATGGTGTGTTTGCGACGAAGGATTTCTCTGTAGGGGAAGTCATAGAAGTGTGTCCCGCGGTCTCTACCCCTTCAGAAATTATAGATAGAAGAAAAGATGGTGGCGCACTGGACTTTTTGGAATATTGGTTCTTTGAATGGAATGAAGATAAAAAAGGAGATGCGATGATTTTAGGATATGGGATGATTTACAACCATTCAGACGAACCGAACGCAACATACGAGTCAGACTTTATGCGTAAGACTGTGACCTTTAAAGCAATAAAGCCAATTCCCAGAGGCTCACAGATATTCATTAATTATCAAATAGCAGATGAAGAGTCGATTGAAATGTTAACACCAGACACTCACGAAGAAATAGAAGTTAGATTCTCAAAATAAAAAAACTCCCCACATATCGTGGAGAGCTTCCTGCAAAACGATTAGCAGGTCAGATAACTTTCGATTGCAACGACTAAATTTGAGATTTCATGTCTTCTCAATACAATCTGAAACTCGACTGACTTCTCTGGCTCACGGAATTTTAGCTGAGCCAAATCTTGATCTGTATCGCATTCAAACTGCCCATCATAGTGAATACCGTTACAGGGTCTCACCCCAAAAGTAATCGTACCAAGACGGAGCGGCTTTGATGCCTCCCGTGCGGCTTTAATAAAATTCTCAGGGAATGTTACTAATTTCCAATCGATGGATAAATTCTTCCCTGCATTCCGGAAGATAAGGTGCATTGCACCTAGCTCAACAAAGATGTCTACGAGAGATCCATCTCGACGAATGGAATGAACTACTTGTAACATGCTGCAACTCCTTCGGTCACTTCGCTAAACGGGAAGTGAGCTATTGTTCGATGAGGCGATTATATCAGTAATAGTGGGCGAAGTCAAGATTATAGGACATACACAGGGAGAGTTTTTACTCCCTTACATTCCCAAGAAACCCAAAAGTTTGTGAACGAGGAAAGCAGGCCAGACAACAGCTTTTAATAACCCAATTACCCCTTCTCCAAAGGTCGCTGCGTGTTGCAGATAATAAATGGCTGCACCAATCATTCCTAATCCGTACATTGCTCCTCCCTCATGATTTTTCATAATTTACTATACCAGATGTAACAAGTTTTGAAAGAAAAGAAAACATTATTATCTCTTCGATTTTGTTCTCCCCCAATGGATTTTGTTCCAAAATCGCTCGTGGATAAAATACAGAAAAGTGTTTGCAATGCTTGTGATAATCGTAATATCAATCGTGATGTCTACATTACCCGTTAAGAAGAAGACAATAACGAAGGTGGAAACAATAATTGTTATCCGATATGTAATGGTTTTAACCCAAGAACGTCTAGTTTGATCATAAGATGCGGCCACTCTTTAGTATAAATGGCAAAGCATTTTTTACCTATCACAATTACCCAAAGGTAAAGGCGAACACCTCAGCATTGCTATCTTCAAACTCCAAGC
Organism: Candidatus Woesebacteria bacterium UBA5941; assembly: GCA_002430735.1. GTDB lineage: Bacteria > Patescibacteriota > Microgenomatia > UBA8517 > UBA8517 > UBA5941. The sequence continues at coordinate 11,146 of DJCV01000017.1, read as the reverse complement.
GCATTAAGTGCTTTCCTGGTGTTTCAAGTTTAATGATTTTATAGAGTCGATCCTTGTCAACGGTGACTATCCCATTGACCACATCCTCACCTCCATACTGAACCTTGTCATCAAGATACACCTTAACACGAGCATTTCCTGCTTTTGATCTCATAACTAAAAACACTTCTTTTGATTCAAACTGCAGTAACAGTGTTGATCCTTTCTGTGGATGCACATACTCGTCGGCCTGTTCAACAGTGCCATCAAATGTTACATATCTCTGTCCGTTATAACGCAACTTTCCTAGGTATATCTCTGGAGTTTTTGAGTAAAGCTGATACTCTTCATTATTGACCTCAAGAGAGATGTTTGTTGCATTAGTTTCAGAGAGAAGCTCTTGAATAATTCGTTCAGATTCATCGTACGACCCTTCCCCAAAATGGGTTGAACGAATAATTCCGTCTTTGTCTATAAAATACTTTGCAGGCCAATATACATTTTTATATGCACGCCAGGTTGCAAAACTATTATCCTGCACAATTGGATACTCTAACTTGAAGTCCTTTATCGCTTGCGACACGTTACTTGCGTCTTTCTCAAATTCAAATTCAGGTGAGTGAACGCCGATAATGACTAACCCGTTGTCTTTATACTTCGACCACCAATCCCGGAGATATGGAAGTGTTCGCAGACAATTGATACATGAGTATGTCCAAAAATCGACAAGGACGACTTTTCCCTTCAGTTCGGAAAGCGTAAGAGGCTTTGAGTTAAACCATTGCCCGTCGGCAATTATTTCAGGTGCCAGTGGACCTTTGACATTTCCCGATTGAGGCATTGGCTTCCCAATCAAGCTATCATCCATCGGTTTCTGGCTTATTTCTTCGAGCTCCCTTCGTATTGTTTGGTTATCTTCCAGCTTTGTTAATCCGACGCCGTAGTTTGGGAATGTGTCTAGAATAAGCGTCTGAAATTTGCGATCGATATTAAAAAATATTCCAATGGCTGTAAGAATCATGAGTATGCCAAATCCCTTCTGAATTTTCCCTGCATTTCTAAAAAGCCATGGCACTTTTTGCAATGCAGTTGAACCTGCAAGCATAATAAAAAACATTGGAATTGCCGTACCGATTGAATACGAGATGGTGATAAGAAACGATTCAGTATTCACACTCCCAGAGAGCGCAAGACTAATAACTGAAGCTAGAATAGGTCCGACACAGGGGGTCCATAACAACCCAAGCGATAAACCCACAACAAGACCTCCTAAAAATCCAGTCTTTCCGCCTCTTTGAGGCGCGAATCGAGTGAGTCTACTAAACAATTGTTCAATAAAAAGTTGCACTTGCGAAGACAACAGTGACAGGCCAAAGAGAATGAGTACTACAATGGAAATAAGCCGCAATGAGTCAGCTGGAATACCAGTCTGCTTCACAATAATAGATAAAAATAAGGTGAAAAAGGTAAAACTCCCTACAAACCCCACGACAACACCAAACGGCCTCTTTTTGCCTGAGGTGTCAGTAGTAGATGACAAGATGATCGGAAGCAGCGGCAATATGCACGGAGAAATCACCGTCACAACTCCTGCTAAGAACGCGAAGGCAATTAAAAGTACCATGTTATTTTATGTTCTCGAGAAGCTCACTTATTTGACCGCCGTTCCATTTTGTAACTACCTGATCGTTTGTATCAATTTGAACAAATGTATGTTGATACGTCACGCCATATTTTACGGACAGCGCTTTTTCCTCATCAGTGGTTTCTGTGTCGTTATAGTTAACTCGTATTACCGTTACATCTGAGGGAATCTTCGCTTCATTTTGAGTGAAACTCGCATCTGCAGGTCTACAGGTCGGACACCAGTTCGCGTAAAAAAAGAGTACTCGCCGAGTGCTTTTATTTTCTTCCAAACTGTTATCTGAAAATGAAACATATCGTTTGCTTTCAGTTGTTGATTTTCCTGGAGAGGCAGTCTGATTAGCTGTTTGTTGATCTATGTCGCTTGTTTCACTACTTAGCGAATACTTTTGCATTGAAGAAAACGCAAGATACCCGCCTCCTCCGATTAACACAACGAGCATAAGGATGAGAAATACTTTCATGTGTATTTCCAGTCTATCAAACAGAAGCGAGAAGGTCACTTGTGAGATTGGGTTCTACATGCAGGCTAGCCGATTTTCAGAATAACGGTTACAGTATCTCGTTCTGAAAGTCCTTCTGCTTCACGAACAACTTTTTTAAGCGGGAGCACGTACTGATCTTCTTGGGGAAATAGTGATGTTTTCCATTCGGTTGCACCTACTTTTGCGGATACAGGAATCATTCCCCACCCGTACGAAACCAACTTTGAAATTGCCTTTAATTTTTTGCTTTGAGAGTCAGGAATCGTTACAAAATAAAATGGTGCAGGTCCCACCCATTTCCAGATTGGTCCGCTAAATTCAATTTCTGAAATAATGTCCATTATAAAATTGTGGAGGGAATAACAACTGTTAAGATCGTAAAATTTTGTCCATTGTTTTACCTTTTGCCAGCTCGTCTATGAGTTTATCTAAATAGCGAAGTGATTGCATTGTTGGTTCTTTAATATCCTCTACCCGTACCCCACAGATTAAACCCGTTATCAGCTTTCGTGCAGGATTCATTTTCGGAGCTTCTTTATAAAAGGTTTCAATATCAGTCTCTTTCTTAAGTTGTGCTTCAAATTCGTTTGCACTATATCCAGTTAACCACAGGATAATTTCATCAACTTCTTTTTTCGTGCGGCCTTTTTTCTCTGCTTTATTGATATATTCTGGATACACACGAGAAAAACTCATTGCATAAATTCGAGGTTTCGTGTTTCCAGTTGTTGGTTTCATACCATTCGTTACTGTTAAAACGAGCCAGTTTTCACTTCTCCCGCTCGTTTGTAGTTAGCAAATATGACCCCACTTGGTGAAATACTTGATTCAACGAGTTCGAATGAAGCAGGAATGGAACCGCCATCAAACAAGCGCTTGCCCGTGCCCAACGTCACTGGAAAAATTTTAAGCCAGAGCTCATCAACTAAATCATTCTTAAGAAGTGTCTGGATTAAATGTGCGCTACCATGCACCTGCAAACTAGGTCCACCCTTCTTCTTAATCTCTTTAATGTCATCAACCGATTGCAGAAAGACAGAGTTATTCCACTTGTGATGCGTTACTGTATTACTCACGACATATTTGGTTATTTCGTTTATTTGCGGCCAATCGTTTGTATGCTCCGGCCAATATGAAGCAAATATTTCAAATGTTTTTCTCCCCAGGAGCAGATCATATTCTCCTGCCATTTGTTTTGTCATAACCCTTCCTGTTACTTCATCAAAATATGGAACTGCCCACCCGCCATATTTGAAGTCTCCGCTCTCATCTTCTGTTGGTCCACCTGGTGCCTGCATTACCCCATCGAGGGACATGAACGTTAATACAATTATTTTTCTCATATTGTTGTAACAAAATAGTATCGACTGTTCTCTCGAGAGAGGAATCCGTTACTTTTTGTTTTTCAGAAATGTCATTCCGTTTGCTTTTAGTGTTTGTTTTAGTAATCGCAACGCTTTCGGACCAAACCCGTGAAGAGATAAGAGTTCTTCTTCACTAAACCGTGTCAGTGATTTAAGGTTTTTAATACCCTTATTATGAAGTGCTCTGAAAGCGGGTGCACCAAGCGCAGGGAATTCTTCACCGAACGCATTTTTCATTTCCGTACTTGAACACTGTGGACACACCGGACAATCACTTGTCTTTTCAAATCGATGTCCATTTTTACATACTCTTAGTGACATATGCTCATTGTACCAAACGGCGGTACTGGATAAGAAAGCTAGCTGCAGTCTAGCTTTCTTCCTTTCCTTATTCCTTTGGAAGCAGTACTGTATCGATTACATGGATCACTCCGTTCGATGCGTTAATATCAGTTGCCGTGACCGTTGCGTCATTTATCATGACTGTTCCGTTCACAACTTTGATAGCAACCATACTTCCTTCAACTGTCTTTGCACTTGTCATGCCCATAACATCCTTGGCCATAACGTTTCCACTTACAACGTGGTATGTAAGAATTTGAGTGAGTTTCGCTTTATCTTTTAAAAGCGCATCCACTGTTCCCGCTGGCAACTTAGCAAACGCTGCATCAGTTGGAGCAAAGACCGTAAACGGCCCAGTTCCTGAAAGCGTTTCGGCTAAGCCTGCTGCGTTTACCGCCGCGATCAATGTTTTAAATGTGCCAGCTTCTACTGCTACATCTACAATTGTGTTGCTCGCTTTCACTTTCTGGTCAGTAGCCATAGCTGTTGCAGTTGGTTTTGTTTCTTCTGTCTTCACCATTGTTGAATCGCCCTGCATACTCATTACAGCAACCGCTCCAATAACGAGAAGCCCAACACCTCCTACTAATAGTAATACTGTTGATTGTTTCATTTTTTCACCCCCTTTCAATTTGAGTAGATACCTTCTGTACCTACTACTTGGTGTGGCACAAGTCTTGTGCCACATAAGTAGCAATTACTTCATTTCTTTTGGTAATACTGTTGCTGCGACATACACAGCAGAAGCTCCTACCAAAATAAATACGATATTTGAAAGCATTGATGCTTCACCAAATAATGCAGTCACGAGGTTAAAGTTAAATAAACCTACAAGTCCCCAATTAAGACCCCCGACAATAACGAGTACCAACGCGACCATAGTCATTAATTTCATGTATCCCCACCCCCTTTCAAAGCTCGTATCAAAAAGCTATAAATGCGATTCACCAGTTCGTCTTTCTCTGCTCCTTTTGGCGTGTGTGGATAGTATTCAAGAAGGAACCCATTAATCGCATGGGTTATTACTTTTGCATCATCTTCCAGATGAATATCACTAAACTCTTTGGTTTCAATTCCAAATTGCAAGACCTCTTCAATATGAAGTGCACTTTTGTCAGGAACAAACCCATTCTTGAATTTTTTGAAGTTTTTGCGATATGCCAGATAATATTTGAGGACTGCGACAATTGCTTCTTGGTTATCTATCTGAAATCTAATGCGCTGCTTAAGCATTTCTGCTGCATTGGGAGATTTGGGTAACGCTGCGCGCTTTTTTCCAAGAGCAGTATTTAAACTATCAAACATTACTTTCAGCAACTCATCTTTATCACTGAAGTAGTGATACATAACGGATGGCGTAATGGGAATTTGTTCTGCTAATGATCGAATGCTAAACCCGTCATAGCCACTTAACGCAAATGAGTGAGCTGCTTTCTGAAGAATTAATTCGCGTGTATTAGTTTTCATAATTTGAACGACTGTTCTATTCTTTATAGAACAAGTGTTCTATTTAGTCAACCCTGTTCTATCACCATTTAATACACATCTAGAATGAGAATTAGTTAAAATATTGAAAAACAACAATAATATATTGACATACGATAAACAATCATGCAAAATAGCGGTATGAAACATATTTCAACCGCATTCTTGAGAATTGTCCTTGTTCTTGTGGCAATTGGCACAATCCTCGGAATTGTATGGTTCCCGCTTACTGAAGGGAGAGCTGTAAATCTCGATCTCATGAGTGTTTATAGCGACCCGTTTATTTTGTATCTGTACATTGCCTCTATTCCCTTTTTTATTGGGTTGTACCAAGCATTCAAATTATTACATTTCATTGATACTCATAAAGCGTTTTCTAAAAGTGCTGTGCGTACTCTTAAAATTATGAAGATTTCATCACTCACTCTCATTGGGTTTATTGTCTTAGCAATGATATATATCCGCTTCTTTGTACACGGTGAGGATCCTGCAGGCCCAACAATGCTTGGAATTATTGCAACATTCCTGATCGCGGTTATTGCAACTGCAGTAACTGTCTTTGAGAAACTGCTTCAGAACGCAAGTGATATAAAATCGGAAAACGACTTAACCGTATGAGAAGCACTTATGGCAATAATAATAAACATCGATGTCATGCTCGCAAAACGGAAAATGAGTGTTACAGAACTTACTGAAAAAGTAGGTATCACGATGGCAAACCTTTCCATTCTGAAAAATGGAAAAGCCAAAGCCATTCGTTTTTCAACACTTGAGGCGATTTGTAAGGCACTTAATTGTCAGCCTGGAGAAATTTTGGAATACAAAGAAGATTAAAGCGGCTTCTGCTCACTCATGGAATCGAATTAATTTAAATCAGCCCAAAAGGCTGCGAACAAAACAAGGAGAGTTTACTCACCGGCTTTTCTGATCGCCTCTAAATCTAGTTTTTTCATAGGCATGAAGACTTTTGTCACAGCTTCTGCTTTTTGAGCGCTTTCTCTCATCATTTCATCTAAAATCCGTGGGACTATTTGCCAGGTCACACCAAACTTATCGGTACACCATCCACATTGCTCTGCTTCAGGAACTGCGGAGAGTTTCTCCCAGAAATAATCTATTTCTTCTTGTGTCTCGCACTCAACAATATATGAAGTTGCACCATTCAGTTTAAATTGATCAACAGGACCACCATTGAGCGCCATGAAGCTTATCCCATCAAGCTCGTATTCCGCAGTCATAACAGAACCTTCCGGTCTCCCTGAAACATCTTCTGCTGCCTTCGGTGTTTTTGTAATATCGCCTATTTTTGCACTGTGATCGCCAGGAGCAGAATTAAAAGTATCTATGTAATAATGTGCAGCCTCTTCGCCATCGTTATTGGCAAACCAGATGCATGTAATTAATTTACTCATGTTTATTTAGTTGAACGAAACTCAATTATCCATTCAATACCATATTTATCTCGAAACACACCCGCGAATGAACCCCACGGACTATCTCCCATTGGCCCTTCTACCTCTCCTCCAGCAGAGAGACCCGCAAATAACTTTTCAGCCTCTTCTTTACTGTCAGTACTTACCAAAATTTTGCTCCTATTTTCTCGTTCGTTCACTCGCCCTAAAACTTCTGGGACATCGTTTGCTATTAACAAGGTATCTGCACCAATAGGTAACGCAATGTACATTATTTTATTCTCTTCTTTTTCTGAAACTGGATATTCAGCACTCGAAATATCCTTGAAACGTACTACTTTTGTGAATTCTCCACCAAAAACAGATTTATAAAATGTAAAAGCTTCTTCTGCATTACCATTGAAGTTAATCCAAGAATGAATTGTAGCCATGCAGTAATAATAGCAAATTCCATCGAGCACATGAAATGTTTTCAATGGATAACTATTCGCAAACGGAGTTACAGAACTTACTTCACCTCTGAAGTCCACTCTATCTTCCCTCCCATATCGTAGTAGTCTTGAAGACAAACTTCGACTGAAGATATAGGCTTAACAGCTGTTTTTGACTTATATTGAGCGCTTTTACCGTTCTGTCTTTCAAAACTATCTTTGGGCAATACATAGACTAATCCTTTTTCTTCTAAGAGTTGATCACGATATTTTTCAGGAATACGCGCAGTAATTGATTTAATTCTCCCATTTTCGTCGGTTGTTACAGAAGTGCTCCAAGAAGATTTACCCTTATAAAGCGCGAAAATCGAGGACCACACAGGCTCACTTGAAGCATACACGGCTGTATCAGCATTCCATTCCGTTTCAGGATCAGAAGCTTTTCTTGGTTCAAATATCTCAATCCTATCTGGATTTCCCGTTCCATGAAATAAAAATCCTGATTTACGCATTCTCTCGAGATACTGGATAGTAACTTCATCTTTTTCTACAACGGCCCTCTCTACCTCACCCATACCTTAAGTATACCAAGAAGTTAGCATGACAGCTGTGTTTGTAAAGAAATACCTATTCGTTATCGTTTATCTCCTCAAGCACTATCACTAATATATACTAGAACAACTACGCCTGATTTCCTGTTACTATTTGTGTATGGTCAAAAAAGCAATTTCTGCTGTTTTTTTTGTAATGATCTGCTTCGTATGCAATGTGATGACTACGTTAGCCGCAGGACCTGCTGGAGTTGAAGACGATTTAGAGCTATGGCTTTCTGCAGATAGTGGCGCAAAAGATTCAGGTGGTAATAATGCTTCTGATAGCGAAGCGGTGGTCACCTGGGAAGATCAATCGACCTCTAATAGAGATGCCACTAAGATTGATAGTACCGGAGCAACGTTTAATGCAACCGGACTCAATTACAATCCGACGCTAGTATTCTCGGGTAGCAATAACTATTCAGCAAGTGACACCAGTCTCGCTTCTGGAAGTAACGATCGCGCAATTTTTATAGTCGCATCACTTGATGATATCGGCTCGTGGAGATATGTTTTTGGATTGGGAACATTTGGAAGTTCTCGGGCCTTTGACTTCGGAAACAGATCCGGAGCTGGCACAGTATTCATTACTACTCATAGTGGGGAGACTGCAGAAACCGGCTCCTGGCAACCCGTTGGTTCAGCCAGATTGGCATATGGATCGGTATCAAATAATCAGATTTTTCTTTCCATTAATGGTGCTTCCCTCGTCTCAGGAAGCACAGGTATCAATACAATCCTCGATGGGACTTTGAACATCGGCTCAAATAGCCGAGGAGATGAGTATTGGGATGGAAACATTTCTGAAGTAATCTTCTTCAATCGTAGTTTGACATCAACGGAACAGCAACGCATCTATTCTTATTTGGCCCTGAAGTATGGATTCAGCCTTGATCAAACTACTCCTCAGAGCTACCTTGCAAGCGGTAGTAATCTCATGTGGGACAAAGATGCGACTGACGCAAGTACCTACGATAATGGACTGTTTGGTATTGGAAGAGATGACTCTTCAAATTTAGCTCAAATCAAATCACGAGGGCAAACATCTACCAACGTGATCATTCTAGAAGCAATCGGTGAGGGTTCAAATGGCAACGGTTCTTTTGTAGACATGAATAATCTAGAATTCTTGGTTATTGGTGACAATAATGGGAATGCTTCATGGACAACGACAGGCGCTCCATCAGGATACAGCGTCCTCGAAAGACGCTGGAAAAAACAAGAGCAAGGAAATCTTGGTGAAGTAAGAATGGATTTTGACGTTGCCGACTCAGATTTCAACATTCCGGCTCCACTAGACGCGGATGATTATTATTTTGTGTATGACACAGATAACGATGGGAGTTTATCCGATGAGACGCCCGTCGCAATGACCGATCAAGGCAGTAATCTGTGGAGAACTACTGTTGATTTTGGCTCAGGCGGTTTATTCACATTAGCAACTACGGAAAACCCAGCTATAAACACGCTCTCGCCCGCAGACAATGCAACTGACGTGACCGTGAGCAGTAATTTAGTCATAACCTTTAGTCAAAGCGTGTCAGCCGGAGCTGGAGATATTATCATAAAAAAAACGAGCGATGATTCTACAGTAGAAACTATTCCCGCTAATAGCAGTCAAGTTACCGGTACTGGCAGCACAACAGTTACTATCAACCCCACGAGTAATCTCTCTGGTAGTACCGGCTACTACGTTCAGATTGATAGTGATGCGTTTGAGGATGGCAGTGATAACTTTTTTGGTGGGATAAGTAGCAAAGATGCCTGGAATTTTACGACAGAAGCGGTTTCAACACCCACGCCTACCTCAACATCTACATCAAATAGTTCGTCGTCCAGCAGTTCAAATTCGAATAGTCAGAGCGTCTGCACTGATCAAACACCATCCACTGCTCCAAATCTTTTTCAAATTAGTACCAGTCTAACAAGTGCAACTTTGTACTTTTCTCCTGTCACACCGACTACTGCATATGTCGTAAGTTATGGAACAAACGCAGCTGCCACCATGTATGCAACGATTTTTGACAACGCCAATAG
>DJCV01000017.1:843-1193 GCA_002430735.1 Candidatus Woesebacteria bacterium UBA5941 | reverse complement strand
GATTTTTGACAACGCCAATAGCACTGGTGTCGTCGCTTATACGATTAATCACCTAGCCGAGGGAACGACTTACTTTTTTAAGGTGCAAGCTAAAAATGGATGTCAAACTGGGCCGTGGTCCCAAATACTGAGTGAAAAAACTATTCGTGGAAAGGCCTCCTTTTTTGATCTCATTTCGACTTCTCTTTCCCGTGGCAGCATTGAAATCATTGACAAAAACCAAACTCCAGAATCTTCAACGACAGAAGCCCTAAAAGAGTCTCCAGAGCCCCTTACAGAAGACGTTATGCGTGGAGACGGATATGATGTTATTGTGAGTGTGGTAAACAATGGTAAACCGGTCGAAGGGG
>DJCV01000017.1:0-660 GCA_002430735.1 Candidatus Woesebacteria bacterium UBA5941 | reverse complement strand
ATGGTAAACCGGTCGAAGGGGCTACTGTGGAAGTCCATTCAACTCCTCGTCGTGCTAAAACTGACAAAGATGGTATTGCCAGATTTACAGATGTCGAAAGTGGTGATCACACCGTCTATATCGCATATTCTGGCTATCGAGGAGAAGAGAAAATTTCCCTTGCTGGAGAAGAAAAAGTGATAAATATTAACCTTAAAGTAGAACTGAAACCTAGTTATTTCTTCTTCAGTCCAACGGCTCTTTGTATTATTTTATTGCTAACTTCTATCGTTTTTTTCTTGCTATGGAAGAGAAGGAAGAAGAAAGATAAACAAGATTGACACTTTTTGCTTTTTTGTTAGATTTTCAAGTGTTCAAGAAATGCATCTATCTTTTTATCCTTTAGCATAGATGTGATTTTGCTTTTGTTGTACGTCATATCTCTCGAAAACACCTTGTCAAAACTATAAAGAAGGAAACTGAATGGCAAAACTTGATATACATTTTTCAGTGCTTCCAGATACATAACAATGTAAGCCAAAGCATTCCTTAATTTAAGATTATTACTTATCTTTTTGTTTCGTTTTACCCCCATCAATAATGGTTCTATATCTTTACTTAATATTTTGTATTTATAATTATGAGCAAACTTGTTTCTAATTATATTAAGTGGCTGTATAT
>DJCV01000007.1:566-17712 GCA_002430735.1 Candidatus Woesebacteria bacterium UBA5941 | reverse complement strand
TAACTGAAAAATGGTTGAGTTTGCAAAATAAAGTTGACACGCATTTAAACAGATGATTATAAATAATAATATGAAAATTAATGAAAGAGGTGTTGTTCAGTACGCAGCTTTGCTTGGTGTTGGTGTATTGGCTGCAGGTTTAGTATTTCTTTCCTCAAGCCTCACAAAATTCAATGGTAATACAAACACTGGTGCTCAAGTTTTGTCAGAAGCTACAACTGAATTTGTCTTGGCAAGTGGCTCATCTATTGCGAATCAGGACGGAAACACCGTTACGACTGGTGCATCTAAGGCATGGGTTGGAACTGGACAAAGCACCTCTCAGTCTCTCCTTGGGATGCATTTCACTGGTGGAGTGATCCCTGCAAACGCTGAAATAAAGTCCGCATCACTTGAATTTACTGCAGTAGGAGGTTGGATTAGTTTAAGTTTTGCAGTATATGGAGACACTTCAACCGGTGGTGTCTTTTCAAATTCGTCAAAGCCAAGTTCGCGACCTCTCACAAGCGCAAGCAAAGGATATTCTGATAACGTGAAGTGGGATGCAAATAAGGTGTACTCACACGATGTGACGGCTCCTGTCAAAGAATTAGTCGGATCACAAGAAAAGGTTGCATTAACACTGATTGCCAAAGGCGCTGGGTCTCAGTACGGAAGAAAAGAAATTTATGGAAATCCATCTACGGGCAAATCACCGAAGCTTAAAGTTACATATACAACTTCAGTATCTTCAACTGGTAGTGCTACTGCTACTCCGGTTGCAACTCCTACAGCTACCGCAACTGCGAGCGTTAGTCCGTCAGCATCATCAACACCGCGCGCAACTGTAGTTCCAGTTGGATCACCGCTTTCCACTGCTCAAGCAACAACGCGAGCAACCGCCACGCCTACTGTAACAGCTACACCTGTTGCAACAATGACTCCTGTTGCAAGTCCAGTGGCAGGTACTATTTTCGGACTCGTAAGCTCTGATTTGTTGGGAACGTGTTCTGAAGAGGTACACAACAGATATGTAGTTGTTGGTCCTGATGGCAACACGTATCGATCATACCATCCACAAACTGTCCCAGTAGATGCCAATAATCCAAATGGTGCAAAGTGTACCTTTGCTCATGAACACGGTGACGATCCTGCCAGTTCAAAGATTTACGCAGGAAAGCAAATCGCCTTCGGTTACGCTGCATACAAAATGGCAGAGCCTAAAGACGAACCGCATGCTGGTTTCAAGTGTTTTGTCCACAATTCCGGCACTCGAAACGATGAGTGGACAGTAGCCTTGAATGATAGTTATACCTGTTTCCACATGGGAACTGGAGGACCATCTCGATTTACTGCCCGATTCCACTCAGCTGAATATCACGTAAAAGCTCCGAATGGGTCTCTCATGCGTGTCGTTGGAATGGCAGATACCGGAAATGTTGGTACTATTTGTAACGAACCACGACAGCAACGAACAGTGCAAGGCTTTGGCTGTAGACTCGGCTCATCATACGAGATTTGGGAAGATATCTTGAGAATTACAAACAGAGGAAACATTGTTGCTACCGCTGTAATCTCAACTGCTGTGTTTGATCCTATTACTTCAATGGATCCAGCAGATATGTCTAGAACAGTGTACTCATGGAGCCCAGAAGCTCAATCTAAGATTTACGAATTCGTTGAAGATCGCTCGTATTATAGAGGCTGTGATCGAGAATCATACTCAGGACCATACACCTGGTATAACTCATCTGGAGTTACCACTTATTACACAGACGCCTACGGTAATGTGCAAGATAACGGACCATTGGTTCAAACTATTTCTCGAAACAATGGAAACTTGATTATGGGTTACAAAGGTGGAGAAACGAGCGACCCTCAGAACGCATTTAAATTGAGAAGATCATCATGTGGTCCTGGACTCGGACTTAAAAATTAATTAAAGTATTTATATGAATTCATCCTGCCCAAGGAATAATCAAAAAGGAAACATTCTCGTCGTCGTCTTAATTCTAATGGCTCTCGCATTCGTTGGTGCGTATTTAGTTAAAACGGGCGCACTATCACTTCCAAGTACACAACCCACAGCAGTCGATGAACCACGCTTGAACCCAGAACCTCAAACCGGATATCAAATTACCGTAGGGGAAGTGAAGCCAGGAAGTGTTGTGAATATTGATTCCGTTGGCTTAGCAGTAGAAGGATATGTGGCCGTGTATAAAGACACGACAGCAGAAAATGACCAGTTAATTGGACAAAGTGAATTGTTAAAAGCTGGTACTCACACTAACATCTCTGTAACATTAAGTAGTGCTGTTAAAGATGGTGATGTGGTTTTCATTAGACTTCAAGACTCGAATGAAAAAGATATTAAAACGGAAGCCGATACAAAAATAGAAGTTATGAAAAGCGTTGGTATGATGATGAGTCACTACGATAACGAGTATTAACTTCGTTCTTCCTTGCTTCGCCTGATACAATCCTAGTATGAAATCAAAAGTTTTGTACGTTTGTAATGAGTGCGGGTTTAGTCAAACCAAGTGGGCAGGAAAATGTCCTACCTGTAGCGCATGGGGCAGTCTTGTGGAAACCATTCAAGAAGCACCGTTAGACAAAGGAACTAGTGGTCGAGGTTCAGTGTCTTCAGTTGTGAATCTTTCCAGCTTGTCGATTGGAAAGCTTGAGCGTTCAAAAACTCACATAGACGAATTAGATCGAGTGCTAGGTGGTGGCTTAGTACCTGGGCACGTTGTATTACTTGCAGGAGAACCGGGAATTGGGAAATCGACCTTACTTTTACAAGTTGCCTCAAAAAGTACAAATTGTTTTTACGTAGCAGGTGAGGAATCTCCGATTCAAATAAAGATTCGAAGTGAACGGCTTGGAATTGACACAAAAACCATTAACTTACTTGAATTGACTGATGTAGATAATATCATTGCGACTCTTGAAGATACTGTTTCCAGTGATAATCCTCCAGCTCTCGTTGTCGTTGACTCCATTCAAACTATTTCAACACGCGACTTAATGGGAATACCTGGGTCTGTCGGACAAGTGAGGGAATGTGCATACAGACTGACTAAGTTTGCGAAAAAACATAAAACTCCCGTTATCTTAGTTGGACAAATTACGAAAGGTGGATCGGTTGCAGGACCTGCAACACTTGCTCATATGGTAGACACCGTCTGTTGGTTTGAAGGGGAAGCAGAACGCGATTTACGCATCCTCCGGACGATTAAGAATCGATTTGGAGCGACTGATGAAATAGGCGTATTTCGAATGCAAGAGCAAGGACTAGTGAACGTTTCTGATATTGAAACAGCATTTTTAAATGCACATGACCCAGCTCCGGGATCAGTTATTACGTCGGTCCTTGAAGGTTCTCGCCCGCTCCTTGTTGAGATTCAGTCATTAGTTGTTCCATCAAAGCTTCCCATTCCACGGCGCGTGGCCTCAGGAGTTGATCCAAAGCGAGTTGATGTCATTCTCGCTGTATTAACAAAACACGTCCGGCTTCCCGTGTATGATCACGATATTTTTGTGAATGTCGTTGGGGGAATAACAGTCAAGGAACCAGGTGCCGATTTAGCTATCGCATTATCACTCGCAAGTTCTGTACTCGGGAAGGCACTTCCTGCGTCATCTGCCGCAGTTGGAGAGGTTGGATTATTAGGAGAAATTCGACCAGTATTGCGTGAAGGAGAACGGATGAAACAAGCAAAACGACAAGGATTTAAGGTTGTATATACCCACACGCAAGCAGCTTCATTGAAGGACTTAATACACAAGATTTTGCGCTAATTTCGGCTCACTTTCATTGACATAATCGATTGTGGATGATATAGTATGCACACACAAAAAAGCATCACAGATCGTCCGGCGAGTTACTCGACACACGAGTAATAAACTGTAACGAAAAGCGATGCAATTCTGTTTGATTCAGACTATCCTCCACAGAAAGGATTGTCAAGTTTTTAGAACTCGGCCTCAAATATGGCGGGGAGTGTGTAAGGGCAGGACACACACCCGCTGTATGTGAGGCTGATTTTCTTTAAGGACCTCTATGAATATATACATGCCTAGTATTGTTTATGAAGCTCCGCCCTTCCCGGAGATTCTTTCAATGACTACAGAAGTAGTTGAAGCTAAACAGCTCTCAGATCCTCACTTAAACTCACGATTTTCCTTGAAAAAGGTATCACTTTTTTTTGCTATGATTGGGATCATATTTTTGATTATTTCGTACGGGCCTTCACTTGTTTATTACGCCAAGGGAAGCGAGCAGATTTCAAATCTGCTTTTACGAACCGCAGCTGGAAAAGAAATTCCTGCGGAAAAGAAATATTCATACCAACCTGTTTTTGATAGAAATTTGCCTGAGACAAATAGCATCTCAATCCCCACGTTAAATATGACCTCAGCTATTCATGAGGCGACGAATGACAATCATGAGGAAGCGCTTAAGGAAGGCGTATGGCGAGTTAATGACTTTGGGACGCCATTTAACCGTGAATCTCCAACAATTCTAACTGCTCACAGATACGGTTATCTTTCATGGAGCGTAGACTTTAGACTGCGTCATTCATTTTACAATCTGCCACATTTACAGAACGGAGACATTATTGAAATTGTTTGGAGGCAGCGGAAATACGTGTACGCTGTATATAAGGAAGAAGAAGGCGACATTATTTCCGATTACAGCGCAGACTTAATTCTCTACACATGTCGTGACTTAAATTCTGAAGTAAGAATTGTGAAATACGCAAAACTACTCGAAATATAAAGACCTGTAGTTGTTGACATTCGGATGTTTGGGTGGTATAGTATCCAATTCTCCAGTCTGCCGGTGTTTTTAATTTTAAGAATATGTTAAAGAATTTAATTATTACTATTATTGTTGCAGTAGCCATTTTCATGGTACCTGCTATTGTGCATGCCGAAGAACAAATCTGTGTCACCCAATACGGTGGAGGGGTTGTTTGTGGAGCTAAAACTCCTGAATACCACGCACCTGTGAACGCGGGTATCGCAGACTTCAATTTCTCCATTATTGGGGCAGGATTTATGTCTATTGCGGGACTCTTATATTGGAAGTCACGCAGTGTTGCACATTAAATTCTATTTCTCCCTGTCCTCACGCTTAAAATAAGCGGATTCATTTGCATATGCTCCCTTAGGTATGTAAATGTGTCTGCTTATATTCGTGAATTCTATAACAAGGAGCACATTGTATGCGCATCTTACGTATCTGCTTGTTGATTGCGCTCTTGTTGTCGTCATCCAGTCTGGTTGCCGCACAAGAAGTTACGCCTGAAGGGTGTACCGTCTCTATGGAGTCGGGGTATCCTTCTATTCTTGGCGAGTGTTCAACGGAAGAACTGCTCGATCTTTGGAATTCGCTTTCCAACAACATGGGTATTGATGCAGGGGTTAACCCCTCTGTACCCCTACCGGTCATGGGTTCACCGTTGGGCTTGGGATTTGCAACTATTTATCCCGGTGCCGATGAAAACTTGGTATCAATGATTCTCGGTATCCCCGAGCTTGATCCGAATGCATGGCTTGAGCCGTTTAATGTAAACATGAATGGCTATAGCAGCAAAAATGGGTACGAATTTGACGCTGGCCAACCCATTACCTGTGAAGCCTCGGATGGCTGCAATGTAACCGTTGAAGGCGTGTCATTTACTGCATGGACTGGTGACAGTCGTATCCCAAGCTTGGGCTATGAATGCTTTCTAGCGCAAAATGACGGCTGTGCCACGATAATTGTGAATGTAGCACCTGATCCGGCAACGTTTGTAGTCGGTTCGCCAGGAATGCATCTGTGGAGCGGCGCTTACTTTAACGGCGGCGATCTGGTTGATGATACCGGCGCAGTTTTAGAACCAACGCGGCCTGCATTACAGGTTTCACTTTGGGCGATGGCTAGTAATCTGGTTTCTATGTTGACCAGTGAGCCAGGGAATTGCGCTTTACCGGAAGCATGTCACGGGGCAAATGTTACGATTTTTGTGACATCAGGCCCCACACCACTCGCGCGGTTAGACATGTCTTATTGGAAATAGCAGACAAACTTTGTGGGGGCATGTAACAACATGCCTCCACACGTACTTTAACAATGTAATGAAAGAGACTTTCCGAAAGGACATATACCAGTGTTTTTTCGGGGCGTCTCTTTCCATTAGTCAAATCAAATCAGTTCAAGATAAAGGATAATCGCATGAAACGTATTCAACTGTTCGCTTTGTTTTGTTTGGTTGTGGGGCTGGCCGTTTTGGCCGTGCCTGCCGGATCGCAGGATTTCCAAGTGACCGTTACGCCGACTATCGACTTTGCTACGTACCAGGCGGTGTTTAATACGCCGACCCCTCAAGGGCCGACGGTTGTTTCCACACCAGGTGCACCGCAAACGTTGGTACATGATTTGGATCATGACCATCTGGTTATGGTTTCAAAACGCAGCGATTGCGCGACGAATGTCCAGGAAACGGGCGAAGATTGCACGTCATATCAAGGACAAAGCTTTTCGACGATCAAAGACGTGTTCCCAAATCAGTTGGTTCGTGTAAGCGGGGATGACGTTATGATTATTCTCCCGGTTTGCCCGACTGACCCAGCCGAACGTGCGCTTGTTGATATTCAATATGCACCGGTTAAGTTTCAGAACCTGGTAAATCAGGCGGTATCAGCATTGCAATCCAGCGAAGCATGTTTCTTTCAAATGGATATGTCGCAAATTACCGGCAGCTTTTACAATTCGCTGCTCCTGGAAAACGCGACTGGTGCAACGCTCCGAATTGCGATCGTCATCCCTTCTGGGGGTGATATCACAACCTTTGTTCCGAAGTGGGGAACTAAGGCAACGGATGCAGCCTGGACGATGGCTGTGAGTATCGCTACCGAGCGCGTCGTTATTCCGCCGCAAACGGTTGATCGCTTTGCGCCCGATGGCACTGCAGTTCCTAACTGCGCGGGTAGTTTGCTGGATATGGCCTTATCTGTTGACCCAGCGGCGACGACTGTCGAAGAACTGACTGTAGCTTTGAAACGGTTTGTTGGAATGGGCTGCGAAAATATGAACCTGACTGTTGGTTCCCTGGGTGACGGATTGTCATACCATATGCAAGGCGTTTATGCTCGGTATCTTAACCCCAGCTATTATGATCTTGCAGCATTCCTGCGTGGTGCTGAACTTTCAACCGTTCAGCCTACGATGACTCTCGTGGCACCAACCCCGACACAGACGCCCGTCGGATAGGTAGTCACAATTGGTGGGTATTGCGATTTGTTCGCAATACCCGCCCTTCTATACATACGCCGCATTTACGACTTAGGTATAGAAGTTTACGCTCTTCATTTTATAAAGGAGATGGTTTTCATGAGTATTCTGCGACGAGTCGTACTTCTCGCAATTGTTATTTGCACGGCAGTTATAGTGGCCTACGTATATAGCACTCTCAATCCTATTGTTGCTTCTGTTTCTCAAACTGCATTACTGCAGATCGGGGATGAAGAGAAAATAGGGATTAGCGGGCTGGACGTAGAATATCCAGATTGCCAAGTATCGTTCATTAACAGTCAGGTATTTCTGAGTAAGGGCAATAAATCAGTCCTTGTGAATCGAAGTGAACAGAGTGTATTTTCCTTTGTTCGAATACTAGCCCTTCCAACCCAGCAATCAGTACATGGACTTCAAAGCTGGTATCTCGGTTTCTGTTCAGTATTTGAGGTATCAAATGGAGAAGTGTGGGCACTCTATCAAGAGGAATTTCGTCCGAATGAATCCGCATCAGGAGCATTTGCCGCTCAAATTGGGTATGCAGTCTCGACTGACGGTGGTAATTCTTTTGTCCTTCGTGGCCCTATTCTTTCCAGTGACAATATGTGGAACAGGGATGGCCGTACCATTAGTGGTATAGGTCAGCCAAATGGGATTATCCATGACGGATATCTGTACCTGTATTTCACAAACTGGGATTCTGGTCATGATTCCATACATTTAGTTCGTATCCAGTTATCGTCCGAAAGTTTAAGCGCTGAGGCTTGGAACGGCGATTCGTTTATCGCACTCTCTGATCCGCGGATACTTCCTAAAGGCGTAACTCGCCCTGTTGTGATAAATCGTGATACACCCGTATCTGAGGGATATACAGCTCTTGCAAGCGTCTCATACAATAATGCACTTGAAACATATATCATGGGTTATGAGACTGCATGCGGATTCCGATATCAGCAATCAGCAGATCTCCTGCACTGGACAAACGAGCAGGAATTGATTAATTTCAATCCCTGCAAAGGAGGAGAGCCGATTGGTTTAGAATGGAGAGGTTACCCGAGCCTCGTGAGCTTTGATGAGCCTAACAGCTCAAAAACAAACAGGAGCGTGCAGCTTGTGTATGCTTGCAAGCTAATCGGCGAGATTACCCATACTATGTGTATTCGAACCATTACATTTGCTCAGTAATTGACAAAGTGGTGGGCTTATCCCACCACTTCATTTCTTTCTTCCTTTACGGAGAGGGAATAAAGAAATGAAAAATGTTCTTAATTTTGTAAAAAGAAATAGTGTAAGTATTGTTTGC
This sequence comes from Candidatus Woesebacteria bacterium UBA5941, assembly GCA_002430735.1. Classification (GTDB taxonomy): domain Bacteria; phylum Patescibacteriota; class Microgenomatia; order UBA8517; family UBA8517; genus UBA5941. Next base: position 9,148 of record DJCV01000007.1, on the reverse strand, counting down.
AGTATTATTCTTGTGGGGATTTCTGTATTCCTTTCATTCAAGAGCTATACCCCAAACACCTTTCTAACCGGTTGGGATACGCTGCACCCTGAATTTAATTTAAAACATGCATTTGAATCAACCCTTTGGGGTGTGTGGAGAAGTGATCAAGGCTTAGGTGCAATAGCCGGGCACTCCCATATGTCAGAAATTCCTCGGCTTGTCTTTTTATATCTCACCTCACTTGTTTTTCCGTTGTCTCAACTGCGCTATTTATATTTCTTTCTTTGTTTAATAGTTGGTCCACTGGGTGCATTTTGGTATTTAAAGAAAGCCATACCAACAAAACATCAACTAAGCGGAACGCTTGCTTCTTTTGTTGGTGCTTCGTATTACCTTTTGAATTTAGGAACGTTACAGCAATTTATAGTGCCGTTTGAAATGTTTGGCACCTTGTTTGCATTCCTGCCGTGGTTATTTTTATTCGGTCAACACTATCTTGATACCGGTTCGCGAAAAGTACTGTTCGTTTTTGCTATGTTAGGGCTCCTTGCGTCTCCATCTGCGTATGCCGCAACGCTTTGGTATGTTTTTGCCGCCTTGTTCATTCTTTCAAATGGTTTGTATGTAGTGTTTTCCAAACGAGCAAAGGTATTCGTAAAGAGATATCTATGGTTGATTCTCGTTCTTTTAGGAGTAAACACATACTGGATATTGCCTAATGTCTATTCAGCAATTTTTCAAAGTACTGTAATTTCTAAGTCTCAAATTAATCAGTTGTTTACCCCAGAAGCGTTTTTACACAATAAGGCATTCGGGACTTTTACCGATGTTGTTGTGCATAAAAATCATTTGTTTGATTGGCAAGCATATGATTTTCAGAAAAATGAATTTGTTCAGCTATTAGAGAGCTGGAGAAGTCATATTGAAAATCCATTTATTCGGCTGATACCTCAAGTCTTTGCTGTTTTCGCTTTTCTTGGAGGTGCGATCACAGTCTTTAAAAAGGATCGTAAAAGCACAGCGTTTCTCCTCCCACTCGTAATTTGCCTATTCTTTTTAATGAACGAAAATGGGCCCTTGGGGGGAGTGTACACATATTTACGAAATAATATTGGTCTAATAACAGAAGGTCTGCGCATGCCATTCACTAAGTTTTCTATCGTGTTTACCTTTTTCATTGCCTACTATGTTGCTATATTCTTTGAATGGTTTTGTAGTGTTTTGTTATCGTTTGCGCGTCTCAGAATCATTCCAATTCTTCTAGCAGCTCTTGCCTTCAGTTTCCTTCTTGTTCTTATGCGTCCTGCATTTAATGACGGATATATTAGCCCTTTAATGAGGCGGTCGATTCCCAGTGAATATTTCCAAGCATTTAAATGGTTTGAAGGTCGTCCTGGACGTATTGCACAGCTCCCTTTAAATTCGCAGTGGGGTTGGCAATATAACAAATGGGGATACCAGGGAGCAGGATTTTTCTGGTTTGGGGTGAATAACCCTGTATTAGTCCGTGATTTTGATCGCTGGAGTGCTCAAAATGAAACATTTTACAAAGAATTAAGTAGAACATTCTTCGCTGATGATCTTGCAGGGTTTGAACGAGTTCTCCAAAAGTATAATGTTAAGTACCTTGTGCTTGATGATTCGATCTTTGATCCTGGTTCCAAAACATCCCTTTCAACGGCGCCATTTTTACTCAATAGCCATGCAATAGAGAAAGTTGTAGCGTTTGAGAATCTTTCAATTTATGAAACCTCTTTTGAATCCCAGATTGTGTCAGCTCCTACAGAATACGCACAGATCAATGCTGATATGTCGTATATCAAAAATGACTCTGTCTATAGCCAATATGGTACGTACATCTCAGATCCTACCGCTCCTTGGAAACCATTTGTGAATCTTACAGATATTCAAGCACGAATGAAAAGAGATAACGAATGGGTTACCTATACAAAAAGAATAAATACAACGGATGATGGCATATTAACGATCCCTGATATGGTCAAGAGAGAATCTGTTCTTCCTCTCCAGTTAGAGGTTAAACTGAACACAAACGTACTCACTGTTCGATTTGAATTACTAACGCCGCGCATTTCAGCAGATGGAGTAGAGGTCAAAATCAGTCCGATTTACATGACCTATCCATTTCGTACGAGTGAAAGGCCAGGCTTTATTTCCGTTGAAAGTTTTGTTTTTGATATATCACATTTTTCAGAGGGGGATGATTTTCACGCTGTAGGAACGGTATATGTAAATACGAAAGGTAATACCACTGTGCAAGTCTTTAGTCCAAACAAAATTGCGAACAAAGTCTTCTTACCAGAAATAAAAAAGCGTGATGCAACGTGGTGTCGAGATCCACAAGAAACTGCACAACTCGGCATTCTTCCAACGGGAATCCAGCTTGAGTCTGGAGAGGAGTCGCTCTGTATTGGAAATGAAGTGATAATGGAGACAAATGGCTTGTACGAAACGACATTCACAACTCCCGATGGTGATACCTCGTTTTTCTGCATAAATCGTCCGAATATCGATGGTTGTATAAATGTTGTTCCTCCAACTGCCATGGATATTGCGATTGGGCGTCGCACTACGTACAAAGTTCCGATGGAGCAAGGAACCTATTGGTTCGCGTTTGTTGGTCAGGGCGGTTTACCTCAAAAGAGTACTGCCACCTTTAACGATTTAGAGCTCGGGTATTATCCTGAGATTAATAAAACCACGATTGAATTTGGAAGCGCATTCGATATTTTCTCCACGGAACAAAACATCCCAATATCAAACGTACGTGAAGTAAGTGTTAGTTTTTTTGCAAGTCCTATTATCTCAGAGAACTTTGCTCTTCGTCGAGGTCATCCAAATGCAGTTAATTGTGAATTATCTCGCATCGGAATGGTAACAAAGCAAATTAAAAGTGATAGCGTTTCTTATAGTGCCGTAAATGGTGGGGTGAGTTGTGATTATTTTGATTATCCAATGCTTTTACAAACTCAGTCGTATTTACTCTCTGTTTCAGGGAAGCAAATAGTAGGTCGAAGCGCAAAGTTTTATTTACAGAATAGAGGAACAAGTCATATGGATTTAGAGGAATTGCTTCCGAACAGTGTATATTCGAAAAATTATGTAATTGAATCCTTTGAAAAAGGACAGGGTGGGTATGTTTTAAACTTTGAAACTCGATCGTTTGGGAATGTTCCATCTGAGAACGAAATAAATCGTATTACCTTTGCGCCAATCCCAACGAAATTCTTATCTGAAATTACCATCGGTCCTCGGAAGGAACTGATAGTGCAAAATAAAGTAAGTATTATTAACAGTAGCTCTATCGGTCTTGTGACCAAAGTTGAAACAACCGGTCGAGGGAAAATTATAACCGATACAGCATTTGAACGAGGCTGGCTTGCTTATACACCTGGGAAAGGGATTCTACAGCATGAAATTGCTAATGGTTGGGCAAATGCGTGGACGATTGAAAATGATCAAATAACATATATTTTCTATGCTCCACAGGTCCTACAAATCATGGGAGGGGTGATACTGGGAGCTTTGCTATTGTCCTTCCTTTTCAAGCAAAAACACTTGACAAACTAAATATAGGGTATTATACTGCTCAATCTTATAGTTTTGTGGTGCATAATCAGGAAACACCTGATATGCCTCATAAAGAGGTGAATCTATTGTTCTTCAAGTTCACGAGTTAACGTTATAAGGAGTCTCCGATGAAGAAGTTTTTCGCACTTTCCATTCTTGCAGTGGTGTTCGTTCTGGTCAGCCCGGCATTCGCCGCGGAAGAACCTCCGGTTACGGTTACCTGTTCGCTCACGCTGGTTGCACAGCAGATAAATCACATTGAGGTGAAAGCTGCTGTACAGGGTGCTGACACGGCGACCCTTGAGTGGCAAAATGGCCCGGTAGGTGGTATTTCAGTAGGCGATGGTTGGCAGGATTTTATCGACCTGGACTACAATGCCATACCTGACCGCGCGCACCAAACACTTACCTTGAAGGTAAATGGTACAACATGCGCTACCTTGCCGGTAACCATTTCCGAGTGGGTTGTTGAAACGCCTGGGGGAAATGACCCTGGCACTACGACAGGTATTCCTGCTGCTGCGCTCTCAATGCCTGTTGCACCTGGCAGTATGGCAAATCGCTGCCTTCAGCTCAACGGCTGGCGTGACGCCGAACTGCAGAATCGTTACCACTTTGTGGTCGCTTATACCGGCGAAAATCCAAATTTTGTAGGCCGCGTGTACTTTGGCGACGGGGATTTTAATGACCCGGAACGGTTATTCGACGGTACGACTGCATCGTTTTACCATGATTATGCGGCTAAGGTGTTGGAAGCCGGCGTTCGCGTATCTGTTGTCCCTGTGTTTCTGGGCGACTTTGGTGACTGCCTAATCGTCGACATCAATGCAAACGTTACTGATTTCCTCGCCCGCAATGGCGGAGGATCATATGTGAATCTGTCGGAGTAAAATCCTTCACGTTCATAATTACAGGAGCTGGCTATAAACGCCAGCTCTTTTCATTGCCAATTAGTGTTGACTTATAGTTGAGAGTGCGATATACTTTCAAATTCTTCATTTTTGGTAATTCGTAATTCTGCCTTCTGACACAATCAATGAAATTATTAATCACGAGCGTTTTAGCTACCGTTATCGTCGCCTTACAAGCGACACCTATTTCTGCGCAATCAACTTCGTATTGGTCACAATGTACCGACGGAGCTTCAATTGTGAGATGTGAGACGTATAATTGTCCAAGCGGGGATACAAATAAAGACGGTTTGTGTGACTTAAAGGACGACAAGGCTCAAATTACTGAAAGTAGAAATGATTCATTTTGTGCCAATCCTCCAAGCGGTTGTGGCGAAGTTTTGTATTATGCGGATAAACAGTCGGCCTCTTGTGCAGTACGCGTTAAAGAAAACAACAACAACTGTAACTTATACAAAGCAGGGAACCCTAATTTCTCAACTCCTCGGCCAACGGTGAGCCCAACGCCAACACCGGTATCTCGATTAGATACAAGCTCAAAGTCACCAGTTCCAACGTCTACAACAAAGCCTACAAATACAACACTCCCAAAAACAGGACCTGAACTCTGGGTAAGTATTTTTATCGCAGGTCTTGGTATGTACGGACTATACCTCTATGAAAAACCTCGCAAAGGCGCCGACTAAACCGTTCGGAACGCTGTATCACCACTCAATGACTGAAACACATGGGTCAGTCGTCATTAACGAGCGTCCTGTCACAAAAAAAGAACGAGTTCAGAAGATTGTTGGAGCAACTATGACGAGTTTTGCGATGGCTTTGTACTTAGTGTCATATGGCCCGATCACTCGATCAGAAATTGCCGCGCCTCAGACGGAGGTTGCAAGTGCTGTGCAAGAAGTCTCTGCAGCTGAACAAGTCGTAGTTCCTACAGACACCTCGTTTTCAGTGTATATTCCGTTTTTAAAGACCAAGTCAGTTGTTATTCCGAATGTGGATCCATTTAACGAACAAGAGTATTCCGAAGAATTATCCAAAGGTGTTGCTCAAGCAAAAGGGACTGGATTCCCCGGTGAAGGAAAGCGTATCTTTTTGTTTGCCCACTCAACTAATTCACTCTTAAATATTGCTCAATACAATGCAATTTTCTACGACTTAGGAAAAATCCCTGAAGGAGAAGTTGTTGAACTCTATTATAACGGGGAAGTTCATCAGTACCGAGTTACTGAAAAAAAAGTCGTTGCAGCAACTGATGTTCAATGGGTGTCACCAAAAGACGGAGAAGAACTCATATTACAAACATGCTATCCGCCTGGAACAAGCTGGAAACGACTCCTTGTCTTTGCAACACCTGTATAAACGGATGAGATTGGGTATTTGACTTTCCCATAACGGGCAGATACAATGTACTTACTTCAGTAATGCATTTTGTAAATACAAGTTTTTTGCCCAAGGACTTCGTTTGTGATACTAAGCATTACTAAACAGATTATATGTCTCAAATTTCAAATTCAGATACACACCAGAGCGATTCACAATCAGCTCAGCCACTCGTCGTCGATAATCGAATTATCCCTGATGCAACCCTTCCTACTGAACAAGTCGAGGGGATCTTAGATATTGCAAATGAAGGATCAGGTCTCGTCCGTCCAAATGTGAGCCCTTCTAATCGCGATATTTATATCTCAGCTTCCCAAATCCGACGCTTTAATTTGCGAAACGGTGATCTCGTTGGAGGACTCGCCCGCAGACCAAAGGATAATGAACGCTATTGGGGTCTTTTAAAGGTTGAAACTGTAAATGGTGAACCAGCAGTCGAAATGCAAGAGCGACCTGACTTTGAGAATTTAACTGCTATTTATCCTGATAAAGCGATTAAATTAACAACTGATAAAGACACACTCACAACCCGCATGATTGATTTAATTGCTCCTATTGGATTTGGACAACGAGGATTAATCGTTTCTCCACCTAAAGCCGGTAAAACATGGCTTATTAAAGACATTATTTCAGGAATTGCCAAAAACCACCCTGAAGTGCAAATTATGGCGGTATTAATCGGTGAGCGTCCTGAAGAAGTAACTGACATTACTCGAAGACTCAAAGAAGTAACTGATGGTAAAGGACAAGTTGCTGCAAGTAACTTCGACGATGATCCACACGAACAAACCCGAGCTGGTGAATTGGCACTCGATCGTGCAAAGCGACTCGTTGAACAAGGAAAAGACGTCGTTATTGTTTTAGACTCTATTACCCGACTCGCTCGAGCATATAACTTAGCACTTCCAAATAGTGGTCGAACGCTTTCTGGAGGATTCGACACTGGCGCATTGCAACCAGCAAAGAAGTTCTTCGGTGCAGCACGAAAAATTGAAAATGGAGGAAGTTTAACTATTATTGGAACTTGTTTAGTTGAAACAGGGTCTCGTATGGATGACCTTATTTATGAAGAATTCAAAGGTACTGGAAACATGGAATTGCATTTGGATCGAAGACTCGCAGAGCGACGAGTATTCCCAGCTATTAACGTAACTCGATCAGGAACCCGACAAGAAGAACTCTTGTATGGAGACCTTATGCCTCAAGTATTAACACTGCGTCGCATGCTTGATATGGTATCTGACGATGAGCGAACAGAGACATTGTTAACCAAACTTCAAAAGACAGAGTCTAACGAAGAGTTCCTTGCGAGTTTGAAAACTGCGTAACACTCTGTTATCCTGGGACTTGTCTAAATGTCACCTTTAACGCGCGAGCTTAAGCGTTTTCTTTCAGATTTAGTTCTCTTCTTACAGGAACTAACCTCCTTTGTATTAGCAATACTACATACCCATTTTTTGCACTTCGAACGAGGAAAGGGTCTTCTTGTTACAAAACTCTATAAGCACAGAGGGAAGCATGCGAAACGCTTCGTACACTCCGGTATGGCTGGTATTACTGCCTTAGGGGTCATGGTTGCACCAATCCTTGTTCGAGAGCTTGAGAGTAAAGGTGTAAATCCCTGGGAGGCAACGAGTCCTTCTGCTGTTCTTTCCGCTTCTATTGAAAACCAAAGTGTATCAACTGACTTTTCAGACAAACAATATCGGGATTCAATCGTGAACTATATTGTGCAAGAAGGGGATACAACGAGTTCCATTGCCCAAAAGTTTGACGTCTCAGTTGATACTATTCGATGGCAAAACGCACTGAAAAGTAAAGATGCTATTAAAATAGGCCAAGAGCTGCAAATTCTTCCGGTAACTGGTGTTTCCCACAAAGTTCAAAAAGGGGACACCATTTATTCTATCGCCAAGCAGTACGATGCCGAGCCTCAGGCCATCGTTAATTTCCCTTATAACACATTTGTAAACGATGAAACGTTTGAATTAGCTATTGGACAGACTGTCATTGTGCCAGAAGGGGTGAAGAAAGATGAAATTCCATGGTCACCAGTAGCGCGGGTTAAGCAAACGACTCCAGACGCCGGGACAGTTGTTGCTTCAGGTTCCTTTGCCTGGCCAACTCAGGGAACCATTACTCAGAGATATTATTGGTATCACCCTGGAATTGACGTCGCAAACCGAGCAGCACCTGCAATCGTTGCAGCAGACAGCGGAAAGGTGGTTTCAGCTGGATGGGATAACACAGGGTATGGGAACAAGGTAATCATTGATCACGGTAACGGATATCAAACACTCTACGGCCACTTACAAAGAATTAATGTAGTTGCAGGGCAGACGGTTAATCGTGGAGCCTCCATTGGTCAAATGGGTTCAACGGGAAGATCAACGGGTATTCACCTACATTTTGAAATCAGAAAGAACGGAGCACGTGTTAACCCATTATCACTGTTGCGATAAAGCCCGTGCGATATAATACTTCTGCCCATCTGGGCCGTTCGTACAGAGGTAATACACTGCATTCGCATTGCAGAAACGGCGGTTCGATTCCGCCACGGTCCACTTAGTCCAGTTTAATAATAATTGTTTATTGTGACATTTAGGGAATCGATGGCAACCGACGCTGTGCGTACAATCCAGTACGCTACAATGAGGTAGGGAATGTTCTTTACTATAAATACAATCGACCATAGTACCCATCCATATTCGTTCGCTAAGA
>DJCV01000007.1:0-366 GCA_002430735.1 Candidatus Woesebacteria bacterium UBA5941 | reverse complement strand
ATCCATATTCGTTCGCTAAGATCATGTCTTTCTCACTAAGTGTGTTGTTCGATTTTATGAGCTGTTTCTTCATAAAGATATAGTATGTCTCCACAAAAAGTCTGATATAGGTAACTTTTGAACGCAAAAAAGACCAAGGGTTTCCCTTCCCTTAGTCATCATCTATCTCAGGCGTACTGTTGTGATTATTTTACAACATAAATTCTTGCAGTCAATAAATTTCTGAGGCACCTATCCCTTGAGTACAAGTAATTCACCCTCAACTTAGCCTCGTTTTTTAACTTAGTTGATCTTTTTGTCAAAAATTGATAAAATCAGAAATAAGCGATTTTCTGATTTCGACCAGTTTAGTGAAGACTACAGGGT
>DJCV01000005.1 GCA_002430735.1 Candidatus Woesebacteria bacterium UBA5941 | reverse complement strand
TATAAGAGACAGGAATTAGAAAGTGATTTTTACATGGCTAGGTTAGATAGTAGGGATAATAAAGTCGGTGACTGTATCTTGTATAAGCCCAAGGGTGGAAACTGGAGCATTGTTCCAGATAGCTCTATAAAACAAAGTGGTACAGAGACGGACAAGGAAGTTGAAGTAAAAATTACTTTTAATAAAGGTCTTTTAGAGTTTAGAAAGAGAAGTGGTAGAACATACAAGCTTATTTCTAAAGTGAAAGTGGATGACGACGTGAAATTATTGGGGATTGGTAACGAACTCGCCTCAGCTGAGATAGAAATTCAATCACTTCAAATTGGAAAAGAGCTTTTTATTGTTTAAGAGGGCGATCCCTGTGGCTAAGATGGATCACAATGTGCCATCAGTTCCCTAAAATTAAGGTACCCTCACCACAGAGATCATTCGGTACCCAAATATTACCACTTTCTATCCCCTTTTCTATATTTGCCGAATACTTCAAAAAATAGAGGTGGATTAACCTTTACCAGATAGCCTTTGAGATTGGTCAGTTGTAAAATCAATTCAGGTTGGGCTGTAATGTAATAGCGAAGACCGATTTTAATCTTAGAAATAAGAGATAAATAGGGGTCGAGCAGATACTGTTTGATATACTCGTCCTGGCTAAATAGGTCCGAGCCAATTACGGTATCCCGCTCCATACGGTAATAAAACGAAAAATCTTCAAATTTAGCCTTGAAAACCTGGTCGAGCCAGGTTTTTTGTTTTTTAGGAGCTAGCCTGGAGGACAGTGGTACCGGTATACGGAATCGAACCTACTTAATAATTTGCAATTGGGAACAAACTCCACCTCTTAGTCTTAATAAAGAAAGTGCTAAGACAAGTTCATTCCAGCTAGATGCACCGCTCATCTTGAAAAACGGAAAGGTGATACAGCCTTCGCTATATGTTCCGAAATGAAGATATGAGCTTGATTGAAATAAACTATCTCCATCCTTAACAAATTTAAACCAAGTACTTGCGAATCGTGATCCTCCTTCTGCTTCCCTCTGGTACTTACCAATAGCTATATGTCTATGGGGATAATCTGGTAAAAATAGGAAGTAGTTCCCAACTTTGATTGAGTCATCAAAAACAACTGGAAATAGTTTTTCATTTAACTGAAGTTGTTTGTTCCTCATTTTCAAAACAACTGGTCCCGTTTTGAATTTTGTATACATGGAGAAGTAAGATTCGTTGTCTTTCAAAAAGGGAGCTGTTGCAGTTATTCCTTCATAGACACCTTCAAGTATTTTGATTGTTTCACCTTGACTAGAGGAATCAACTTTTTCCACCAATAAACCATAAGGCAAAGCAACTTCGTTACTGTTGGACAATTTGACTTTTAGCCAACCCTTATGATACCCATCTCTTACTTTATCCAGGTAATGTCTCTTCATAATCATCGCCAGGGAGATAGTTATAAGCAGCTTTTACGAGTTCAGCATAGGTATTACCACCATTATATTTTTTCACCCACCTCTCAATGGTACTTATATCCATATACTCATGTTTTGAGTTAGCAAAATATCTTTCTACTGCTTTTTTAATTGATTCTTCGTCGTTAATATAATGATCCGAGTTTGTTTGCATAATGCCGTAGCTACCCGGTTTACTGAAGAAAGATTTTGCCTTTTCAATGTTTCTTACCCACAAAGGTCTTTGTAGGTTCTCTACTATACATACTGCCAAAACAAGTCTTTCGTTGGCGCTGTATTTCTCGCTTTGCTCATGGATGCAACTAATAAGTTTCGCAGATATTTTTTGGTGAGAATCCTTAATCATCTTATCAACGTTTTCTTCACCCTTTTTCGAGTATGCATCGTAAAGAGGAATTGCTGTGAAAGTGATAATTACTGATGCCCAAATATTATCAACTAATCCCGGTAAGGTGGGAGTGATTAATGAAAAAAAGTTCTTAGCGGCTAAGTATCCAGCAAAGTAACCCACAGAGCCTAATGCCAAGAGAGTGGCTGCATGAATTAAAAATTGAAAATATCTATTAAAGTAGGTCTTTACTTTTTCTGGATCAAATAAAAGATTATAAATTGATCTGCCGTTTGTAAAAAGAGCGTGTGATAGACAGGTAAATGAGGAGAAAATAGCCACCTCAGATCCACTAAGATTGTTGTTAAGATTTCCAACCAAGATCGCGGTAATAAAGAACGGCGGCATCAATCTAAATAAAAAATACCTTGACGGTGAAACGCTTACGAAGTAACTTACTTGATCATTTACTGCAAAATACAGCTCTGGCCATTTGATTTGGAATACCTTATAGAAACCAATAACCATTAAGTTAATAACGATATAAAGGAGTATTATTTCATTCATATTATTGAGCTGATTTTACTACTATCTTGTTTTATTTGTGTATCGATAGTCATTACTTCTGATGACTTTCTAGCTTCGTTTAAAACAGCCTGGTTTATTTTATGTATAGAAACTACCCCTAATAGGGGTCTTTTCTAGTATCAATTTAAACCAAATTATGGAGAGGGTTTGTCTGACCAGCCTTCTTTGCCCTCCGTAAATTCTCTACCATCAGGAGAAATACATCTTCTGATGCCTGTTCTCTCGTAATACTGTTCGCTTGAAAGTTGGCCTCCATCATGACCAATTGCTTTGACACAATCTTCATATGTTTTAACCCAGGAATATGTTTCTTTTATGGTTGGGGCTAGATCTCCACCAGGAAGAAGTTCTGGGATAAAGTTGCTTTCTGGACAACCATGATCACAATCCTGACGTGTGCCACTATTAAGAAGAATCGAAGCTAACTCCCATGTGTTCATACTTTGGGAAATTGTATAGACCGCTCCTCTTTCGATGGTTTTACTACCCTTACCTACCTTGATAAAGTTTTCTCCTCCTTTAGTGTTATCTTGTGTGTGTTCCAGCGCAAAAGTGAAAGTTTTTTCATCTTTGATGAAATCGTAATACTTCAAGTCTCCGACAATAGCGTCTAAGGTTTTATTCTTACTTATCGTAAATTGAATATCAGGGGTATTTTGTCTCGGAGCTTCAAACTTTGACTGGATATTCTTTAACAGAAAATACACTATTCCAGATATGGCTAGGACTGCAACTAGAAGTATTGTGGCTAAGCGTTTTCTTTTCTTCATATCGCGATAAATATCAATTTCTAAATCGAGTATAGCACTTGTAAAAAACCTCATAACTTGGAATATTTAGATATTCTTTCAACTCATTAAGTTGTACAATTAACTCAGGAGTAATGTAGTACCGTAAGCCGATTTTGATAAAAGAAATAAACGGTAAATCTGGTTGAAGTAGATATTGTTTGATATATTCATCCAGGCCAAAGTGGTTCGAGCCAATTACGGTCACCAGCTCCAAGAGGAACCGAGACTCTTTAATGGTTCAATTCTTCAAATAACCGCAAAAACACGAACTCATTCTCGTTCAATCGTTGTGCTACGATACATTTATGGAAGGAGAAGTAAGCAGTAGTGAACCTTTGAGACAGAAAGAAGTCGAGCAGCTTCCACCAGATATTGCTGAGAAGTTACAAGCACTCGAAACCCAGTTCCCGGGTGAAGTTATTCTCATGAAGAAAGGACAGCCCCTGTACCATGAATCTTTATATCCAGAACGTTTAGCAGAATCGGGCAAATTTGATCCCAAGTTAGCCCGTAAGGCTGGATATGTGTATTTTACCGATATCCCTTTAGAATCCACAAACATTGAGGTAACGTTGCAAGACTATATTTTTGCTCACGATGACCGGAAAAGGCAATTGGAGGCCCAGGAGGAACAAATTCCTCGCACACCATATAGGGTTCTTGAAGACAGCGGATTCCAGGCGAGTTTACAACTCGGCTCAAGTGCAATGTTTACTACAACTGAATGTAACGAAGTTGTAATATTTCCTTCAGGAGGCAGCGCTCTGGACCACGGAATATCGTTATACAAATCCAAACAAGGAAACAATATCTTAAGACTTCTCAAACGTTGGAAACGTTAATTCCCGCTATGATCTTTTTGTGAAATAGAACACAGCAAGTGCTGTGGTTATCGGAACAGCAAGGATTAGTCCAATACTACCGATTAATGTCTTCACAATTTCTTCAGCAATCATTTCATAATTAATCACTTCACCAAAGGGATGTGGATTATTCACGAATAATAAAAGTAATGGAAGTGACGCTCCTGCATACACTAAGACGAGGGTATTAACGAGAGAGGCGATATGATCTCTCCCTACTCGCATTCCACTTTTAAAGAGTGCTATTTTCGACATTTTCTTATTAGCCTCCCGAAGCTCTTTAATAATGCTTGCTTGAGAAATTGTAATATCATCAAGTATTCCGAGGGATGAAATAATTATGCCTGCAAGCAATAATCCTTTTATATTAATTTTGCCCAGTAATTCAGATTGCAAAAACCCAGCTTCTTCTGCTGCAAATCCTGATAAATGAGTGAACTCAACAAAAACGCTTGCGAATAGCCCAATGAAGACAAGTGTAATAAGCGTTCCAACAATTGCCACATGTGTTTTAATGTTTATCCCGTGAGAGAGATAAAACGTCACTGGAATAATGGCTGCGGCACCAATTACTGCAATAACAATTGGATCATGTCCTTGCAATAGCTGTGGCAAAATGAATAAAAAGATAACTGCGAAGGAGAATACCATTCCAAAAAGCGACATGAGCCCCCAAATTCCCCCAATTAAAATAACTGCGGTTGCAAATATGGCAGCAAGAACAAGCAGTGGAATTCTTCGAATGTAATCCACAATAAAAAAGACGTCGTTACCAGAATAATCTTTTGTCGCGACAACAAGCACCCGATCTCCAATTTTATATTCCTGTACATTCGAAGCCTCAATACCACCATTCTCAGCTTGGATGTATTTACCCAAGAGAGACCCTTTTGTTACTTCAAGCGTTACCACTTGAAACAAATGTGCTGGACCTTCTTCTTGAACGCGTTCTTCCCACACAACTCGAGTGACTGTTGCTTCAAGCGTTTCTTCAGTACGAGGTAATTCTTCTTGAGCGAATAGAGAGGAACTCCCAGAAAAAGAAAATAAAAGAACAAACGCAGTCATCACGAAGAAAAAGAACTTAGCTGCGTTTCTCAGTAGCTCAGTGTGCATATACATATAATACCGAAGAATTGAGCTAACACAAACACGAAACGGTGCGATTATCCGCTGAAATCACCCATAAGTTCAGGAGTTTCACCGTTTTACTACTTGAACTTGCCTTCGGTATTTGTGAGAATCGGACTATGGTTAGACCAAGTGCATCAGATCTCGACGATCAATTAAAAAAACAAGAACTTGATAGTGATGGCAGCGAAGCTGCAAGTGGAAGTAACCCTGTGAGTGGTGAAGATTCAACAGCAGACGTAGACACCATGGTCGCTGATGTCATTGGAAACGAGCCTGACGAAGAAGAAGATGGCTTCAATATTGGGGAGGAAATAAACAAAGATGAACACGACATTCGAGATAAAGAAATTAACGACTACACTGAAGAACAAGATGAAGAAACTGAAACAGAGGTAACAGCTCGAAAAGACAAGCAATCCGAGGATGCTGCAACAAATGATCCATATGATACCTATGGAGAAGATGACGATCTAGACGAAGCTTCTGAAGAGTAACTCCATTCGCTTTTTCACCTAAAAATAGATAAAATACTCGTACTTGGTGGATGTAGCTCAGTTGGTAGAGCACTGGTTTGTGGTACCAGGGGTCGCGGGTTCGAGTCCCGTCTTCCACCCTAAAACATTGGTTGCACAAGGAATTACAAGTGATTATCCAGATTCCTTAAAAATTTCTTTTGGCCCTGGCAAAAAATTGTCTTGCCTTGAGATTCAGGCGAATACACAAAAAGAAGTTAATAGATTATGGCAGTATGAAGAGATTGAATTTATTGACACATACAAGCGTCTTGATAACAGGACAATAGGCGGATACCAATGGATTAACCTCGAGATTCGCAATAACTACGAGAATCATGGAGAGTCCGGCATATTTGTTCTGAAGAAAAACCAAAACTATTACTCTATACGAACAACTACGGATTGTGATCAGAAGTTAATTGACGATATTTTAGGTACACTCCAGATTGATTAGAAGGTTAAAATCTCTTTTTCTACCTTTTGAAGAGTATCTTTAAATTCGGGATAAACATTAAGGACTCCCTTTCTAACATCACTGTTTGTGACATTGTAAAAACTGACTTTTACATAAATTATTTGTTGAGTGTTCTTGTCATATGTGTAATATATTCGGTCCCAAGTACCGACTGAATACCTGTCTGTCGAACCCCACATTCTTGAACCGAATTTATACCCAGTAACATCACTATTGGCACAACCATGTAATCCAGCGCAAGTTGTTAGTTTTTGAGCGCCTATTCTTAATTTGGGGAAATTTTCTACTTCTAGGCTAATATCTGTAGGGTCTATCAAATCCTCATCCTTAAATAAAATGCTGTTACCTTTTTCATATTTGAAGGCCTCTACACCTACACCACTACCACCATGATAATTATAAGAATTAAGAATATACCCAACAGGGAATACCTCTTTATTGTGTTCTATTTCATTACGAAAGATTTGTTGTATATAACTAGATATTTCCTGTGAGGAAGTCTCTACTCGAACAATTGGACTGGGGGTAGGAAAGATTTTTGGTTGGTTATTTATTGTTGACCTAGGTTGAGAAATGAAAACGAACGCTGTCAATACCAGAATGACAACGATCCCAACTAAAATCTGCAAATTATTTATTTTTCTCTTTTTCTGCTTAGACATGTCACTATTTTAACCTTTCTATGAGCCATTTTGCAAAAAACTGACTTTCTTCAAATTGTTTTTCCTTCGCTGTTGAGTTAAAATTTACCCGAAACATTGGGTTTCGAACTTTAACATTTTGTATTCCAAGGAGGAAATCTTGGACAGCAAGGTAATACGCAGTTTAGCAATTCTTGTTCTTGTCGTTCTGGCGCTAGGGATTCTGCTTCCGCAGGCATCTCAAGTAAATGCGCTGGATCCAGTACTAGAGCTACCTTACGGGTCGGGCATGAATGGTCAAGTCCGTTTTGAAGGTGGACCTCATTCTTTCGGCAATACTAATGGGCTAGCTATCGTGCAATCGGCAGATGCTTCTGGTATCGATTTCGCGGGAGGACCCGATCAGCCATGTGGCATTCCATATAACAGTACACTCAGTGGAGGTAACTGTGGTTTTGTGGCACTTGCGATGGCAGAAGGAGATGTAATTTATGCTGGCAAGGGTAGCTTTGGAAATCAGGTCGCAATAAAACTCACCACAGGGCAAGTGCTAATTTATGGTCACCTATTTGACTACTGGCCCTATTTTGAGGATTCTCTTGATCAGGGGCAGCCATATCATGTCGAAGTAGGTGACATGATTGGGCATGTAGGAGGTACTGGAATTAGTGGTGGAAATATCGACCCTGACGCATGGCATGTACATCTCCATCTTGAATTAAGAGAAGGGGCTACATGTACAAGACTCTGTGTCGGTTTTGTTGGTGAAACGCCTCTTCAGCCGATTGGAAACCCAATAAGCTGGGAAAACCAGTCAGTTAATGGTTACACCATCTATGGGTATCACACATCTTCTGGATCATCTACGATTCAGAACTATGACGGAGTCGCTATTGACCTTTTCAGCGGTGGAATTGCAGAAAATCTGACTACGGTCAGCAATTTTGCCTATTGGGACCGAAACGATTACCCCACCTACCAAACCACATTCCTGACAAACAGGTGGGTACGCATTCCTGAAGCCTTTGCTTCTCAGTGCAACAGTACTGTTGACTGTGAAAACATCGACATGACAACTGCTGTTAGGTTTGCAGGACATGGAGCAATTGGCGGTGGACAGGTTATGTTTTCTGACCTTTCATCCCCTCCTAGCCCAACGCCTACCCCAGGTCCTAGCCCCACACCACCCTCACAGGTTGGTGACTCAAAGGTGGATGTGTACGAGAACACCAATTATCAACCAACGCAGTATGGTTGGGATAATCCAACTGGTGGTTGGGTAAATGTTCCGAATTATATGGATGACCGTATCAGTAGCATTGCTCTTGATAGCGGTTGGTCTATTCTGGTTGCTAAAGATGCAAATGGCGGCGGAACGACAAAGTGCTTGGTAACAAGCTACTCTGATCTTTCTGGCGCTTATTACAACGACAGCAGCCCGATGACTGACACGATTAGTTCGGTCAATGTTTTCCACAACTCGAATTGCGGTGGGGCATATCTGGGCACAGAGCCAGGAGATACTGTAACTGTATGGGTTGATCCTAACTACTGGAACACTCACTATGGATGGCACGATCCTTTCAATGGCAATGTTGCAGGCTATGTTTCCAACGGCATCACATCAATCGGCGTGGCACCTGGCTGGTCAGCGGTCCTATATGAAAGTGGAAGTCTTGGTGGTGGGTTTGCCTGCTTTACGGCAAGTGATCCTGACCTCACAAACAACACTCTCAACACTGGCACGCCAGTCAATGACACAATCGAAAGTATCGAAGTTTTCCATGACTCTATCTGTGGTGGACGGATTCATCCTCCTACTGTGAACTTTACAGCAACAGTCACAAACATTGCCACTAAGGAAGTTGCTAACCACCTTGTGTGGTCGGGAGCAGCTCCTGTCTGGCAGCATTTTGACTTTGGAGATGGAGCAACATTCGATGTTCAGGGTGGATCTGGCGATGTCTCACCGACTCACCAATATGCCAACTATGGCACATATGATGTGACGGTCACTGTCTATGGCACTGACGGTGTGGGCTATCCATATACCCAACAAGTCGTGGTTCAGCCTCCAGCGCCGACATTCTCGCTTACAATCAATTCAGCGCACACTGGCAGTGGTCTGGTTGACTTCACACTCAACTGGAGCAATGCACTAGCTGATTGGCATCACATTGATTTTGGCGATGGACAATCGTTTGATGTGAATGGCGCATCTGGTTCGCAGAACGCGACTCATATCTATAACCCAGGCACTTACACCTTGAGTTTTACAGTGAAGGGTCTGGACGGACAAAACTACCCAACAAGTCAACAGATTGTGATGCCAGTGCCAACAATGTCACTTACACTCAACTCTGTTGATGCAGTTAGTGGTTTGGTCAACTATACAGCAACTTGGGCTAACGCACCGGTTGATAGCTGGCAACGAGTGGACTTTGGACATGACGGGGCGTATGTGGACTACCAGGGAACAGCGGACACGAAAGTGGACTCGCACATCTTCCCAGTGGGTACATTCACAATGACTTTCACCGTCAACAGTCGTACAGGGCAGACCTATCAAACCACACAGCAAATTGTGGTGACAGGGCCTCACACTCCGACTCCTGTTCCACCGACACCAACGCCGGTGCCGCCAACTCTGTCTTTGACTCTCACTGTCACTGACCCTCAGAACAATCTGGTTGAGGCAGATGCTGATTGGAGCAACTGTGCAGAGGATTGGCAAATCTTGGACTGGGGTGACAGTAGTAATGTCGGGTATTTCGGCGGTAGTGGTACCAGCATTGGTCACCAAAATGGATATACCCACAACTATGCCGCAGGTACTTGGACTGCAACCTTCACCTGCAAGGGACTTGATGGCAACAATTACCCAGTGACCGCACAGGTAACTGTTGGAAGCTAATGCTTACGCAGAAGTAATTCTGAAGTAGGCTCATTGGCCAGTAGATTTTTAATCTTGAAATTTGAGATTAGAAGTTGACTGGCCTTTTTTATTGGATAATAATTTTGATTTTCTTATAATTAAGGATGCAAAATAAATATAAACTCAAGTTAAGTGTTCAAGAACCATATCTAAGTTTCATAAAATCAGGCAAGAAGACAGTTGAAGGGAGGCTTGCAAAGGAAAAGTATCTTAAACTCCAAAAAGATGACCTCATTAAAATCAACGATCTTGAAGTTAAAGTAGTAAAAGTTACTAAATATCCAAGTTTTAGAACATTAATTCTTTCAGAAGGCATTGAAAAAGTCATCCCAAACGCAAGAAATCTTGAGGAAGCGGTCGATGTTTATTACAAATTTTATAGTAAAGATGATGAAAAACTATATGGAGTCGTGGGAATTTCAATTAAATTAGATGAAAATCAACAAACTTCAAGGCTAAAATGAATTTTTCGGTGCTATAAAAAGCACAAAAAGAGGTTTTTTCCCACGATAAAAAGGCCCCATAGCAACAACTTTTGAGGCTAATTGGAGGTTTTTAGACATGATAAAAAGGGGTTAATAGTGTCTTTTTATACAAAATTTGCTTGAAAATGTGAAGATTCTGCTCTCAAAATGAGTGCTTTTAGTAGTTCTCGCTCTTTACTTTCAGCATTGATATAATAAGTACGAATGTCGGTCACTAGTCGACCCCAATCTTGCATTTAAACTTCTCAAATACCCATGCCAATCCATTTTCAAGCAAAACTCATTGAAATTAATGCCTGGACAATTCTTAAGTTACCTGAAGAATCCTCAAAGCTCCTTCCCTCACGCGGAATGACCATGGTTTCGGGAACTTTAAACGGTGTTCCATTTAAAACGTTGCTTGAACCTGATGGAAAATATGGTCCAGGAAAGACACCAAGTCATTGGTTTAGACCCGACGCAAAACTCCTTCGTGAAGCATCTGCCACGGTGGGGGATACCGTAAGCGTTTCGATTGAACCAACAAAAGAATGGATTGAACCTGAAGTACCTGAGGATTTACAAATGGCGCTCAATGCTTCTCCAAAAGCCCAGGAACTGTGGAATGATATTACCCCGCTCGCCCATTGGGATTGGATTCGATGGATACGCGCGGTTAAAACACCGGAGACTCGCCAGAAACATATTGATGTAGCGATTGATAAATTACATAAAGGGATGAGACGACCGTGTTGCTTTAATCGTAATTTATGTAGTGAACCCCATGTGTCTCGTAATTGGGCACTTCTTGATGCGTAAGTTTGAAGAAGACTGCTCGGATACAAACGAACCTGGATGCTGCAAGAAAAATCCCTTTGCAAACACCCAGGTATTCGTTAGCTCCCTAAATTCGTAAAAATCCCAACTGCAAGTTCTGCCCACACATACAAACAGGCCAAGACAATGATTGCGATGATAACAGAACGTCTATGTTCGCTTTTTACTTTGTGTCTCGCTAACTCAATTAAACTTCCTGTTCCGAAGACCAGTGCTCCCATTACGATGAAATCAAAGAGATTCCAATTCCACTCACTACTTACTTGCATCCCAATAATTGGAATGAGTAAGATTGCGCCAGTTACTGCTGCGACGCGAACGATACTCTTCGTAATTTTAGTATTCATATCAACACCTCCTCTCTGTTCTTCAATATGTTGAATAAATAAGCTCTCTATTGTGTCAAAAGTGGTCCTCACCCACACGCTGAACAACCCCGGTTCGCCATGATGTGCATACGCATCCTTCAATGTTTCAGAAAAAACGTATTTCATTTCGCCTTCAAATTCACGGCGATATCTCTTAGGGTAAAACTGCAAAACAAACTCGTACAGTTTTTCAGATATATGGATAAGTAATTTATGCATAGATTAAAACGTCAGTTTTGCAATTCCGAGTTCTCGGAATAAATCTTTTCGTTTAGCCAGCTCCACCGCTTCGTTATATCGATTGAGTTCAGCAGAAAAAGACTTTCGTCCCTTTTCAGTTAATGTGTAGTATTTGCGGCGTGGGTTATCCCCCGCAACTTCTTCAATGAGGTGAGATTCAAGCATTCGTTTAATAGAACCATACAGGGTCCCCGGTCCAAGAAGTACCTTGCGACCAGAGTCTTGTTCCACTTGTTTCATGATTTCATAGCCGTGGCGGCTTTGAATGGCAAGTGACAATAGGATATAAAACTCAGACTGAGAAAGAGAATTATTCATACCCGTATTATATCGTGTGTCGATATATTGTCAATCGATATAGTGCCACTGTTCCCTATGCCGCGGTACAATATGCTTAATACAGCAATGGCAGATACGCAGATAAAAACAATTCAAGAATATAATACCGAGCAAACTGAAAGTGATCGTGCTATTTGTGAACTTCTAAAGGAAATAATTCAAAAGAATTTACCTGAAGCTGAAAGCAAGATCTGGCATGCACACCCAGTCTGGTTTTTGAATGGAAATCCAATTGTCGGATATAGCAAACTGAAAGATAGTGTTCGGTTACTATTCTGGAGCGGGCAATCTTTTGACGAACCAGGTTTAACACCGGAGGGAACATTTAAAGCAGCCGAAGTTCGATACAATTCGATTGATCAAATTAACGTCAAAGAGTTAGCCGAGTGGCTTGAGGAATCGAGGACTATTCAATGGGATTACAAAAATATCGTAAAGCGACGAGGGCAACTGGAACGAATCAAGTCTGCTTAACCCTTCTTATATTCATATAATTACATGTACACATTACTTTTTGATTTTGATGGCACCATTGCTGATTCGTTGGAACACTTCATCAAGACGGTCGGTGTGCTGTCAACCAAGTATAAGTTGCGCCAGCTATCAAAGGATGAAATAGAAAAACTGCGTGCGCAACACCCACGGGCTATTATAAAACTCTTACAAATACCATTTTACAAAATGCCACTTATCATTCGTGATATGAAAAGAATTCAGGCTAACGAAATGGCAGAAATACAGCCAATCACTGGATTAATCGCTGTATTGAAAGAATTAAAGAATAGAGGATATTCGTTGGGTATTATCACTTCAAATAGCCGCCAAAATGTAGAACTTTTCCTTCGTAACAACGGTATAGATATTTTTGATTTCATCTACGGTGACATCGGAATGTTTGGAAAACACAAAATGATTCAATCTGTTATTCGTACCCGTAAAATCGATCTCAGCAGAGTTGTTTATATCGGAGATGAGATTCGTGATATAGAAGCAAGCAAGAAAGCCGGGGTCAGGATAGCATCTGTAACCTGGGGACTTAATTCGAAAGCAGGGCTTATACAATACAATCCAGACTACTTAATCAGTAAGCCAGAAGAATTGCTTCACCTCTTTCAAGGAGAAAAGGCGAAGGATTTATAGTAAGGCTTCAATGACCTCAGAGACTCCAGGAACTAACGGTAATGCGAGTGCTTCTTTCTTTGTGAACCACCCAAATGCTTTGTGTTCATCACTTAATGTTATTTCATCAGAAGAAAGTGTGACATTGAAAACAATACGAAATGCCAAAAAGTGTTTCCCTGCACGCTCATTATGGACATGAAAAACAGTATTTATCTGCATGTCAGTCACCGAGACATTCAGTTCCTCCATAATTTCACGCTTCAATGCGGCATCCACCTTTTCACTCTCTTCGAGTTTCCCTTCTACAAATTGCCAATGGTCTTCGAAAGAGGAAACGGCACTTCGCTGTAATAGCAGTACTTTGCCTTCAGCGTTTTGAACAACTGCAGTTGCAACGGGGATAATTTTATCGACAGTAATAGACATGTAATTACAGAATAATTATACCTCAAGATTTACCCGTTCTCGTAAATGGAGTGGGCGGGCATTTTTAATATTTTCGTAAAATTCTGCTAAGTGGCTCACGAAAATAATTGGTCCTTCATATGCATCGATCGCTCT
Source organism: Candidatus Woesebacteria bacterium UBA5941 (assembly GCA_002430735.1). Classification (GTDB taxonomy): domain Bacteria; phylum Patescibacteriota; class Microgenomatia; order UBA8517; family UBA8517; genus UBA5941. Next base: position 32,338 of record DJCV01000005.1, on the reverse strand, counting down.
CGTAATAACGGGGATATGGCGGAAGTTAATATGATTAGTTGGCTCGTCCAAAATAAGGAGTCCTGGTTTTTGTAAAACGAGCCGTGCATAACAAAGTAATCCTTTTTGCCCCTCTGACAAGGACTCTACTTTTGCTTGTAACACTTCCCCGGTTAACAAAAATCGAGCAGCGGTTTCATAAATCTCTTGATGCCTCGTTAACGGAGATACTGATACTAATGATTCAAATGCAGTTTGAGTAAAGTCTAATTCTGTAAAATCTTGGCTGTAATACCCGACACGGGTATCTGGATTAATTTTTGCTGCCTCGCCACTTAAGATCGCGCGTAACAAAGTGCTTTTTCCAATTCCATTTGGTCCTTTAATGTGGAGGCGCATTCCTTTCACCAAAAGTGTTTCAACTGGCTTTGTTATTCGGATAATTTCACCAATATATTCTTGGTTTGGAATAGTAAAATCTGGAATTGTTTTGTCTTCTTTTCTCATTTCAACCATATCTTCACGGTCTTCATCGATTTCTGTTCTAATTTTTCGTGCAAGTTGACTCATGGCAATACTTTTTCCGCCAAGTCTATTTATTTTTGAAAAACGCTCTTTGATGCTTCGTTCCAGTCGTGCATTTTGTTGTCTATCACGCTCCAATTTTGCAGCAATTTCTTCAACTACGTCATAATAGTCTCCAACGAACTGTTCCACTTTATGAGTGTGCACGTCGAGGTTTAAAACGCCATCTGTGAAGCAATTTAAAAAGTCTGCATCGTGGGAAATAACAATACACGTTTTTTCATAGTTCATAAGAAAGTACGTTAAAAACTGCACGCCGTCGGTATCTAAGTTATTAGTCGGCTCATCGAGGAGCAACACATCAGGGTTAGTGATTAATGCATACGCTAAAAGCAATCGTGCTTTTTGTCCACCTGAAAGTTCTCTTACTTTTCTGGTTAACGGAATATCTAAATTGACTGTCTCAAATATTTTCTTAATATCCCCTTCAATACCAAATTCTTTCTCTGGAAGTGCGGTCTTAAAATACTCAACAATATCTAAATCCAATTTGTCAGCAGGAACCATTTGCTCAGCTATTCCAATTTTGGTTCCATTTTCAAGCAAAATTTTTCCACTTTGGGGCTTTAATTTTCCAAGTAATAATTTAAAGATCGTACTCTTTCCCGCTCCATTCTGGCCAACAATCGTAATAATCGAATTTCTGTGCACAGTAAAATTCGCCTCATCGAGAATAACCTTGGTATTGGGGTATTCAAACGAAACGTTATCAAAGCGAATAATGACTGGTTCTTTTGACATAAAGAAGTGTATTTTAGCAGGTTTAGGTATAAAAATGTCTGATTAATTAGAAATGCAACCTGAATATGGTTCAGCTTGCATATAGTATGGGAACCGAATATAAGTAAGAGATGGAAACAAAGCAAACAGTAACGAAGTAAAAGCTCCAGATCCAACCGTTACAACTACCTCTCAACACCCCCACACTGGATATACACAAAAGAAAGTTATTTTTCGAGCGTATCAGGTTATCTGGTACATTTTAGGCGTCATTGAAGTCCTGCTCCTCTTTAGAGTTGTCTTAAAAATGCTTGGTGCAAATGCAGCAAGTCCATTTGTTAATTTAATCTATACCTGAAGTAACCCACTTGCCCTTCCATTCAGAGGAATCTTCCAAACGGCAGTTGTCGAAGGATCTGTATTTGAATGGTCAACGATTATTGCTGGAATCGTATACGCAATCGTTGCATACGGACTTGTTCAACTCTTCCAGCTCGTTAAACCAACCAACCCTCAAGAAGTACAACAAACGGTAGACAATTCTTAACCTCACAATAACATCCCATAGCTTGATGACTTCTCCTCTTTACGATATTATTACGTATCGTACATTCAGAGTAACAGAGGCATACTGTGACCGAGAAAAGAACCCTCACAAGCGAAGAGCGAGATACCTTTTTGTTCAATAGCATGTTTGGCGACCTCGAAAGACAACAATGGGACATACAAGACGCTGCTCGCGGGTTTGACGAGGTGTGCGCTGTTTGCGGTGAACCGATTTGGTGGGAAGATGTTTGCACACATCCTACCGACCCACAGTTATTCGTTCATGGTAACTGTGGACATTTTGGCGAATTGCTGTAATACACAGCACTCGGGGGAGGTTATTTCGTAGCCTCCCTTTTTTTATGCTTCACTACTTCTTGCATGTATTAACCGTGATGGTCCAAGGAGGATTTCGGTATTTCCTTTTCGTTAGAAGCTTGGGGGTGTATTTTGATCGTAATAGAAGTCACAGAGATCCACGTTATTCACTGTCTCTCCTGCTTTTACGGTAACTTTTATATTAACCCGTGCATTATCAGCAGCACAGCTCGGCTCAACTCCTGTGGGGCATACTTCAGTGTGATAGCCATAAATAGTTGTGTCTACTGAAGCCTGGGCTTTATAGCGCAGAATGTACGTTGCGGCTGGCAATTCAAAGGAGTAATTCGTCTTACCGCCGTTTTGAGATCCTGGGTACACTTGTGTATACACTGCATTAGTGCTGGTATTTTTCGCTTCAAGCGCACCTTTTGGAAGGAATGAAGATGGATAACACAACTTCCCATTTATTGTTCCTTTAAGATTCGCAGTTGTGGCGGGGGTCGGCGTTGCAATACCGGCAGTTGGAGTACCCGTGAGACTTGGTTGTGTTGAAGCAGTAACGACAGCAGTTGGCGTGGGCAGAACAGTTAACACCGGCTGCTTATAAAACAGTGCCCACCCGACCATTACAACAAGTGCAACAATGAGTCCTCCGATTAAGCCGTTCTTCATATAGATATAGTACACAAACAAAGAGTAATCAGCAACGACACTCGTACCTCGTTTTTGAATAAAGCGAATACAATTTCTAATATGGTACACTGCCTGTGTGATGAAACTTTCCTTTCATGGAGCAGCAGGAACCGTAACGGGATCGTGTTATTTACTCACAACCGATACTTCAAAGATCGTGATTGATTGTGGACTGTTCCAAGGTTCTCCCGAACTTGAACAACTTAATAGTGAACCATTTGGATTCACCCCTTCTGAAGCCACCGGAATGCTTTTAACACACGCTCACCTTGACCACTGTGGTCGCATCCCTAAACTTGTGAGAGAAGGGTTTAATGGGCCGATCTACATGAACCAAGCAACCTATGATTTACTGGAAATTGCCTTAAACGATGCTGCGAAAGTCATGGCTGAACACAAAGAGAAGGCAGCCATTTATAGTGAAGACGACGTTATAAAAACACTCCAGATGGCTCACATTATTGAATATAACACTCCATTTCAGTTTGGAGGATTTTCAATTACCTACGTAAATGCCGGACACATCTTAGGCTCGGCCTCAATTATCCTTGAAGGGTTTGGAAAACGAATCGCGTTCAGTGGCGATTTGGGGAATTCACCTCAAGATCTTATTGAACCAACAGAGTACATAACGAATGCAGACATCGTCGTCATGGAAAGTACTTACGGAGATCGCAATCACCCTGATGAAGACCCGACCACGGTATTACAGGAGGAAATTAACGCAGTCGAAAAAACGGGGGCCGCTTTGTTAATCCCTGCCTTTTCACTTGAGCGAACACAAGAACTACTCCATAAAATCGATCACTTGAAAAAGAAAGGCCTCGTGAAAGAAGAAACCGTTGTCTATATGGATAGCCCAATGGCAATTCGAGCAACAGATGTATTCCGTGCACACCCAGAGCTTTATAACGAAGAACTGAAAAATCATTTAGAAACAGATGACCCGTTTTCGTTTACCGGGTTACAGGTTACGCAGCGAGGAAAAGATAGTGTGCGTATTAAAAACCAGCCTGGCACAAAAGTAATTATTGCCGGAAGTGGAATGATGACAGGAGGAAGAATTTTAAACCACGCAGCAAACTACCTCCCTGATTCAAAGACACATTTGTTGATTGTAGGATTCCAAGCAGAACACACAATCGGGAGACAAATAACGGAAGGTGCGACACACGTTAAAGTATATGGACAAGATGTTGCGGTAAACGCAGTGGTTCGCGAGTCTCATGCCATGAGCTCACACGCTGATCAAACAGGACTATTAACCTGGATCAAACACGTAGCGAATCCACAACGATTATTCTTGACCCATGGAGAGGATGGACCACGAGAAGCATTAAAACTTAAAATAACCGATATTCATCAATCAGTTCACATCGAAACTCCACATCTTCACGACGAGGTTGAATTGTAAAAAAATTCACTTATTTATTTGAAACTGCGATTGAAATTAAGTCTCAATTAGTAAAGAATAAAAGGTATGGCTGCCCAGAAAGGTCCTATTGCGTATTTTTCCCTCGAATTTGGAATTGATTCAAATATTCCAACCTATGCTGGAGGACTCGGCATTTTAGCGGCAGACACCCTTCTTCAAGCCGCTGATGAGAATTTTCCGTTAATTGGGATTGGCATGATGTATAAAGGTAAACGCTTCATTCAGAAAATTGCTGGTGACGGAATGCAATTTGAAGAGGCGACACCATTTCGTCTTGAAGGATCATCGTGTTTCAGAAGAGTGGAGACCCAGGGACAACCTATTCGCTTTGATATAAATGTCGGCGGTGAACAAGTGTGGATTGAAGCATATAGACAACGATTAGGTGACACGGTTACGTTGTATTTATTAACAACCGACGTAGAAGGGAACTCTGATTACTGGCGAAACGTGTACGACGAAATTTATTGGGGAAACGATGAAGATCAAATTCGGGAACGAGTGATTTTTGGAGTAGGTGGAATGAAATTATTATCATTGCTTCATATCAAGCCTGCTCTTATTCACATACAAGAAGGTAGACCGTCTCTTGTTGCACTTCCCCTTTTTGCAGAAGCAAAACAAAAAAACCCACGGGCGTCGTTTGACGAGCTCAAGGCTGAGGTGCAATCGAAAGTCGTTTATACAAACCACACCATGGTCGCAAGCGGAATCCATTCATATGATAAAGGACTTATGGAGAAATATTTGCTGCCACTCTGTGATGCATACGGCATTCCCGGAAATGAGATTATTAGTTTAGGACTTCATGACGACGGACGATTCCACACAACGCGGTTTGCATTAAATGTAAGTGGCAAAGCCAGTAGTGTCAGTACTCCCCACGGAAAAATCGCAAAGAAAGAATATCCCGGGTACAACTGGACCAACGTAACAAATGGCGTCTATCTCCCTCGCTGGCAAGAACCTGATTTTGCGAATGCAGCACTTGGGCCGAAAGAAGTGTGGCATGCTCACTTAGAGAAAAAGCATTCCCTCATGCGCGAAGTAACAACTAGAGTAGGGTTTGGATATGATCCAACATGGCTTACGTTCACCTGGTCGAGGCGTATTTCAGGATATAAACAGTTAGGAAGTATTTTTGAGGATGTCGATCGATTAAAGGCAATCCTCACAAATCCAGATAAACCCGGAATTCTATTAATTGCAGGAAAAGCCCATCCAGGGGACACTGCTGGAAAAGAGCTTATTCAACGCATTATTGGGTATATGAAAGGACCGCTCGCGGGACATGCTATTTTTATTCATAACTATGACATTGCCCTCTCCCATGAGTTAGTAGCGGGAAGTGATGTCTGGATTAATACACCAGAATTTGGGAAAGAAGCATGTGGAACTAGTGGCATGAAGGCAATTTCAAATGGAGTCTTACAAGCAACAGTCGCTGATGGCTGGGCATCGGAAGTTGATTGGACTGATACCGGGTGGGTACTCGATCACACAAACTTAACCAACAGTGTCTATGAGACCATGGAATCCGCTGTGTCTCTCTATTACGAACGAAATGGTGAGGGATTACCTGAAACATGGATCACCCGCATGAAAAAGTCTATTTCTTTGGCAGAAAAATACTCTGCAAGGCGAATGCTTGCAGAGTACCGCCGCAAATTATATGCGGGCTACGGAGCCTGAGTAATCACTTTGTTTGCAATCTGTAGCAGGACTGCGAGGATCATAAGAGCTTCAATAGAGATGCAGGCGAGTATAAACACAACAGCACGTTGACGCTCTTCATACCGTACTGGTGAAAGGCCTACAAAGAGGCCGCAAAGCGTCAGTAGGAACACCACAACTCCAACCATCGTTATCAGAAATGTCAAAGAGTCCATCGCACACCTCCTTATTATTCAGGTGCAATATTCTATAGGTCTTATTTATTGAAGTCAAGTTCAAGAAGCTTCCCTTCACTCACTTTCACAACCACCCCAGTTTTAGGGTAATACATGAGGTCATGTGCCCCAAATTCTTGCCCTAAGAGCATTTTTTTCAATGCAGCGATAACTGCTCCATGGGTACACACCGCAATTCCATCACCTGAAGCCTTTTCAAGCATTTCAGTGAGCGTCTGCATGCGTTTATAAAAGGCTTCAAATGAATCTTCCATAAACTCATTACAGAGTGGTGTCGGTGTAAACCTAAACTGAACTGTTGATTCAATAATGTGCGCTGTTTGTTCACATCTTCTCAATTCAGAACGAAAGGCGGTATCAATTGGGACAGTGGAAAGAAATTGGCCGATCTGTTCTATTGGAGGACGTGCCTCATCTAGAATATCTGCGGTGTGTTCATTTGTTCCGTACGGAATTTCGTTTTTACTGTAGTACGTTTGCCCGTGACGAAAGAGATAGAAAGTTTTCACTTTTCGACAATATCGATAGAAGTAATCTTTGCAGGATTTACTGGCTTACTCTGTTCGCCAGTTGCAGACATGGTGACCTCAGCTTCTGCAATTTTATCAACTGCTTCAAAACCTGCAGTGACCTGGCCGAAGATTACATATAAATTAGGGAGGTCATAATCCGCATGCATAATAAAGAACTGACTTCCGTTTGTGTTTGGTCCAGCGTTTGCCATTGCAACCGTACCGCGTCGATAACTTCCCTGGAGAAACTCGTCATCAAATTTGTATCCAGGTCCCCCAGTGCCTGTTCCCTGTGGGTCTCCGCCTTGAATCATAAACCCTGCAATTGCGCGGTGGAAAATAGTATTGTCGTAGAATTTATTGCGAGCGAGTGTAACGAAATTGTTCACGGTAATTGGAGCATTTGCGGAATCAAATTGGATCGTAATATCTCCCTCGGTTGTATGGAGTACGGCTTCGTATTGTTTTTTGGGATCAATTTGCATTGCTGGTTTTTCCATAACTGTTTGTTTTGTCTCTGTTGAATCAGATGTTTGCGGGTTATTTGAGTTTTGATAGCGCTGATATGCAACAAACCCAACGATTCCTATTGCTACGACTATTCCGATTCCAATAAGTACCTGTTTCATACACTAAAAAGTATATCAGAGATTATTTCCTGACAATAGTATAACTTGTTGGGTGGAATAAGAAAATGGCCGGAGCATCCTCAAGCAGGAAGCGCTGGAAATCTAAATACATTCGTTTCCGCTTCTCCTGATCCATCTCAAGTCGACCATCCTCAAGTAATTTATCGATTCTCTGATTTCCGTAGTGAGTCACATTTGTGTTCTCTTGGGTTGAGTGCCAGGTTAAGTATTGATCTGGATCAAGTGAGACTTCGTACTGGGACAAGTACGCATCATAATCATCAGGGAGTGAATTAGCAGCTTGCACCACAGTCTCAATTCCCACTGCTTTCCATTGCTTTGCAATTTGTTCAGCAACGGGCAAGAGGGTTGGATTTGTCGTGAGCTTAATAGCGAGTGTTTGATCTTTCGATAGCACTGTTTTTAACAGTTCATTTGCACGAGCAGGATCGTAATCATACGGCTTAATTTGGGCATTATAAGCCCAGGATTGCGGTGGGATCGGGCCCAGCACTCGACTTACTCCATTCCACGGTGACTTATCAATTGCATACGAGAGCGCTTGCCGGAGCGGTTTGTTGTCTTTGAAAATATCGCTCCTGGTGTTTAAAAACACTGCAACATATCGGGTATTTAAGACTGTTGCTGTCACGTTCGCTGTATTCCATTGGTTAAATGGTGTTGGGTCTAGAATATCTTCCAAGCGATCAACCTGCCCCAGTTTGTATCCTGCTTTTGCTGCGTCTTCACTCGGATAAAACCGAACAATCTTTCTCACTTCTGGATTCTGTACAGACTGCATTTCTAATTTTTCCACATAGCTATTTACGATTGATAAATTAGACACTCGCCACGATCCTGTACCCACTAACCCTTTTGAGAAGGTTGGTCGTGCGACCACAAGCGGAAACGGCGCATAGGGATTTTGAAGTTTAAAAATAATAGTCTTCTCGTCAGGACGTTCGACGACAACGTCCTCAAAACTATACTGAATCGAGTCAGAAGTAACGGGCTTCCCGTCATGCCATGTGCGGTTTGTATTAATGTGAAATATCCATACTTTTCCATTCTCCTGAAACTCCCAGCTGCTGGCTAAATTGGGTTGTGGGGTACCGGTGTCATCAATACGGGTTAAGCCATCACCAATTTGCTTTAGTACACTTTCAGGCAGTTCATCTACGCGAAAACGGCCGACAACTCCAACATAGGCAATATTGGTAGGAACTAAACGAGGGAGCAGTAATTTCCCAATAAGAAAAAGGATCACTCCTCCAATGAAGGCGATAAACAGCACAACTTTAAATCGGTTAATAAAAGTAGCGACGAGCGCCACGATAAAACGCAGATTGCGCATTGTTAGCTAAGAAAGGCTGCAAGTGAGAGGGCAAGAAACAAAAACGAGAGTACAAAAGTGAGCTTGAAAATGAGGGCTTCAAACCCGCGACGAGTAAATGATTGAGCACCACTCCCCCATACACGACCGAATCCATTTCCTTTTACCTGCACAAGAATGCATAACGCGAGAAGCACTGATACAACGAGCTGCAAAACGGTCAATACGTCTTTCATGAAGCTCATTATACCTTAGATCCCCTAATCATCCAAGAAGACTTGTAACAACCATAATAATAAGAGAATACGCGAGGTACGCCAGAGGGCCTGCTGCCAAATCGATCGTCGGAAGATCGAGGAACCGAGAGATGAGCCCAGCAAAATGAAACCCTGTAATTGAGAATTGCGTGAGCGCTACATCAACAATAAAGAGAGTGATTGCATGGCTCATGAATTTAAACAGTCCTAATGTTGCAAGATTAATAGGAAGTAGGAGCAAATTCACGACAGGCTTTACTATATACGTAGCAATTGCCAACGCAATCCCAGTGATAAACAAGCCTTCCAAAAAGTTATCGAACACAATACCACTTGCGATTTGAGTGGCAATGAAAAGGGCTACTACTTCGCGACTTAAGATGCGTAGTAATTTCTTCATAATTAAGTAATATCACACTTTCGAAAGGAGTGTTTTAGTAACTAGATTATGGTGCAGTCTTCGCGCAAAACGATGTGCTTCATCGCGCAAACGCTGTACTAATTTTTTGGCATTTCCTTCCGGAAGCGCAATTTCTTTAAACCCTTCAGGAGTCAAAAATACGAATGTTTCATAGCGCTTCGCAAGTCCTACAAATGGAACGATTCCCGACAAAATCTCAGAAGAAGCAGTAATTTGTGGTTTTCCACCATCGATAATAATGAGATCTGGTTTCCCCCAGTCATCAAAATGTTTAATACGACGAGTAAGCACTTCTTTCATAGAATCAACATCGTTATTCTGTCTCTTCCCTTTATTAATCTTAAAATGACGATAATACCGTTTATCTGCTTCCCCATCGATAAAGGTAACCATTGATGCCGTTGGGTGAGTTCCCGAAAGATGCGCAATGTCAAAACATTCAACCCGGTGAATGGACGGTACGTCAAAATATGTTTGAATAATACTCGTTAACTCTCTCAATTCCTGTGCGTGAATATCGTCTATGAAATTAGGATCCTTCAGATACTCCCCAAGTTTCGGTGGTGTACCTAATGTCCTTCGAAAGCGAGAAAGCTTCTCTTTCACCTTTTGAGCCGCTTCATATTCTTCTGTTTTCGAAAGCTCGTTCATTTGACCCATCAGTTCCTTCTCAATTGCTGCTGCTTTCCCCGATAAAACCGCACTTAACCGTCTCACGTTTCGGAGATACTCGTTCTTCTTTTGGTCACGAATGAGTGGGTCTTCAATATGCACTATTGCAGAAGGGCATGGATTGCAAAGCCCGATTTCTTGATAAATACACGCTTTTTTCCCTATTTTGTGAGTGCTAAAGGGGAATACATATCGCAGTTTTTTTAGTACATACCGCGCTGATCCACTGTCTAAATATGGGCCGAATACTTTTTTTAGTTTTATCTCCGTAAGTTGTGTTTCTCGCAGTGTTAAGACACGGGGAAATTCTTCCTTCGTAATCCCGATATACAGAGGCGACTTGTCATCTTTTAAATCAATATTGAAGAGTGGCATATGTGTGCGAATTAAATTTGCTTCTAACAGGAGCGCTTCAAATTCACTACTCACTTCGATAAACGTAAGACGTGTGGCATCACTGACCATTCGCGCAGTTTTGGGGAGCAATGTTGCAGCAGTGTAACTTCTCACTCTGCTTTTTAAGTTTTTTGCTTTCCCAATATAGATAATGTGCCCTGCAGCATCCCGAAATTGATATACCCCGGGTGTTTCAGGAAGTGTGTTTACTTCTGATGGGAATTTAATGTTTCGCATATGCTTTTTGGTAAAAAATTGTACCCGCAACGAGTGCCGCAATTGGCAATATGATCGCGAGTGTGTGCATTAAAAGCGCTTGCTCTTTCGTAATTGGACTCACTTGTGTTACATGCTGGGTTGTTACTGAAATTGAGCTGGGGAGGGCGCTTCCCATAAAGCCTGCTTTTACACTCACCGGAAATGACACCGTCGAAAACGGTAAGATACTCACGATTTCTTGCGCAAGTGTAGTGTCACCGGCTTTCACATTTGCAACCGTATTATAAATCGCAGTACCGGTATTGTTATCAACAACAACCACGAAGTTTTGTGTTAATAGAGGAAACCCGCGCTGCGTAATAATGAGTGACGGATCTTTTCGTTCAAGCACCGCGTCTTTGCCCGCTGGTTCAATGCGAATTAAGTCCTCTCCCTCCGTATCTGAAATATACGTTCCGGGCGTTTGAGGGTCAGTACTTGAGAGCCCGTGGATTACAAACGCGATATGGTTTAAATCAAGATGCGAGAAATAGTCTACTCCTCCTGTTGTTTTTCCCCACGTTGGATCAACTGGTACCCACAGGTTTCGCTTTTCGTCCCAATACTCTGGCCATGAGTGTAAAATATCATTTCCTAAACTACGAGGACGTGCCATATCAAGTGAGACTGCAAATCCATTTACCTCCCGAGCAGGTATGCCTTTCGCGCGCGCAAGCGCGATAAATAAGTCCGTAAATTCCATACAAATTGCTTCGCTCTTTTTTTGCAACGCTAATTTTGCACCCATGCGTTCTTGCGGACGGGTGGTTTTTGTATAGTCATATGAAAGATTGCTTGTGACATAGTTATAAATTGATTCGACTGAATCAAGACTGTTTGCGATCTCCTGAATTTCTGGCGAATCCGATTCCCAATATCGTGCAGGTCTCGTATTGAGTTTCAAGGCTTCTGCGTTTGGTCTGGGATATGAACTTTGAGCTTCTGCATACACAAGCACTGTCCCTGAGACAGTAATTTTTCTGCGTTCTCCCGCTTTTAAATGCACGGTGCCGACCCAATTACCATCTGAATCATAGGTGAGTGATTCAACGGCAGGATCCAGTGTATCGAGAAATACTTTTTGAAACGCAGTATCAGGAGGAACTGCAAAGGTCACTGTTTTTGTAAAATGCGAATCGTTCACAAGTGGATACGTCAGCCCAAAGCTGTATGCAGCAGTATCTCCAATAAATGCAGTGACCGGATGATTTTTCAAGTTTTGTTCATCAAAAACATATTCAACATAGTGTCCTTTCTGCATCCCGTGAACATCAGGAAACATATGAAGTCTCTCTGCGTCAGCTTTTGGAATTCGAACGGTGACCAGATAGTGATCAAGCATTTCTACATTTTGAAGTCTCGGTATTCTCATCTCAGTCACCTCGCCTTTTTTGGTTAAGAGTGAATCGTCCTCAAACGTCACTGCAACTTTTTTAGTCGAACCGCGGCCAAGAGCTGGACTTTTAAATGTCACCTCATATTCTTGTTCAGATTTTTTAGTTAATTTAGAGGCGATTCCACTCTCATACACAGCGAGATTTTCCGGTTGAAACCCTGAAACGTTAAAGAGGAATGAAGGGGCATAGTGCGCAGTCGTGAGATTCTTAATTTGTACTTCCTGTCTCACCTTAAATGACCCATTTTCCGTCAGTTCATAAATAAAGTTTCCCGTAATCGTAAACCGCGGCTCCTCAGCTGCATTAATCACTTTGGGAGCGAGAAAAAAGAAGATAGCGGTGAAGAAAACGAATAGCTGTTTCATGCACTCTATTGTACCAGCCATTCTTTTCAATATGTGATTATTCACGAGCTAAGTACTGACCAGTAATACTTTCCTTGTTTTTAATAATTTCTTTTGGAGTTCCTTCTGCAATAATTCGCCCTCCGCCTTCTCCTCCTTCTGGGCCTAAATCAATTATCCAGTCAGCGTTTTTAATAACATCCAAGTTATGTTCAACGACAAGAACCGTGTTCCCTCGCTCAACCAAGATCTTTAAAACCCCCATCAGTTTTTCAAGATCCTTAAAATGCAGCCCTGTTGTTGGTTCATCTAAGATGTATAAGGTTTTCCCCGTCCCTCGTCGTGCGAGTTCTGTAGCCAGTTTAACCCGTTGCGCCTCCCCTCCTGAGAGTGTTGTGGCCGCCTGTCCAAGCTCCATATAGGTAAGCCCCACTGCCGCAAGTGTTTCCAATTTCACCAAAATATTCGGGTGTACACTGAAAAACTCCAGTGCCTCAGCAATTGTCATCTTCAAAACCTCAGCAATGTTTTTTCCGCGGTACAAGACTTCAAGCGTCTGACTATTAAACCGAGCGCCTTTACATACTTCACAGGCTACCCAAATGTCAGGCATAAATTGCATCTCAATTTTTACTTGCCCTTGCCCTTCACACGATTCACATCGACCACCTTTAACGTTGAAGGAAAATCTCCCTTTTTTAAATCCTAAAATTTTTGCTTCCCTCGTTGTTGCAAACACATCTCGAACTAAGTCAAAGACTTTTGTGTACGTTGCAGGATTACTCCGCGGAGTTCGTCCGATTGGAGACTGATCAATCATAATCACTTTATCGATTAATTTGTCGCCAATTAGTTCTTTATAAGGAAGCCCTTCTTCCCGATGCTCACGACTCGTTGCTTTTGCAACGGCATGATACAGGGTCTCAACAACCAAGGACGATTTCCCACTTCCAGAAACACCGGTTACTGCAACGAATTTTCCAAGCGGAATAGAAAGATCAACATCTTTTAAATTAAATCCGTGCGCACCTTTGAGGACAAGTGACCCTTTATTTTCAACAAGCTTTGTTGGCGCAAAGGTAATTTGCTTTTTACCTGATAGATATGGACCTGTTACCGATTGTTTTTGTTTGTGCAATTCCATTGGCTCTCCACTTGCGATCGCCATTCCCCCATGTTTCCCCGCTTCTGGTCCAAAATCAAAAATGTAATCGGCTGCTTTCATAACGTCCTTGTCGTGTTCTACAACAATCACAGAATTCCCCAAATCACGAAGCTTTCGTAACGTTTGAATTAATTTATCGTTATCACGAGGGTGGAGACCAATCGTTGGTTCATCTAGTACATAGAGTACACCGGTTAATCCTGATCCAATTTGAGAAGCTAATCGAATGCGTTGTGCCTCACCTCCAGATAATGTGTCAGCACCGCGAGAAATAGTTAAGTATTCCAACCCAACATCAGTAAGGAAGGTTAATCGACTGGTAATTTCTTTTAGGATCATTGTTCCAATTTCTCGTTCTCGCCCACTTAATACGGTTCCTTCATGCAAACGAGAACACCAGTTCAAAGCATGTGTGATAGTCATGTCACTCACTTCATTAATCGGTTTGTTATCAATGGTAATCGACGTTGCTTCTTTCTTGAGCCGTGCACCCATACACACAGGACAAACTGTTTCTTGCATGTATTTTTCGATACTCGCCTTAATGTAGTCGCTCTCACTTTCCTTATACCGGCGCATCAGCTCACCTTTAATTCCAGAAAAGGTTTCATAAATTCTCGTCGTTTTTCCAAAACGATTCGTTCCCTGCACTTCATATTCCTGCTCTCCCGTTCCATTCAAAAGTAACTCTCGGTCTTCATCACTCAAATTTTTGGTTGGAGTGCTTGAGTTAATACCATGTTCATCACACACGGCAAGAATAAGACGAGAAAGCCACGTATCATGCTCAAAAATACTTGAAAACGGGAGAATTCCCCCTTCACGGATCGAAATTTCCGGCAGGAACATTTGTGACTCATTCACTCGCAGTACTTTTCCCAATCCAGTACATTCAGGACACGCACCGTGAGGAGAATTAAACGAGAATGTGCGTGGTTCAATTTCAGGAAGCTGAATGTTGTCCACGGGACAGCTAAATTTTTCACTAAACAAATGATCTTCCATCATGGTCGGGCGATCTGGCATTTCAAATCCAGAGTCTTTCACTCGACTCAAGATCACTAACCCATCACTTAATGAAAGCGCTTGCCCCATTGAGTCGCTCAATCGACCTATTAAATTTTTGCGCTGCACATCATCTTTTAAATCGCTTTCGGTGAATGACAACCGATCAATAATACAGTCGATTGTGTGTTTGTTTGTTTTCATGAGGACAAAGTCATCGCTTAAATCAAAGACTTTTCCGTCTACTCTCACGCGGCGGTATCCTTTTGCTTTTAAGTTCTCAAACAATGAATTAAATTCACCTTTTCTATCTTTCACGAGTGGTGCGATAACTAAGTACCGACCAGTCTTTTCCTTTTTAACGGTCTCTTCAATCATGACCGATGCTTTCCCTACAATTTGCTCTAAGCTTTGACTCGCAATTTCTCGTCCACAAATTGGACAGTGCGGATGACCGAGCCGCGCAAAGAGTAATCGCATGTAGTCATACACTTCAGTTACAGTTCCAACGGTTGAACGAGGATTATGAGAAACTGTTTTTTGATCAATTGAGATAGCCGGGGATAATCCTTCAATTAAATCCACGTCAGGTTTACCCATGATGCCCAAAAATTGGCGTGCATAGGTTGAAAGGGACTCGACGTACCGTCTCTGTCCTTCAGCATAAATCGTGTCAAAAGCAATTGAGCTTTTTCCACTTCCAGACACCCCAGTGAAAACAACAAGTTTGTTTTTGGGAATGTCGAGATCTATGTTTTTGAGGTTGTGTTGGCGTGCTCCACGCACTCTAATAAATTGATCCATGAATGATTATTATACTACAACTATTCGGGTTTTATATGTGTGGCAGGAAGTTCCTGAGTGATAGGTACGCAGTATGTACGCTCTAAGACTCAGGCCACAAACATAATAACACCTGATTACTGTTTGTAAAGAAATTTTGGGACAAAAAAAGGAGGCATTTGTAATGCCCCCCAACGATGCTTGACTATTGCTTCACGACTACGCAAGTGTCGGGTATGAGTGTGTAGGTGTCGAATATAGGTACAGAGAATGTACCTATTTTTATACTACCCTTGCCGACATTCGTCGTCGGCGGACATGATTGAGCTGCTTCCCCGTTAGAGTAACCCTCTTTATGCACCATTGCTGACTGACCTGTGCAAGGGGTATCCAGACAATAGGTCGCTGTCCACTTATGCGTGGTCGGTTTAATACCACCGGCGACTGCAATCATAATGACAATAGTGCATACAACGACTGCACCAATCATGAACTTGTCTGCATGTTCATCGAGCAAAGTCTTTAACGCGTTCACTTGAACTCCTTTTAATCCTGACTATAGCAATAATATATCACTTTTCCCTCAAAAAGTAAATATTATGGGTCTTAAACTATTGCTTTGCGATGGTGAATAATTGAAGTCCTTCTTTCGTTGCGGGATCATTTTCCTGGTACACAAGAATTACACAAGTTCCATCTTCAATTCCTTCAGGGAAGGATTGCTTTGAAAAGACACTCGTCCCTTGTTCAGTCCACTCAACACTCCACCCGTCTCGTTGTTTTGTATATGCTCCACCCACCGCGAAAATATATCCATTTGTTTTCGTTGATTCCTTCGGTGGTAATGCCAGTTTCCACCCAATTTCGATAAAGGGAGTATTGCCCTGGAGTCCAGCATATCGTTCTTCATTTAAATGAATAATTTCGAGGTCTCGTGTTTTATCTCGAAGCTGTTTCTCTGCGATATTTTGCAGAGTATCCCCTTCAACGACAGTATAAGTCGGCAAGTAATCATTTTTGTTTAAGGGTCCAGTTTTAGGACAACTAATCACTGGTCGAGGGGATGGAGTTGGTTCAGTAAGAAAAGATCCTCCATTCTGCCGTGAAAAGACGAATGCTGAAACAATGACCAGTAATACAATTCCTATCAACGGAACTGTTGTTGTCGTATGTCTTCTCGTCATATCCGTATTATATGAATAAATGGAACGAAGGTAACAAGCAAAAAAGAATCCCCACTAACAATTGTGTCAGCGGGGACAGCAGGGCAGAGGTAGATACAAGGGCGTGCTTCACCAGTAGATTAGCGGCTGCACTGCCAACACCCAAGTTGAGTGCAGCATTAGGGGGCCCTGACATAGTCAGCGTTTACAAGCCAATGCACGCACTGTATCTAAACTGCAGCCGATAATAGCATCGATGTTGTTATTACTCAAATATCCTCTGTATAGTATGTGTATGTCAGAGGATCAAAATAGCCGTTTTGAAAAAGTGGCCCTTGAAAGAGGTCAACAAATGGAAGAGTTCCGTAGGGCTGAACCGTTCTTTGACGGCAAATATGGTCAAGCGGGACTTAAAGCAAAGGAAGCAGTTTCTGCATTGCGCGAAGTTGGGGTACCCGTGGATATGGCAGAGAAAGCGGTTGTTCAAAAAGTTACTGAACCAGCCTCTCCCCTGGCACCTCCTCCAATTGAAACTGATCCAATGTATAAAATCCCTCAAGCAGTAAAGGAAAAAGTGAAGGCAGATGCTCTGCAGGCGATTACCGATAACCGTATTGCAAACGAACAAGAAATTCTTCGCCAAAAAGAGAAAGCACAAGAAGCCCTTATTCAAAGTGTCTCGCATGTAAATCTGTGGAGAACAGAAGAAGAATATGAACAAAGCCAAGAAAAAGAAGCTGCTCGCTGGAGTGAAAAGTTACGATATCTCATGCCATGGCGGTGGGGAAAAAAAGAATTTGGAAAGAAAACTGAACCACCCCCAGCAGCGAAAAACCTGGATGATCAGACCTAGTTACGATTCCAATTCGCGAATTTTGTCACGAATACGCGCAGCTAACTCAAAGTTTAAGTCGTCTGCCGCAAGCTTCATCTCACGACGCAAGTTTTTAGCTAACCGCTTTTTATCCATCGGAGTTAACCCTTCAACTTCAATATTTGGCATCGTATCAAATCCCGGATGTTTGCTCTTCCAAATAAATTCTTCTTCATCAGGAACATCTCGATCGACCAATTTTTCGCGAATTGGTTTGTCAATTTTCATTGGAGTGATACCGTGCTTCTTATTCATTTCAATCTGATACGCACGTCGTCGTCTCACTTCATCAAGCGCGCGCTGCATAGAACCAGTCTCTCGATCGGCGTACAAAATCACTCGTCCTTCAATGTGGCGAGCTGCGCGACCCATGGTTTGAATAAGGGCAACGTCACTTCGCAAAAATCCTTCTTTGTCAGCATCAAGAATTGCCACCAACGAAACTTCAGGCAGATCCAATCCTTCACGAAGCAAATTAATACCAATCAGGGCATCGTATCTCCCTGCTCGAAGGTCATCTAAGATGTCCGTTCGATCAAGCGTGTTCACATCAGAATGCAAGTAATGCACTTTAATTCCTTGATTTTGCATAAATTCAGCGAGGTCTTCAGCTGTTCTTTTGGTGAGAGTTGTAATAAGTGTTCGCTCATGTTTTTCAACTCGCTTTTTCACCTCATCAATGACATCCGCAACTTGATTCTTAGTGGGGCGAATTTCAACCTCTGGATCTGGAATACCTGTTGGACGCACCAACTGCTGAACAACCTTGCCTTCGCTTAATGACAACTCCCATTCGGAAGGGGTGGCAGACACTGCAATGAAATTAGGAATGCGACGCATAAACTCCTCAAACATCATCGGCCTGTTATCAAACGCAGCAGGCAATCGGAATCCATAATCAACGAGCGTTCGTTTTCGAGCTAAGTCTCCTGCGTACATCCCACGAATCTGAGGGAAGGTAATATGGCTTTCATCCACAAACACTGTCCAATCATCTCCATACGCTTCCCAGAAATATTCAAGTAATGTGTTCGGTGAGTCACCTGGCTTGCGTCCGTCAAAGTAGCGTGAATAATTCTCTATTCCTTTTACGTATCCCACTTCCCGCAGCATCTCCATTTCATACGTTACTTTCTGATGCAACCGGTGTGCTTCAAGTTCCTTTCCTTGGGACTTAAAAAATGCAACTCGCTCAGCGAGGTCTTTTTCAATTTGAGCCATCACATCCATACTCTTTGTTGGATCAGTCATAAAATGTTTCGCTGGATATAAAATAAAGTTATCCATTGATTGTCCATTGTTTTGTAGTGCACCCGTAATTGGATCAAATGCATAAATTGCAGTAATTTGGTCCCCTAATAATTCGAATGTAATACCAATATCTTGGTATGCTGGATAGACTTCAATCGCATCACCTCTCACGCGGAATGTTCCTCTATGGAAGCCAAACTCACCTCTCTCATACTGGAGATCAACCAGTCGCGTAATAATTTGCTCTCTGGCAATTTTCATTCCAGTCATTGCTTCAAAGACGAAATTTCCGTACTCCTTTGGAGAACCGATGTTATAAATACAACTGACCGACGCAATAACAATGGTGTCATTTCGAGTAAGGAGGTTCGTTGTTGCAGCAAGACGCAATTTATCGATTAAATCGTTTACATCAGAATCTTTTTCAATGTAGGTGTCGGTTGATGGGATATACGCTTCAGGCTGATAGTAATCGTAATAGCTGACAAAGTAACTAACGGCGTTATCTGGAAAGAAATCACGGAACTCTTGGTAGAGTTGAGCAGCAAGTGTTTTATTGTGAGAAATAATAAGGGCTGGCTTTTGAGTCTTTTGAATAACGTTTGCCATGGTAAACGTCTTTCCTGAACCGGTCACTCCGAGCAGTGTTTGATAAGGAGTTTTTTTCTCAATTCCTTCTGACAATGTTTGTATCGCATCAATCTGGTCACCAACGGCAGAAAATCGTGATTTTAGTTCAAATCGTTTCATATAGAGTTCATTTTACCCGAACAAAAGCTGAAATTCACCTCTTGACTCGTTCGGGTTTTATTTGTATAAATTATTCATGGCCCCAGTACTTTATAAGAGACAAAAACAGGTCTTAGACTTCGTTACTCAATACATTCAACAAAACGGTGTTGCGCCAACACTTCGACAAATCGCAGATGCCATGGGCTTAAGTTCTATCGCCACGGTGCATGAGCATTTAGAGACACTTCGAAACTTAGGATTAATCGATCGAAACAAAGGGCACAAACGTTCTATTGAGCTTAACACGGATGAAGTTGATTATGTTTCAGATAAAGTAGTAACTGCTCCAGTCTTAGGCTTTATCGCAGCAGGTCAACCAATTGAAGCCCATACTGATCCAAACGCACGGATGAACATTCCACCAGATATGTTAACTGGGCGAAAACGCGTATATGTCCTGCAAGTCAGAGGAGACAGCATGATTGAAGCGCAAATTAGTGATGGGGATTATGTCGTTATTGAAGAAACAAACCAAGCCAGGGATGGTCAAATCGTTGTTGCAATGCTTGATAACGGAATGGCAACGTTAAAACGATATTACAAAGAAGCAACTCGGATTCGACTTGAACCAGCGAACTCAACCATGAGCCCAATATTCGTTAAAAACGTAACAATACAGGGGCGAGTCGTAGGCCTTATCAGGCGGTATCAACAAAATTAAAGGGCAGGACACGAATGTCCTACCCCATGCGATTATTTGCCTGTTCTGCGAGTTCTTCTCATACTTCGTCTTTTATACACCCGCTCAATTCTCAACGAGAGCTTCTGTATTTGTTGCGGTGAACATCCTTGCTTCACCCACATTGCGTAAAGAGAGATCTTTTGCGAAAGCAATTGTGTACTCCTTAAACAGGTAATGATCGGTAGACTACTATACTACTTTTTTTGAAGCTGAGATGTGATAAGTTGTGGAAGTAACTTCGGATCCCCTTTTCCTTTCAATTCTTTTTGCGTCTGCCCAATTAAGAATCCAACAATTTCGACCTTTCCGTTTTTATATTTAGCGACAGCATCTTCGTTTGCAACAAGTACTGCGTGTATTGCACGTTCAGTCTCTTCATGTGTTGCATATGCAACCTTTGTTTCTTCGTATAGTTTTTTAATAAATGCTGCCACATCCATGTTTTCAGAGAGTTTCAAATTAACCAGTGCATTCGCAATAAACTTCGGTGACAATCCAACTTTTTTGCCAAGCTCAACACCTTCTTCAAAATAATCAGCTTTACTTTTTTCGGAAACTAACACTTCAATAAACTCGTTATTCAACTGATACTCTTCGGCAAACCGGGCGCGCTTGGCAGCCGGAAATTCGGGCATGTTATGCCTAATTGCTTCAATATCGGTTTTCTCAATCACAATTGGCGGCAAATCAGGCTCTGGAAAATATCGATAATCACTCGCCTCTTCTTTCACCCGCTGAGAAATAGTCTTTCCTGTTTTTTCATCAAAGCCACGGGTTTCTTGAATTAATCGCTCACCACGTTCCAACGCTTCAGTTTGTCGTTTGATCTCAGCCTCAAGCGCTTTTTTGAGGAATCGAAATGAATTAATGTTTTTTAACTCAACCTTGTATGAAGGGAGTTCTGTAATAGGTAATTCCCCTGGGGCTACTGAAATATTTGCCTCAAGACGCATCGATCCTTTTTCCATATCAGCAGTTGAAATACCCAAGTAGCGCACAACCATCTGAACTTCTTTTAGGAATACATCAACACTTTCAGCATCGTGAAAGTCAGGTTCCGTTACCATTTCAATGAGTGGCACACCACTTCGATTAAAATCAACCAAGCTTACCTTTTTCCCATCGACCGTTGTGTGTTGTAACTTTGCGGTATCTTCTTCAAGGTGGATGCGACGAATACGAATACTATTAAACGTTCCCTCAGCGCAAAATGGGAGGTCGTACTGGCTAATTTGATATGACTTTGGAAGATCTGGGTAGAAATAGTGTTTTCGATCGAATTTGCTAAATTCTGCAATGCGACAAGTGAACGCCAATCCTAATTTAATCGTATTTTCAATCGCTTTCTCATTCGCATAAGGAAGCGCTCCAGGGAGACCTAAGCATACGGGACACACATGGGTATTTGCTTTCACTAAAAAGTGCTCCGCAGAACAGCCACAAAACATCTTTGAATTCGTGTTTTGTTCAATATGGACCTCAAGTCCTATGATTGGTGTGTATTTCATATAGTAGATATAGAGAGTAACTTTTTTCTGCTCACATAATAATTTGAGATAAGGAATGCGCAGAGTGTCGCGAATCCAAGACTTAATAACATGAGCCGGGCTCCCAAAACCTCAGTTAATGTCGCAGAAAAGATAACCGGTAAGACAGTCAGTGCATTTGTGATAAACCAGAAATTACCAAAGACACGGCCCGCCATATGCTTCGGTGTTTTTTCTTGCATGAAACTTAACGTTGGAACAAGCGTTGAAACAAACGCGCCACCTGCACCAAAGAATAATACGACTAGTAAAAATCTTCCAATCCAAAATGGAATCATGGGAAGTAAAATTGATACTCCAAAGAACGCAGAGACAAGGACAAGAAGTCCTGTATGAACAATATCTTTCTTTCTAAATCGCTTTTGGACCAATTTAGTCACCAAAAGGGTTCCAATAACTGCGCCAGCACCCGCTGGGATTACAACAAGTGGACCAGCAAGTGCCGGTTTTGTCATCACAATCTCTGTAGCAATTGCAGGAAGATTTACCACTAAGATTGACATGGAAACTTGGAGCCATACCAAGAAAAAAAACGGATAGAGAATAACATTTGTATGTCGAATAAAATGAAATCCATCTTTCATATGCAGCAAAAACTCCATTAATTTGTCTTCCATCGTTCCTGAGACTTTTAAGTGCACAACTGGTTGTTTTGGCAAAAAGAGCGTTCCTGCAAAGGCTGAAAACAAGAATATTGAAGCTATAATTGCTGTTATCTGAAATCCTAATATTTCATTTGCAAGCCCTGCTAATCCAAACGCCAGAATAGTTGTTGTCTGCTGAGAGATAAAGAAGATACTATTTGCGGTGACCAGGTCATCCTTTGAAACTGTTTTCGTTAAAATAGCCATTTCAGCGGGCACGTACAATTGATCTACCAAGGAGTATAGTGCAATGACCCCGTAGGATAGGAATAAATACTCCTGATACAAGAATGAATAGAGCAAGACGATAACCGCTTGGAATAAGTTCCCCGCAACGACAAGCTTTCGACGATCCACAATATCTACGGCTGCTGCTGCAAACGGTCCAACGATGATTGCTGGAATTGAGTACGCAACCCAGATAAAGGATGATGCGATTGAAGAGTTTGTTTGTTCAAAGATGCGAACGATGACTAAAAAGTTTAGAACATTAATCGTGAGAAGGCTAGAAATCTGAGATTGCCAGAGAATAAGAAAGTTTCTGTTCTTTAGTAGTTTCCTCATTTCGGTTGCTTTGTATGCCAATCAGTTACCTTTTGATATCGTTTCCCCAGTTCAAAAAGGATAGATTCGCTAAAGTGGTTCCCTAATAATTGAAATCCGATAGGAAGTCCGTTTGATGCAAAGCCTCCGGGTATAGCAAGCCCTGGGATACCTGCTAAGTTTGCAGCAACAGTGTAGATATCAGCAAGATACATCTGGAGCGGATCATTTGCCTTCTGCCCTAATTTAAACGCGGTTGTAGGCGAGACAGGGGCGAGTATCGCATCAACAGATGAAAATGCTTCTTTAAAGTCAGTAATAATCCGACTTCTCACTTTCATGGCCTTTCCATAGTAGGCATCATAATATCCACTGGATAAGACATACGTTCCAAGCATTATCCGGCGCTTCGCTTCTGCCCCAAAACACTCCCGACCATTTCCGTATCGCACACCGTCATATCGACCAAGATTAGACGACACTTCTGCAGGCTGGACGATGTAATAGACAGAAATTGCATACTTTGTATGAGGAAGTGAAATATCCACCAGTTCGATACCCATTTTTTTAAATACTTCTGCAGCAGCTCTCACAACTTTTTCAACTTCGGGATCAAGTCCTTCAGAGAAATATTCCTTGGGAATGCCAATTTTTATTGTTTTAGAAGTATCAAAAGGTTCATATGTCACGTTTTTCACCGTAGAGTCGCGCTCGTCTATCCCGCGGGTCACCGAGAACAATGTTTCACTATCTTCTACAGTGTGAGTGAAATGACCCATAGAATCGAGCGAACTAGCCATTGCAATTACTCCATATCGAGGAACTGCACCATAGGTTGGTTTTAAACCGACAAGATTCGTAAAACTTGCGGGCTGTCTAATCGAACCTCCTGTGTCAGTTCCCATTGCAACAAGTGACATATCACTTGCGACTGCGATTGCTGACCCACTAGATGAACCACCAGGAACATATTCTGTGTTCCAAGGGTTTCTTGATGCACCGAAATCTGAATTTTCTCCGCTCGCGCCATGCGCCCAAGCATCACAATTTGTCTTTCCAATAACAATTGCCCCTGCATGCTCAAGCCGCTGTACCACAGTAGCTGAATATTGAGGAATAAAATCTGACAGAACGTTTGAAGCAGCGGTCGTTCGAATCCCTCGGGTTAAATACAGATCTTTAATGGACACAACAACACCGATTAATGGAAACTCGCTAAATGCATTCGGATTGTCAGCAATAATGCGATCGTATGCTTTCGCTTTCTCATATGCGTATTCTTCAGAAATGGTGATAAATGCGTTTAATGATTCATTTTGTGCTTTTATGCGAGAAAGATAATGCTCAACCATTTGAACACAGGTCACTGTCCCGGCTTTTAGTTTTTCATGGAGTTCGGTAATGGTAAGAATTGGCATAAGTCTTAGTTATCCTTACTTAAAATGGGAGGTACTGAGAAATATCCGTTGTGGGTGATCTTTGCTTGTCCGAGCGCTTCTTCGTTTGGAATGTAGCGCGTGTCATCAACCTCGTCAGGGCGTAACACGTCAATAAGTCCTGTTGTCTGACTTGTTCCTTCAACGCCATCAACATCTACTTCGCTTAATTCATTAAAGTAATCTACAATCGGGGATAATTGCTCAGCATAATGATCTACTTCTTCTGAAGTGAGGGGAAGTTTTGCAAGTTTTGCGATATGCACCGTCTCGTCGTGAGTAAGCGACATGTGCATATCTTAGCGTGAAGCACTAACTCTTACAAGATTCATACAACCTTAGTTGAGTAACCGAGGTTCTATTTTTAATTTATTATTTTGAACGTCGACTTTCACTTCATCGTTTGGTGCAATTTTATGCTCAAGAAGCATTACTGCAATTTCGTCTAAGAGTTCTGTTTCAATCACGCGCTTCAGAGGTCGTGCACCAAACACGGGATCATATCCTTTCTGAGCCAAATATTCTCGAGCAGCATCCGTTAACTTCAAACTAATCTGTTGCTCTGAAAGTGCTTTCTGAGCTTCAGACAGACGAATATCAACAATCCGGTCCATATCTTTCACCGTTAACGGTTTATAAATTACTACAGAATCAAGTCGATTAATAAACTCTGGCTTAAAGGTTTTTGCGACAAGCGCATCTATCATTTCTTTGACCGAGTTATTTTTCTTGTGCGCATTTTCTCTGATAATGTCGCTTCCTAAATTACTGGTCATGATAATCACGGTGTTTTTGAAATTCACGACACGGCCTTTCCCATCAGTCAAACGACCATCGTCGAGCACTTGAAGCAAGAGATTAAATATTGTTGGATGTGCTTTTTCAATCTCATCAAGTAGTACGACCGAATATGGTTTCCGTCTCACTGCTTCAGTTAATTGACCTCCATCTTCATAGCCAACATACCCCGGTGGTGCTCCGATTAAACGTGCCATGGCATGCTCTTCACGATATTCGCTCATATCAATTCTGATTAAGTTTTCTTCGCTTGCCATTAAATATTCGGCCAAAGCTTTAGCGGTTTCAGTTTTTCCGACACCAGTTGGTCCTAAAAACAAAAAGCTTCCAATCGGACCTTTTTGCATCGAAAGCCCAGCTCGGCTTCTGCGTATCGCGCGAGCAACAGCCGACAATCCTTCTTCCTGCCCAATAACCCGCTTCTCCAGTTCTTTCTCTAAGTGCAGGAGCTTCTCAGTTTCAGTTGAAAGCAATTTAGTGACAGGAATGCCTGTCCATCGAGCAACGACTGCTGCGATATCTTCATCGGTTACTTCTTCTCTCAGAAGACGCTTTTCTTTCGGTAGAGACTGCCATTCAAGCTCAGCGGTTTTAAGTGACTCCTGAATTGCCGGAATTTTCCCATACTTCAGCTCAGCAGCTTTGTTTAAGTCTACTTCCCGCTCAGCTCGATCTAGTTCAATTTTCAATTCATCAAGAGCCTTTCTGTTATTTTGAATTTTGGCAATAATTTCCTTCTGCTTTTGCCAAATAGTATCGAGTTCTTTCGACTCTTCTTTCAATTCTTTAATGCGCTCTTCAATTTCGCGCTTTCGCTGGTCGACATTTCCACCCTTCTCTCGCTTTAAGGCCGTAAATTCAATTTCCAGCTGGGTTATTTTTCGCTTTTTTATATCGAGCTCAATCGGCATACTATCTGTTTCAATCTTTAAAGCTGAGGTGGCTTCATCCACTAAATCAATTGCTTTGTCAGGAAGAAATCGATCAGGAATGTATCTACTGGATAGTTTTGCTGCAGCAACGACCGCATCATCCGTAATGCGAATTCCGTGGTGGAGCTCATACTTTTCCTTAATACCACGAAGAATGGCAATGGTGTCTTCTATTGAAGGTTCTCCAACATGCACGGGCTGAAAACGACGCTCAAGAGCCGCATCTTTTTCGATATATTTACGATACTCGTCAATTGTAGTTGCACCGATAACGCGAAGAGTACCGCGCGCAAGCGATGGCTTTAACATATTCGCTGCATCAATCGCGCCTTCGGCTCCCCCTGCTCCCACTAGCGTATGAAGCTCATCTATAAACAATATATATTGACCACTCGCTTCCTCGACTTCTTTCACTACCATTTTTAGTCGTTCTTCAAACTCACCGCGAAACTTTGCACCAGCCAACAGTGTTGCAATATCAAGCACGAGTAAATCACGATCTTTCAAAGACTCTGGAACGTCGCCGCTCACAATCCGCTGAGCTAATCCTTCCGCAATTGCGGTTTTCCCAACACCTGGGTCTCCAATTAACACCGGATTATTCTTCGTTCGCCGTGACAAAATTTGCATGACACGCCGAACTTCAGTATCACGACCAATAACAGGGTCGAGCTTTCCGCTTTTGGCTTTTGCGGTCAAGTTTATCGTGTACTTGGGCAAAAAAGGCCCTTCTTCTTTTGGAGTGTCGATTATGATTCGTGGTGTGTTACCGTCCTGGTTCATACATAAATAATCGCACCTTAGCAGTCACTTGTCAAGAGTGCCAATCTTGATAGTTGGTGTTTTATATCTTATAATATAAGAGTGGGGATCTTCCACAGCTATTGGAACTAAGGAGTAAAGTTCATGCCCGTTAAGATTACTGCACCAGAAGAAGTTGTAAGAGGTAATGCGTATACTGTGACTGCATCGGGAAGGCAAGGTGATCGGTTCGTGATTTCATGGACTATCACCAGCGAAATTGTGACGAGCCTATTGGCAAATGGTGTAATAGGGCCTTACGAAATCCCCCAGAATGGGGTTCTTGAAATCCCATTCCAACATCCGAGCCTCGGTCACGCACCGTCACCTACCATTCTTATGACCGCTGCAACGTCAGGCCGCGATTCTGGTGGTGACACCAGTACCGTTCTGGTGAAGATCATTCCGGCACCCTAAGTTCCGTCCGCGGGGCAGAGTAACATCTGCCCTTTTTTTATGCCATTTTTTCAAGCGCCTTGATTCGTTGCTCAACTGGAGGATGGGTATTAAATAAACCAGCAAACCAAGTGACCGCCCGTTTATCGTTTCCTTTAAATGGATTTACTATGTACAAGTGTGCTGTCGCTTTATTTGCAGCTTCAAGCGGTTCGCGGTCAACCGCAATTTTCTTCAGCGCCGACATAAGCCCACTTGGTTGACGCGTGATAGCCACTGCTCCTGCATCTGCGGAGAATTCACGTCGCCTGGAAATCGCAAGTTGAATAAGCTGGGCAATAATTGGAGATAAGATCGCGAAGATAATTCCCAATACTAAGATTATTGCTCCCAACTGCCCTCCTTTATTGTCATCATCGCTTTTTCGCCCGCCACCCCACCAGGTAATTCGAAGTAACCAGTCTGCGAGTAAAGCAAGTGATCCAACCATAATGGAGACAACGGACATGAGTCGTGTGTCGTAGTTTTTAATATGCGTGAGCTCGTGCGCAATCACCCCTTCAAGCTCAGTTCTGTTGAGCATCTGAATAAGCCCTGTGGTTGCACAAACCGCTGCGTGCTCTGGGTCTCGGCCTGTAGCGAAAGCATTGGGTGCAGTGTCATCTATGACATACAACGCAGGCATTGGCATTCCTGCAGCAATAGCCAAGTTCTCAGTTGCAGTATAGAAATGAAAATGTTCTTTCCGATTTGCCTTTCTGGCACCACTTAAACTGAGAACAATTTTGTCACTCCACCAGTAACTAGTGAAACTCAGCATTCCTGAAATGATTAAAGCAATTCCCACGCTTCCTAAACCACCAGGGCTATATCCCAAATAGATGCCCATAGCGTGGGAAATAACATACAAACTTAATGAGATAAAGATAAAAAATCCAGCCACCACAACAATACTCTTCCACCGATTAGCGGCTTGAACTTCATAGATATTTTGCATAGTCCTTAATCTAAGTTAACCTTTGGAGTTTTCATCTCGTCTCGTGTTACTTTTGTTGCACTTTCAGATTCTTCGAGATCAAGTCCTTTCAGTTCTGTAAATCCAAACATATTCGCAATAAGACTCGATGGAACACTCACGCGCTTAACGTTGTAATCCGCAGTTAAATCAATCAATAAACGACGAGAATACATGACTTTATCAGCCGTATCTCTCAATTCGTCCATGAGTGGGCGGACAACTTCAGCACCTTTGATTTCAGGATTATCTTCAATTGCAATTTGAAGCTGCGGAACTAAATTCGCAACAGTACTTCCAGCGCGAGCCATTTTCTCGACGTTTCCGGATTTTACTGCTGAATCAACTTCCTTTCGAGCTTCAGTAAGCATCTTAAAAATATCTTTTTCGTGCTTCAAATATCCTTTTGCAGCAGCTTCGAGATTTGGAATCAGGTCAGCCTGACGCTTTAATTGATTTCCGATCTCCTGAATAGCAGCGGCAACACGTGCTTTGCTTGAAGCGAAAAAGTTGTAAGTCGTAATTACGTAAATCACAATCACGGCTACAATTCCTAATAAAATTATTGGCATAAAATCACCTCCATCGAGATTTATAATAGCATGAGCTGTCTATCGAAGCATTTTCTCAAACTCCTTGAGCGAGCGTGTGTTTACAATGTTTTCTTTTGTAGCCCACCCGCGTCGTGCAACCCAAACTCCATACTTCATGTTAGTAAGTCCATCCACGCTGTGAGAATCTGTGTCTATTGTTATTTTCACGCCGTGTTTCACAGCGTCTTTGACCAGAACATCTGGGAGATCGAGTCGATGCGGATCAGAATTTATTTCAATCCACCGATCATTTTTGACACAAAAATCAAAAATTTGATCCCAATCGAGGTTAGTCCCTTCCCTTTTATTTAGCAGTCTTGCCGTAGGATGGGCAAACACTTTAACATTTGGGTAAGACAAAGCTTCAATGACTCGTTTAGTAATACTTTTTTTATCTTGTTTAAAACTACTGTGGATTGAAACCAATGCAAAATCTAAAATTTCCAACGCATTTTCACTAATTGCTAATCTCCCACTTGGCAGAATATCTACTTCAAGAGAATTGAACACTTTAAATGTTCTTGTTTTCACACTTTTCACGAGATCGAAGTTGAGCTTGGCAATGGCATCACGCTTCCGTAACAACAAGTCTGCCATGCGCTTTTCTGTGTGTCCTTTTTGACTCGGATTATGTTCACTAAACGCAATATATTCGTATCCCATTTTCATTGCGGCTTCCGCGTACTCTTTCATGGAGCTTGAACCAAGGTCATGGCTTGTTTCTATATCAAAATCTGAATGAATATGAAAATCGCCCTTCATGTCATCAAGCTCAACAAGATTTGGGATACCATTTTCTTTAGCTTTTTGTATTTCTCCTAAATCTTCTCTCAATTCAGGGGGAACCCATTCAAGTCCTAACGCTTTATAAAACGATTTTTCAGTTTTGTATTGGTAAATACCGAGTTCTTCGTTGTAGCTATCAAAATGAAGGTCTTTGTTCTTGGTTTTAATACCGTACTCAGACAGGCTCAGTCCTTTTTTAAGAGCAAGTTCTCGCAAAGCGACATTGTGGTGCTTACTTCCCGTAAAGTGCTGCAGAAGGGATCCATACGCTTCAGGAGGTTGCACCATAACATCGAGCTGCACCCCACCAGGAAGCAGGACTGAACAGCTTCGGTCTCCTCGCTCAATAACACGTACAATACCTGGATATTCAACGAGCCGATCAAATACGGGTTTTGATTCATGAGATGA
The DNA here is from genome assembly GCA_002430735.1 of Candidatus Woesebacteria bacterium UBA5941. Classification (GTDB taxonomy): domain Bacteria; phylum Patescibacteriota; class Microgenomatia; order UBA8517; family UBA8517; genus UBA5941. The sequence goes on along the minus strand of DJCV01000005.1, from coordinate 2,313 downwards.
GACTGACATATCAATGTCTCCAACTGTTGAGGCTTTCCGACGAAGACTTCCTAACGGATCAACTTTTAAGACACCGGGCACCACAGATAACCATTCAGTCATCTTCTGAGCAATCTCAGTTGCAGTATCAAGCAGTACCCGTTCAGGAGGCTTCACTTTATATTCGTTTATTGCCTCAACAATATCCCGCTGTGATTCTTCTCCGAACCCTTCAAGCTCTGCAATTTTCCCTTGTGAGGCAAGTTTTAGTACATCATCCAATGGCTTTTTCTGGTTCAAGGTAAATTCAGTCGACAAACGATACGCTTTCTTCGGACCGATACCTGGAACTTTCATTAATTCAAATACAGACTTGGGAAGCTTTGAAAGCAATTCGTCAAAGTGGGTGGACTTCCCTGTTTCAAATAGTTCTTTGAGGTGAAGAGCTAAACTTTTTCCAATTCCTGGAATTTCATCAAGCTTTCCGTCATCGTAATAATCTTTGACTTCTGAGCTTAATTTCTCAATCCCATCAGCCGCTCTTTGGTATGCAATTGCTTGGAATCGATATTTATCCTCGCCTAAAATTTGATATGCAGCAGCTATATCGCGAAGCATTTCAGCGACCTCCATATTTGTGAAGTGTGTAACCATTCCAAAATTATACATTACCCGAGCCACTCACTTTTAATCCGTGTTTCAATTAAACAAGTAGAAAACTACCGCGAAATATAGTAGAATATCTTGCTTGGGGCCGTGGTCTAGTGGTTTATGACACTTCCCTGTCACGGAAGAAATCGCCGGTTCGAATCCGGTCGGCCCCGCCAAGTATTGAAATATAATCTCCGTTCTGAGCAATTCTTCTATTCAAATATTCAAAATTCATTTTAAGGCCTTGACAATAAATTGTGCGTACTCTAAATTCAGACCTAGCAGAAACTACGCGATTCATTTAATGAAAGCGCAGGTTTGATTAAATAAACATGGATCTCAAAAAAGTTCTTAAAAACGTTAAGTTAAATGAAAACAACATCAGCATGTTGCTTGGTGCAGCAGTTGTTGTAATTGTTGGATTCTTAGTCGTTAACTATTTCAGAAACATTGATTCTGGTACAACACTTCAAACTGGGACTACAACAACAGCAGACTCAACTGTAAAACTTCCTACAAAGCACACCGTTGTCGCCGGTGAGACGCTTTGGTCAATTGCTGAGAAATACTACAAATCTGGATATAACTGGATTGATATTCAAAAGGAAAACAACTTAACGAATGCTTCAGTTATTACTAATGGACAAGAATTAATAATTCCTGACGTAGAAGCTAAAACGATGACTATTGCGAACGCAACTCCAGTTGCTACAACATCTGCAACTCCAGAAGTGTCAGCAACACCTAAGGCTACAGTCGTAGCATCTGCTACCCCAGCCGCAACAATCACACCAGCACCTACAACGACTACAAAGGGTGGTCTTCCAACTGGAGAAACTGTTTCAACACAAAACCCAATCAGCGGCTCAGAATATACCGTTTCAAAAGGAGATAGCCTTTGGACAATCGCAGTACGAGCATATGGAAATGGATATAAGTGGTCAGAAATTGCAAAGGCAAACAAGCTTTCCCATCCTGGCGTTATTCACGCAGGAAACGTTCTTCAAATCCCACGCTAAATTAGCGCTATAGGTTGATAATTCGAATTAATCTTTGTATCCTTCTCTACTGTTCATTCTAGTTACGAGGTAACTGTCATGTCTGAAAATGAGGCACTTGCGAAGCTTCGGGATGTGTTGCATGAAACCAGGGAAAAGTATAATCAGGCCACTTATCAATGCAATATAGCAACAGCAGAGGCGATGTCCCTAATGGATGCATCACCGCTCCACAAGGCAGCGCGAGCTAGGGTACAACTGTTCGTCGATCTCAAAGAGCAAGCACCGCCGATCCTCGATGATATTCGCCATGGCCTAAAACAGCGGATACATGAAAACGTCGTGTACTATGGTGTGAGTGCCGCTCAAACATTAGCATCGAACAATGAGACAGCGATTATATTATTCGGAGGCCCAGAACTCGTGCAAGAAAGAAACTGGCTAGTAACCAATATCGAAGCAATTGATCTAATAATGTCTGGCTGGACCTAAATGAAGCACCTCTTCACCCGTTGTGGTGGAGAGTTTTTTGTAATAAATGCAGATTTCGAATAAGGGTTACATAGAAATTCAATCTTTTGTAACTACTTGGTACTTAAAAAGATTGTTACTTTAAAAGTTCAAAACTAGAAAGTATTTTCTGGAAATTTTTTTTATATTTAGCCTGTTCTTCACGAGATGTAAC
>DJCV01000001.1:686-24168 GCA_002430735.1 Candidatus Woesebacteria bacterium UBA5941 | reverse complement strand
ATATAACTATAGGATATAGTATGGATTATTACTTTTTTACTAATTTTTGGGCTTAAATAAGTCACCCATAGCTCAGGCAAGAGCAGAAGCATCGAGGTTATAAAACAAAGCACCATATTCACAATAATATTCGCTCTTAGTGAAAAAATGGCATCAAACAACAAAAACGATGTGAAGAGCGTTACAACAAAACTCACACTTTTTGCAGCACGAAGTAAGGCAATCGTTCTTACTTTTGAGACGGTAATAATGTTTGAAGTAAGTGCTAATGCGTACATCCCTATTCCGTAAAGAACGATAATTGGAAGCCGTGCAGCAGCAAGCGATGGTAATAAGAACCAAAAGGACCCTACCCCAAAGGTAAAGAGCGCAGGCAGAATAAAAACAAGAAGTGTTGCATCACGTTTTAGGTTATCTGAGAGTGACCACGCAAATAACCCAATAGACGCAAGAGAAATGATACTAATTGCGAGGAGTTTATTTAGTGATTCTTGAGAAGCGATTCCAAAGAACGCAACGGAGAGAAAAAGAGCGGTAAAGACAAATTTTTGACGTTTACTCATTGAGCATTCACATAAACTTCATCCACATCATCGAGCTCATTTAATGTGTCAAGGAGTGCACTGAGTCGTTCAGAGTCTTTTTCTGAAAGCTCAACTGTCGTTACCGGTTTTTTAATTAATTTTGCTTCCAGTACTTCAATATTTTTCGCAGTAATTGCTTCTTTCATTGCAAATAGTTGCGTTGGGTCCACATAGATTTCAATACCATCTTCAGCTTCCACAATATCTTCTGCACCTGCGTCAATAAGTGTTAACATTTGGTCGTCAACAGGATCAGTCTTCTTCACAAATAGAAATCCCTTCGTTGCAAAGTTAAATGCCACAGCATTTGGTCCAGCCATAGTACCACCTGCGCGGTCTAATGCGAATTTAATTTCTTGGGCACTGCGGTTTTTATTATCTGTGGTTGCTGAAATAAGCATTCCAACACCGCCTGGACCAAATCCTTCGTACAAGACTTCAAATAATGATGCTCCTTCTCCTGTCCCTTTATGAATTGCTCGATCAATATTGTCCTTGGGCATGTTTGCAGCGCGGGCGGTTTCCACTGCAATGCGCAATTTATAGTTTGCCTCGATTAAAGGTCCGCCACCTTCTTTGACTGCAATAGTGATAGCACGCGACATCTTGCTAAAGAGCTTTCCGCGCGCGACATCTTTAATGCCTTTTGCTCGTTGTGTTGTTGCCCAATGGGAATGTCCGCTCATATGATAGGTGTCAATTATACCTCGTCACCACATCGCTTGACAAAAGAAGTTGTGATTGATGTAATGACTTCTAGATTTTTTGAAAATGGACCTTGCCCAAGAAGCTATTCATGCTGCCATTGCCAACGACTGGCAAAAAGCAATTGAACTAAACGAAAAAATAATTGCTCATGATGCCGCAAACATTGAAGCAATCCTCAGGCTCGGCCACGCTTACTTTGAATCAGGTAACACTCCCCTTTCTTTAAAATTCGCCAAAAAAGCCCTCACGATTGATCCGGATAACGTTCTTGCCAAGCGCTGTATTACAAAGTGTAACGTTGGTCGCGATGCTCAACCGACGACCAGACGTACAAATTTAAAAGCATTTCTGGAACAGCCTGGTAAAACTCGACTCGTTAAGCTCGTTCGATTGGGGGAGCCAAAAATATTAGCAGGACTCTCTGCAGGTGAACAACTACGGCTCACCGTAAATTCACAGAAAGTAAGCGTTGAAACAGAATCAGGCCATTACATCGGGCGATTTCCGGATGATATTGCCTCACGTATTATTACAACAAAGACCTCACATCCCTGGGCTGCAATTAAATTTGCCACACCAACGGAAGTATCCGTTGTCATGCATGAAGATTAATTAAAATTCCGCAACAAACGCTTCACCTAATAGTAAGTATGTGTTTTCTTCAGAAGTTGATGAATATCCACATCCTAATATCTTTGCGAGTTTCTCAGCAAAACTACTGTGACCCTTCACTAAACACTTTCCACTCACTTCTTCAGTAAGCGTTGAAACGTCCAAAACTTTCCCTCCTAAATTTGCAATCAAAGTATTCACCGACCGCAATTGAGACTCCCGCATGGTATTTGGTGAAGAGATGGTCACAATACCATCTGTAATAGCTGAGACTTCTTCGCCCGCCAGGATGAGCGAGGTAAGTTTTAACTGACCACTATCAGTTAGACGAGCACGCAAGATAAACCACGCAAGGCGTACTCTGTCTGCAAAGGGTAAATCTGTTTCACGCGGAAGCAGTAATGTTCTGGCAAGTGGAAACGCACTGGGTCCTCCTGAATACCGAAGTACACCTTCGACAGGCAAACCATACCCGCGAACTAAGCTTTTTGAAAGCATATCGCCACCACCTTTATTCTCTTGCTCACCCAATTTCCATAAACTTTCAACCTTCCATTTCCCGAGGCCGTATGCTGCTTCTACTTCAACGGTTTTATCAATCGAAAAGACACGGGCTTCGTCACGCTTTGGGTCAAAAAGAATATATGAAACATTTCCCTCAGGATTTCCCACTACTAATCGAAATCGACTAATACCATCCCAATAGGAGTTTCGACTTATAACAATAAAGGCCACAACAATTATCACAATAAAAAAACCGAGACCTCCTTTCACGACGGTTCGCATACCCTTACTATTTCATACATCGCAAATACTCTGCAACTAAAAAGAAACAAAAGAGACCTGTGACATACATATCACAGGCCTGTGCGTCTTCTATCTCGCTTGCGGATGGACAAGCGGCAGATAACGCCACATACCAAATGTTGCTATGAACTCAGCAAATAGCCCTACCGGGAGCCAGAAACCCCAATCATTCGCTGGCGTTGCTATTACACATAAAATGGCATACCCAGCAGTACCTGTGACTACCATACCCATAAGGAGCTCCATCGCTGAAACTCGAACAACATATGAGTCATAGTTTTGTGTCACCGCTTCAAGTCGCAACCCATAGCGGCTAAGCAAAACAGATACCAGCCAGACATACGCAATCCCTTCTATCAGAAACACGAAAGGATTCCCTTGCCGTAAGGCCAACGTCATTAATATCACACTTACCGTACTAAGCGGCGCTATTAATACCAGAACCCGCACCATGAAGCAGCTAGATTCGACTTTGGTCATCCGTTGTAAATCTGAAAAGATGTGCCACCTTTGGAAACTCCACATCACGAGTCCCATTGGAATCCAAAACAGTAGCTCATACCACGATAAACGTCTCTTCTCACTGTTGTCCAAATTGCCCTCCTAAAGACTAGATACTATGGGTGTATTTTAGTACAAACCTATGGTTTAAGAAATAATGGAGAGCGTTTTTGTAAGATCTGGTGGAAGAGGTGCATCGACTGTTACTTCTTCACCAGTGACAGGATCTTCAAATGAAAGAGATGCTGCATGCAAAAACATTCGCTCGCTTATGAGCTTATCCTTTTCAACACCGCTTCTCCCGCCATACAAGGGGTCTGCAACAATCGGATGATGGATGTATGCCATGTGTACGCGCAATTGGTGTGTCCGGCCTGTTTGAGGAAATAGTGTAATCAAGGAGTACTCTTTGTTTTCGTATATAAAATTTTTAGTTGCCTGAAATACTGTTTTGGCTGGTCTCCCTTCAGGAAGCACCCCGAAACGAGTTCTGTTCTTAGGCATTCGCATAATAGGAGCATTAATAGTCCCACCACTTACCAATTTTCCATGCACGAGTGCTGTATATGTTTTATTTGTTTCCCGATCAGCGAATTGTTTTTGTAAGGCGTGAAACACATTGTCTTTTTTTGCAATCAGAAGAACCCCACTGGTTTCTTTGTCGAGTCTGTGCACAATGCCATTCCGAAGTTCAGTATTTTGTGAGAGTGGAAAGTCGAAGTTTTTTGAGACCCAATCTTGGACAGTTGGATTTCCGTGCGCAGTTTTTGAATCATTTACAACCCATCCAGCAGGTTTATTAATTGCGAGGATGGTAGCTGTATCAAGAAGTACTTCTGGTTCCCTCATGCCGTCGCTTTTCCTTTTTCAAGTTTTCGTTCGCACGAAACACAAAGGGTGGCTTCTGGGTAAATCATCAAACGATCTGTATCAATCATGTTTCCACATTTTTCACAAATGCCGTAGGTCCCGATTTTTACTCGTGCGAGTGCACGTCTTGTTTGGACAATATTTCGTGAAAGCTGAACTTGTGTGGCGATTGATCGTAAATGTCCGATTTGTTCTTCGGCCTCAGCATCAGGTGCACCCTTCTCAATTTCGCGATTTGGGTTTTTGAGTGGATCATCCTTCACTACTTTTTTCTTCGTTCTCTCAAGCTTTTTGAGTTGAGCACTTAAAAATTCTCCAACAGGAGCAAGGAGTGTTTTCGGAAACCGCATTTGAGGATTAGTGTTTGCTGTCATACGCTTTCAGATAAATTATAAACTGCAAAGAAACAAAGAAAAGATAAGGCAGCGCACAATACGACTTCTACTTTTCCAATACCTGTAAAGACTAACATGTTACTGCCGCTCAGTGCAAGGATACTCCGAACCAAGAAAAACAATCCCAAGGTAACAAGCCCTGCGAAACCAACTTTTCCGGATTTGTACCACATAAACGATTTGTATCTTCCTCGCAGATAATAATAACAAGCCAATGCAATTGCTGAGTACACCCATTCGCGAGTCAGAATTGGACTTGCGAATAAAAATCCGACAACCGCTGCCTCGAATGCTTCATATAACGGTAACTCAAACACTCGCTGTGAAACAACAAACCCAATACTTAGGCCTGTAAGGGCGCCCCAAAACCAAAGTCCTGTATAGCTAAAAATGGAAGATGCAGGAAAAAGCCGTGGGATAAGATTTACAAAAAGAAGCTCTCCTATCCCCAACCCCATGATCATGAGGAAGCCAGATCTAAAAATAACTGGTGATTCAAAGTCGGTTTTCAGTCGCCTCCAAAAGAAGAAAAAAAACAACAATAGGCTCAAAAAAAACTGAAGCAGGAGCAGAAAAATTGACATGAAATTTAGTCGGAGTATATCATACTTAGTTACTATGCTCGAAGCTCCACACGTTTTAGTTGGTATCGCAATCGCCTCAAAAGTAGGCCATCCTCTGCTTTCTATTCCACTTGCTTTTGGCAGCCACTTTGTTCTCGATATGCTTCCCCATTGGAATCCGCATTTAAATACTGAAATGAAAACCTACGGGCATGTGACAAAGAAAACTAAACTGATTATTTACGGAGACTTAGCACTCTCTTTTGGTATGACTGCGTTTTTTTGTCTCACCGCACTCCCTAACCTGTTCCATGCGGTCACTATTGGGTTATCCGCGATAAGCGCTATTACCCCTGATTTAATTGAAGCACCGTATTTTTTTCTGAACAAAAAAACGGCATTTCTCGAAGCATGGATAAAATTCCAAAAATCAATCCAAACTGATGCTGAACCAATTCTCGGTATTGCCACCCAAATTATCGTAATGGCTGCTTCCCTCATGTGGATTATGAGTTAAGACTTTGAATTTACGCGCGTTCGACGTATTCACCAGTTCGGGTATCAACTTTAATTTGCTCCCCCGCTTTAATAAACAGTGGAACTTTAATGTCACGACCATTTTCAAGGACTGCCTGCTTATAAATATTGGTTGCTGAGTTTCCTTTTACTCCCGGGTCGGTTTCAGTGACTTTTAACGTTACCTTTGGCGGGATATCGGCTTGGAGCGCTTTTTCATTCCAGAATAAAATGTTTGCGTCTCCACCTTCTTTCAAATAAAAAATATCGTCACCTAAGATAGAAAGTGGGATTTCAACTTGTTCATAACTCATTGGATCCATAAAGTATGCAAGTTCTGTGTCTTTATACAGATATTGAAGCGATCTTTTGTAGGTTTGAATCTCATCAAAGTGAGCGGTTGATTGGAATGTTTTTTCCTCTAACTTTCCACTTTCAAGGTTTCGATATGAAACGGTAACAGAAGCACCACCTCGTCCAACTTTCATGTGCGCATACTTAACCACTTTGCATGGTTTTCCATCTAAAAGGAATGTAACGTTATTTTTGAGGTCTGTAGCAACGAGCATAGCGGGTGTATTGTAGCCTGAGTAACGATGTTTGGTCAATTCGACCAACAAAAAGAGTGAGACTTTCTGTCTCACTCACTAATTACAGGGTCTGGTCAGAAGACCGCAATTCCGATAATTACCAATATCACGACTACAACGAGGCAAAAGAACGCACAAGTTGCCATTGTCTGCGGACGCTCACGTTCATCTTCAGAAATGCTGGTAAAAAACGCCTCCGGTGTGTATGCCCATTCTTCAACAGGTCGTCGGGCGTCCCGGATAAACACGATAGATGGTACAACAAAGACCGTTATCAAGAAAATGCACAATAGCTGACCTACTACAGAGAGAACATCTGACATAACCCGTCTCCTCTTCGAATTAATATCCTATATATATTATATCTACGCGTTTTGGTATAATCAATTTTCAAGCCGAGGTGGCGGAACTGGCAGACGCGCACGACTCAAAATCGTGTTGGGCTAACACTCAGTGAGGGTTCGATTCCCTCCCCCGGCACACTTAATTTTTAAATAAAAAAGCCTCATCGAATATCGATGAGGCCCTGCAGTGTAGCGGGGAGTTATTCCAGGAATTGCAATTGGCCTACATGATTGCCAAATGAATAGAACCCTTGTACGTGGCTATCAGCACCGTCAGAGATCACTCGTCCTAAAAATTCCACCCGCATCTTCGATTTGTCCATGTGCAATGCATCGATTACAACATTCCGCCTTACACGCATCTTCACTGTACTTTCGATTGGGCCGTGCGTTTCAATCTCAACACACCGCGGACCGTTTGGTCCTACTGGGTCGATCAGTGAAAGGCCCCAATCTAACCGCTGATTTGATGCATTTTTGATGTGATAGGTCGGTCCTGTTGCCTTCTGCAAAATGCTAATAACTTTAACTAAAGTCATTTCGGACTCCTCTCACGATGAACAATTCGGTAGATAATTATACAGTAAAAGTCAGAAGAAGTAAAACTATGGGAAATTTATTCGACTATTAATTTTCCAACCATTCCCTGTTGGCGGTGGTTCCCTACTGAGCAAAACGTAGTAAAGGTTCCCGTTTGAGACGGGGTGATTGTGATACTTGTCGTTTGCCCCCCATTAATTTTATCAATACTTGCTCCACCCATTTTTTCAACTACCCAATCGTGTGGCATTTTCCCCACGTTTTTAAGCGTTAACTTTACCGTTTCCCCTTTTTTCACCCGCACGTCACTTGGAGAAAATTTAAATTCAGAGGCTTCTATGACAATCTCGCGAGCAGCGGTTTGATTCATTCCAATGGTCGCTTCTGACGGCATATCTGAACCCGTGGTTGTGTTTGAAGTAGTTCCTGTTGCTGTCGTTGAAGTGCTTACTTGACGACTGTTTCTGACAAGAATAAACCCAATGAGGCTAATTACTGCGAGTGCACCAACTAAAATTACAATAAGCTTCATAAAATGACTATATCACGCGTGTCTTTTTTGTTCCATTCCATAGTATTTAATTCGATCGCCCTTGAAGTAGAGCGGCACCTGTCCTACTGCACCATTTCGGTGTTTCGCAATATCAAGGTACACATTCTCTAGCTTTTCATCGTCCTCCCGCCAGAGAAACATCACGACGTCAGCATCTTGTTCAATCGACCCAGATTCGCGAAGATCCGATAACTGGGGCCGCTTGGTCCCGCGCTGTTCAACAAGTCGAGAAAGCTGAGACAGCGCAATGACTGGAACTTTTAACTCACGAGCCATGTTTTTTAATCCTTGTGAAATTTCAGAGACTTCCTGTACTCGGTTTTCCAGATTTCTGCTTTTCGCAAGCTGAAGATAATCAACAATAATTAATTCAACTCCGTGCTCAACTTGGAGTCTTCTCGCCTTTGTTCTCATTTCAAGAATAGAGATTCCCGGAGTGTCATCGATATAAATCGGTGCTTCTGCCAATTCTCCCATAGCAAGAGAGAGCTTCGTAAAATCATCCTCATCAAGTTTTCCCGTTTTCAAACGCCATGCATCAATATCAGCTTGCGATACAAGCAAGCGATCTACCAATTCTTCAGAGCTCATTTCAAGTGAGAACATCGCAACTGGTCGCTTATGGGTAACGCCCAAGTGTTGTGCAATATTCAACGCAAGTGTTGTTTTACCCATACCAGGACGGGCGGCCAGAATAATTAAGTTACTCTTTTGGAAACCTGCTAATTTATCGTCCAGGTCTTTGAACCCAGTCGGCACACCGCGCAATCCATCTGCCGTTTTATGCAATTCGTCCAATCGATCAAACGCATCTGCCAACGTTTTCTTAATGTGAGTAAAGCTTTTAGAAATGTTTCGCTGTGTGAGAGAGAAAATTTCAGATTCTGCTTTATCGAGAAGCTCTTCTATTGCAATTCCTTGGTCAGTTGAGAGGTCGAACAATTTACTTGACGCACTCATAAGCTGCCGTTTTGTCGCGTGGTCCTTTACGATTTTTGCGTAATGTACAACGTGAGCAGCTGTCGGGACTTTGTTAACGAGATCAGATAAGTACGAGGCATCCCCTACCTTTTTTAAGACCTTCTCGCCTTTTAATTTTTCAGTAACGGTAATTAAGTCAACAGGAGTACGTGCTTCATATAAGTTAAGTACTGCTTCGTAAATTAAGGAGTGTCTTTCATCATAGAAGTGCTCAGGCAAGAGCAGTTCTGCAATATTAATAATGGCGTCTTGATCTAAAAGAAGTGCTCCGAGTACTGATATTTCTGCTTCTGTCGAATGCGGAGGCACTCGTACATCTTTTCCGTTCATGCTCGATCAAGGATTATAAGTTTTAATTCGTCAGTAATCACTGTTCCCGCTTTAATAGAATATTTCTTCATACGTTCTGGTGTTTGGCCTAATGCTTCAACAAAGCTCTCTACCGTTTGTAGTTCAGCAAATGTTTCATCATTTAATCCATCAGCTTTGTAATGCATTGGAATAACAATCTTTGGGCTAATGGCTCGTGTCACGGCAAGTGCTTCCTCTGCATTCAATGTGTACTTTCCGCCGCAAGGAACGAATAAAACATCAGTGTCCCCAATCGCCTCAATCGTTGCCTCATCTAATGTGTGACCTAAGTCACCCAAGTGAACAACTCGAAATCCTTCTAACTCAAATACGAAAATAGTATTTTTTCCTCGCTCTGATCCTTTTGTTTGATCATGAAATGAAGGGATCCCAATCATTGAAATCTCACGTACCTCATATTCCCCTGGGCCTTGGATTACTTTATGAACATCGCTAATTCCTTCAACGAAATTATGATCTTCATGATCGTGAGAAAGTGTTACAATGTCGGCGCTTGTCTTTGGAAGTTTCAATCCCACCATTTTTGGATCAAAGGGATCGGTTACCACTGATGCATTTTTTCCGGTAATCTTAAAACTAGAGTGGCCAAGATATATAATATCCATCGTGACGCCATACTATCAAAGAAACCCGACTCAGGCAAGACGAAAGCATATAATACGTTATGAAAATTGAATTATTTATTGCAGTTATTCTCGGAACAGTCTTGGGCCTTGGTGGGGTATATAGCATTGTCTTTTTAACAACCAGAGCCGCACCAACTGAGTCTTCAGTTCAGTCACTCACGGCGGTTAGTGAAACGCCGGTTCCCACACAAATTCCAAATACACTCATTACTCCATCTAAATCTGTCAGTTGGGATACAACCCCACTCGTCTTCAAAGGAACCACAGGAAACGCATTTGTATTTCTCTCAACAGATATCGCAGATAGCGCAATACCCACTACAGACAACTCGTTTGAAACAACAATCACTCCCCTGTTAGGGCTCGCTCGATATACAGTGTTTACTCCATCAGAGCAGGTGTTGGGAGCATCAGATGTTGTGAGCTTTCAGGATCTCACCAAAGAACAGCCGCTGACGTTTGGAACAGTCACAGACCTCACATCAGATGGACTTCAAATGCGTGGATCAGAAGGAACAATTGAGCAAGTGATGTATTCTCCAAAAATTACATTCGGCAGCTTTCTCAAAGAGCCAAAGAAAGTAAGTCCGAGCGATGTGGCAATAGGTGACCGGGTTGTTGTCGTAAGTGATCGATCTGAAAAAGCGATTTTAAATGGGTATGGAGTATTTGCTATTCCACCAGAGTACAGACCAAAAGAAATACAACTTTTTGCAGGAGATATTACAAAACTGGGGAAAAACAATGTCAGTATTTCCCATAGTGGAGGAGAAAAACTCTTTCCAGTCACCACCTCTGTTAAGTTCTTCGGATTAAAAGCAGATGGAACTACGCGGAAGCGAACGAAGCTCATTGCAAGCGACATCGGGCGAAAGGCGTACATCACGGCAATCGCTTCAGACAGTGCAACCCTTACACGGTCTATCTTCATTTCTGAGTAAATCCTCTCTACAATGAATTATGCGTCAACGACGATTTACCGCTTATGGAGAACTGCTCTCTGTTGTTGTTATCTGGGGTATCGCCTCTGTTGTAATTAAGGCAACGCTTGACGGAATTGCACCTATCCCATTTCTAACCTACCGCTTCTTCCTTTCCACAGTCGTAGCACTCCCCTTTCTCGGGGCAATTATAAAGCTCTTTAAGAAAAAACCAGAACTGGTACTCCTTACGCTTCTGTATTGTGTTCTCTCGACTCCTCTTGCATTAGGAATACTTTTTATTGGACTTGAAGAAACTTCAGTTATAAACCTCTCTTTAATTCAGGCACTGCAGCCACTGCTCATGGCATACATCGGATCTCATTTATTTCATGACCATTTAACCAAGCGTGCCAAAATTGGGGTCGGGATTGCAATATGTGGCGTATTTCTCACTCTCATTGAGCCGCTGCTCTTTGCCTACGATGGTGGTACCTTAAAAGGCAACTTGTTGTTAACCCTGTACATATTAGCTGACGTTGGCAGCCTTATTGTCTTAAAGAAATTATTAAAGAAAAATGTCTCACCAACGAGTCTCATCCACACATCATTTATCGTTGGATTTATTGTCTTTTTAGGAATCTTACTCGCACAAATGCCGCTCACTCAGTTTGTATATGAAATGCAAATTCTGCCATTCAGATTCCATATAGGAGTTTGGTATATGGCACTATTCTCAGGAACAATTGCGTTTATTCTACGAGCAAAGTCTCAAAAAACCTTAAATGTCACGGAATCTTCCGTTTTTGGGTATTTAAGCCCAGTAATTTCTACATTGTTGGCTATTTTATTCCTCAATGAGCATATAACAGCTTCGTATCTCCTCGGCGCAGCTCTAATCGCCATAGGCGTTTTTCTCGCTGAGTATAAAAGACGGCGTCGAGCGTGAACCCCAATTGCCTCTTTTTGTGTATTCTGATATACTAGCTTCGCTATGAAAGCAAAGATTCACCCTCAATGGCAAGAAGCCGCAGTCACCTGCGCATGTGGAAACGCGTTCACTGTTGGCACAACGATTCTTTCAATTCACGTTGAAGTGTGTTCTAATTGTCACCCGTTTTATACCGGTCAAATGAAGTATGTTGACACCAAAGGACGAGTTGACGCCTTTTTAACCAAACAAGCAAGTGCACAGAAAGATCGAGTATCTAAGAATGAACGTCGACAGGCAAAGAAATCAGCTCAAATTCAAATGGATTTGTCACGACCTGATTCACTTTCTGAACTTCGACAAACAATTCGATCAAACAGTAAGTAACCTCTCCTTATGCCACTATCCTCTGATAGCTGCTACATAGAAATCCGTGGAGCCACTGGCGGCGACGAAGCAAAACTCTGGGGACAAGACCTGTTACGCATGTATTTGCGCTATGCTGTCAAAAAGAACATCAAGGTAATTCCTATTGATGAAGGTGTTATTAAAGTGAAAGGTCCGGCAATTTTTGATTACTTTAAAAATGAAAGTGGTGTTCACCGCGTTCAACGAGTCCCGTCCACCGAAAAAAGAGGTCGCATCCACACGTCTACCGCAACGATTGCAGTACTTCCTGAGATTTCAGAGCGAGATGTACAAATTCGACCTGAGGACCTTGATATCCAGTTTTATAGAGCTGGAGGCCACGGTGGTCAAAACGTTAATAAAGTTTCAACAGCAGTTCGGTTAACTCATAAACCCACTGGCATTGTAGTAACTGCACAAACTGAGCGCTTTCAAGAGCAAAACCGATTAAACGCAATGGCGCTTCTTAGAACAAAGCTGTGGGAAAAAGCTGAAGAAGAAAAAGAAAAAACAGTAGCAGGATACCGAAGCCAAATTGGACGAGGTTTACGATCTGAGAAAATAAGAACATATAACTTTCCTCAAGACCGCGTAACCGACCACCGAATTAATAAGTCCTGGGGAAATCTTGAGAGTATTGTAGAAGGAAATCTCGATAAAGTAATTGAAGCGACAAAAAATCTCTGATAGACAAATAGTGAGGTGAGAGATGTCTCAGTACAATGGTCACAATATCGGTTGGTTAATGGCAGTTTTATTCTTCCGGTTCCCATTTGAAGTGTATTATGCACTGTACTTTGAATGGAGGTACGCAAAGCCATTGGTGGCAACCATCATTGCTGTCCTTGTTTGTGCCGTGATCTTTTTGATTGCAGCAGTAAACATCATCGTTGCACTGATTTTCGTTTGGGTTTTTCCGTATATAGTCGCGGTTATAAGTAGTCTCTGTTATATAGATTTCCGCGACTAATAGTGATGCCGACCTATTTTAAGGACAAGACGCTTTTTCCAAAAACGACGTTGGAATAGCGACAGCAGACTGGCGCAATGTCGCCAGTCTTTTTTCGTTTGTTATAATAGCGAACCATTTAGTAACAGAAAGGATTTGTATGAAAGACCGGGGTATTGTGAAAGTCGGGATTTCATTTCTGGTGTCTCCGGTCTTAGTTGCGGTGACACTCGCCTACGAGTTGTTTTATCGGTGGCGGTTCAATAAGCGCGCGCTCGATGTAGTGTTAATCACGATCTGTGTGATTCTGTTGCCAGTCACCGTTGGTGCAGTTCTTCACTGGATTTTCGGCGTGATTATGCTTTATATCGTGAGCATTCTACTGATTGTAACGAGTAGCCGTGAGGCATTTGCATTCTGGCGAACACCAACCGTCACGACAAGCAAACGTAAGTGACAAACCTTCATTGGCGGAAAACCGGTACGCATGTGCCGGTTTTTTTATTTACCTATAATTTTGGTATAATGCGTGACCGTAACCCAACCTACTAAGGAGCGAATCGTGAGTGAGGATCCTAAGTTTTTTGTCAGGATGGAATCGGATAAGGATGACCAAGACCTGCCTTCACGCTGGAAAATTGCCCTACTTATTGGGTTAACCCCATTATGGGCAGCAATTGTAATTCTTACTGAACTATGGTGCCGGTGGAAAGAGCGCAAGAACGCCGTTCGGCCTATAATTTCGACTGCGATTATGGTTACAGTGAGCGTATTTTTCGGTGTTCATGGGCATTGGTTTGCCACCATGTTGGTCTTATGGCTCGTGCCAATAACGGTCATGCTGCTTAAAAAGGTGGATCACTTTCAGGCATTCCAAAAGAGCTGATCCAGCTAACTAGTACACGAACGGCTGGGCACGCTGGTGTTTAACGGCACCAGCATTTTTTTGGTATCATACATCCGCATCTATCTGTTCAATAAAGGAGATTGTGAGTGAAAGAAGATCAGAATGACACCTGGCCTCACATGATAGGCACGGTGTTCTTTGTACCGTTCTACACCTTGTTTCTCGTGGTTGCAGAGATCGTAATTCGAATTACAAAATCAGAATCGATAGTAAAACCAGTTACGAGTCTGGTGTTGACCATTGCATTAGCTCTTGGGTGCATTGCCATCGGGCAATGGCTTGGGGGAATTTTGTTTTTGTATCTTATCTGTCTCGTCATGATCGGATCAGGACGAATGGAGCATTTTCACTTACATGTTGATGCTCAAGGAGAAGGGTAAAAACTGATACGTATTGTAAGCTGGTGCTGATTTCAGTGCCAGCTTTTTTTATTGGGATGCATTGGTTAAGCTCGCACTCACCGTTTTTTCTTCACCATCACGCCAGAGCTTAATAGTAATTGTTGCACCTGGTTCTTTCTTTGAAACTACCGCCGCAAGTCCATCCTCATTATCGGCAAGCTTTTCTCCATCAATCTCAATGACAATATCGTCAATTAAAATGCCGGCCTTGTCAGCTGGTGAATTAGATACAACGTCCACTACGTATGCCCCTTGAGGAACGTTATTTAAGAGCGCTGCCTGTCTACTCACCATTTGATACTGCACGCCTAAAAAGGCTTTGCTTGCAAAACTGCCATTGGCACTAAACTGATCAAGCCCTTTGCGTAAAATGTTCACAGGAAGTGCAAATCCAATATTTTGAGCGCCTTCTGCAACGGCAACATTTACTCCAATCACTTGACCTGCAGAATTCAAAAGCGGTCCACCAGAATTTCCCGGATTAATTGCAGCATCTGTTTGGATCACGTCATCTAATTTCTCAACGAACCCTTGGTACGGACTCCCTGCAGTGATTCCTCGCCCTAATCCTGAGATGACTCCCGTTGTGACTGTGTGTCTAAATTGACCTAACGCCGTTCCAATGGCAACAACAAACTGACCGGCCTTTAGGTTTTCAGAACTCCCAAGTTCAACAGGAATTAAGTTGGTTGCATCAATTTTTAAAATAGCTAAATCATTTGCTGGATCACGATTGATGGTTTTCACTTCATACTCTGTTCCATCTTTAGTGATGACTTTATATTTTGCAGTTGTGCTTTCAACAACGTGTTTATTCGTGACAATCAGTCCATCCGCCGACACGACAAAGCCACTCCCAATGTCTTGCGGAGTTCCTCCTTGAGTTCTCTGACTAAACCCGCCACCAAATGGATTAAATTCAAGAATTCGCTGTCGCTCCGTTTCAACAGATACGGTAACCACTGATGGTGAAACTTTTTCAGCAATCTCGATAACAATTGACTCTTCATTAATGATCTTTTCATTTACGATTGTTGAAGATGATCGAGGGAGGAATTTGTCTAAGAAAGCAACTCCTTTTGTGCGCTCAATGACAGAACCGCTAACTACAGCTCCACCGATTATCACCAGAAGAATAAAGAGAACGAGAATTCGCTTAAAAGTTGTCACTTGCATAAAATATTTTAATTTCTAAAAAGATATCAACCAACTCTGAATTTTTCCTGAGAATTACTGTTCGAGGAGTTTTACTGCCGCCATTAATTGCTCATCCTCGATAGTATTTACGTCTTGTTCAACTACTGTATCAGGCTCAAGTCCTTTTTCGTGAACCCACGTTCCCTTTGGGGTGAGCCACTTTCGAATTGTTACGTGAATTCCAGTTCCATCAGAAAATTGTCGCGGTTCCTGCACAGTACCTTTTCCAAAGCTGGTTGTTCCCAGTAATTTGTATCCTTTGTGATCACGCAATGCCCCTGCTAAGATTTCAGACGCAGAAGCGGAACCTTTATTAATTAAAATAACTACTTTTCCTTGGAGCAGTTTTCCTTGTGGATCGCTTTTCACTTGCTCTCGGATTTGTCCCCCTGACTCCTCTGAAACAACGACCGTTCCGCGCGGTAAGAATTCTGATGCAATATCTACCGCAGCTTGCAAATAGCCACCAGGGTTATTTCGAACGTCAAGGACGATACCTTTAATATTTGGCTTCCCAAGCACTTCTAGAATCGCCTTATTCCACTCTGCCTTTGTTTCTCCACCAAAGCGTGACAGCCGAATGTGTGCAACGTCTTTGTTTTGCCCTTCATATGTCAGAGTTACACTCGCAACGTCAATATTTTGGCGTTCAACGTCCAAGATGATTGGTTGGTCGTTTCCTTCACGAAGAAGTGCAAGTGTTACTTTGGTTCCTCGTTTTCCACGAATAATTTGAACAGCTTCTGGTAGGCTCATCCCATCGGTTGATTTGTCGATGTCCTTTGAAGGATCTTTAACCGCAATAATAAGATCGCCTGCCAGTACACCTGCTTTTTCTGCAGGAGAATCAGGAAGTGGTGAAATAACAGCGAGTTGTGTACCTTTATATCCTATTTGGATACCAACGCCATCAAAACTTCCTGACAAATCTTCTTCGGTTACTTTCTGCTCTTCTTTATTTAAAAACACCGTATACGGGTCACCGACAGCTGAGACCATGCCTTTAATTGCACCCAATACAAGCTTTGACTCATCAATCTGTGCTGGGTCATAGTATTCAGCCTTTAAAAGATCCCACACTTGCCAAAATTGGTTGAATGTCACCGGTTTACCAGAAGGAAGGTCCCGGGAGATAATTGCGGATTGAGAATTGGGGGTAATGCGATGTCCAGTAATTGCAAACTGATATCCACCAGTGAATCCGATTACAAGAAGAGCCAACACAGCCAAGAAGGTGCTAATTTTTTTGGATGAGAGGTGTGGAAGTTTATTTTGCTTCATGAGAAACCTCTCATGGTATTACATATTCCCTTTAAAAGGAAGAAGACCTAAGTGACGTGCTCTTTTAACCTCACGACTAACGAGTCTTTGCTCTTTAGCTGAAAGACCACTTCGTTTTCGACCAATAATACGAGCACGATCATTAACGATCTTGCCTAATTCTTCGAAATTTTTGTAAGTCACTTCAAAATCAAACGGCGCAACGCGCGGCAAGATAAATCGTGGTTTTGTTCGTTTTTGTTTTTTAGCCATATATATACTTAGAATGGAATGTCATCATTCCCGTCTTCAACTGCCTCTACTTCTTTTTTTGCTTTTGGTTGAGCTTTTTTAACTGGTGCTGCTTCTTCATGTGGTGCATCAGGTCCTTCTCCAAAGTCGACTGGAACATCAATATCTTGATTTGATCCATAATCGCCAGATCCACCTTCTTTACGATCTAATACCATCATGTCAGTAATGACAATTTCAGTAGTATATCGCTCAACGCCATCTTGCCCTGCCCACTTTCGTGTTTGCAATCGTCCTTCAACGAATGCACGTCCACCTTTTTTTAATAACTGTCCACAGAGTTCACCTAACTTATCCCATGCAACGATACGATGATATTCGGCATTTTCTTTTGACTCACCACTATCAGTTTTCCAATATCGATTGGTAACAATCGTAAAGGTACAAACAGCCGTTCCTGATGGTGTAAAACGCATTTCAGGATCGCGGGCGAGGTTTCCTACTAATGTAACTCTGTTAAGACTTCTGCTCATTTGTATCTTCTAACTCTTTCGGATGATTTCTAATTCTAACGAGTTTTGATTCCTTTGTCATTAAAAGATATCTTAAAATGTCTTCTTCTAATCGAAGTCGTTCATTAATAGTCTTCGCAGCTTCAGGAAGCAATTCAACTTGCATAATAAAATAAGCTCCTGATGTGAGCTTCTTCATTGGGTATGCGAGTTCTTTAACTCCCCAATCTAATGTCTCAGTTACTTTTCCCTTTAAGGTAGTAATGAGTTTTTCAACTTTTTCGACAGAAGCTTTGCGTTTTGCAGTGGTTGCTTTGCCGTCTACTACGACTACGAGTTCATATGGTTTCATACGGTTTTGAGTATATCACACGGAGATTTCGGCTACAACCTATACATATGTACCATGTATTATTGTCGTGTTATAATTGTCTATAGGATAGAAATAGGAGCATATTATGGGTGAAGTACTTGTTTTTGGCGGGATTTTACTGCTTAGGCGCGCTTGGAAGATGCGACAGGCAGCAAAACGCACCAAACTGGCTTAATTGAACTCTAATTTCGCCTGCAGCCAGTTGGTGGTATCATCAACTGGCTTTTTTCAATCCACGGGCTGGTGTTACAAGGAGGTTATATGCTTGTGCTGTGTCCGAAGTGTCAAGGATGGAGGCAACAGATGATCCAAATGAGGACGACCCCACCAGATGCACTGGCTGAAGGCTCGTATGAAGTTCTGTTTATGCCCTGCTCTTTTTGCAAAGGCTCGAAATGGGTCACGAACGAAGTGGCTCAGGCATATATTGAGGAGGAGGCAAGATCCAGCTACTGGATAGTACGTGTGTACTTGATCGCAGTTGGTCTGATCATATTTTTAATCGTTGTCGGAATAGTACTGAATATGAGGTCATGAGATGAGCAGTACAATGGAGTGCCCAGAATGTGATGGCGTGGGTGTTAAGGCCACGGTCGACCCAGATACGGGACAGGACGACATCCCATCAAGAGGATTCTTACCCTGCTTTCTGTGTCATGGGAAGAAAGTAATTACTGCGGAGATCTACATGTCGTATGCGGATGAGCAGCTGAGAAAGCGTATGCAGTTGCAAAAGTGGTATCTCGCTTTTGTGGTGGTGCTTCTCGCAGCGATCGTTATCAGCCGGGTCGCTAATATATGTTAAGCAGTTTCATTGCAGCCAGCTCTCACAGGGCTGGTTTTTTTATGCCCCTATTTTAAATTCAACAACATCTCCGTCTTGAACTAAGTAGTCTCTCCCTTCACTTCTCACTTTCCCTTTTTCTCGAGCATTCTTCCACCCAACACACGCTACAAAATCATCAAAGGATACAACATCAGCCTTTATGAACTTTTTTATAAAGTCGTTATGAATTGAACCTGCGGCATTTTGAGCAGTTGTTTCAGTATGAATAGTCCAGGCACGTACTTCCTTCTCCCCTGCTGTTAAAAAGGTAATAAGTCCAAGCGTTGCAAAACCTTTTCGGATTAAGCGTTCAAGACCGGACCGTTCAACACCCAAGTCTTTCAGATAGTTTTCAGCGTCAACTGCATCAAATCCAGACAATTGTTCCTCAGTACGAGCGGAAATCGCTACAACTTGATCGACATTGATGTTAAAGTCAGTTGCATACTTACTTTCGAGGGTTGCGGCATCCTTTAGAGAATCTTCATCGCAATTGAGGGCAATAATAATTGGTTTCATGGACAGCAGTGATAATTGCTTAACCTGCTTTTCCTCTTCATCAGTGAAAGATAAAAACCGTGTTGCTTTTCCTTGCTCAATAGAAGCCTTACATTTTAAAACGACGTCCCAACGTACTTTTTCTTCACGGTTCGCATTGCCTTTTGGTTCTCTTTGTTTTGAAAGTGTTTCTAGGTCTGCCATCATCAGTTCA
The DNA here is from genome assembly GCA_002430735.1 of Candidatus Woesebacteria bacterium UBA5941. Taxonomy (GTDB): domain Bacteria; phylum Patescibacteriota; class Microgenomatia; order UBA8517; family UBA8517; genus UBA5941. The sequence goes on along the minus strand of DJCV01000001.1, from coordinate 4,958 downwards.
GTTTCAATGATCGCCAGATCTGAAACCGGGTCAACACTCCCCTCTTTAATAATATCTGTGTCAGTGAATGCCCGCACCACATGGCAAATTGCGTCCGTCTCACGGATATGACTTAAGAATTTATTACCCAATCCTTCACCTTTGTGTGCTCCTGCAATTAACCCTGCAATATCCGTGAATTGAACAGTTGCAGACACTTCCGGAGGAAGTTCTGATAACTTTTCAGACTCTTTCGTTACTTGGGCTAATGTAGCCAAACGTGCATCAGGAACAGGAACAATTCCGATATTAGGCTCAATTGTCGCAAACGGAAAATTTGCAGCATATGCTGCCTGTTTCTTAAGGAGTGCATTAAACAGCGTTGATTTTCCAACATTTGGGAGACCGACTATTCCAATAGAGAGTGACATGAACGTATTTTACATTGAACTGAGCGTGGTTACTAGAAGTACTGCCGAAGTTTAGGCTATCTTGTGACCTTTATAAGTATCCTGACCAAATCCAAGCATAAGCATAAAGACTGGGGGAAGGAAAATAAGCCCAAGTCCAAACAAATCTGATTTTCCAAATACGCGAGCTAAATTCCACTGAATTAAAACATATACAACGAGATTCGCAAACGGGACAAACATGAGTAAGAACCACCATGTTGGCTTCCCTACGATTTGTACTAATAGGTACATATTGTAGAACGGGACAAGTGATTTCCACCCTGCTACTCCCGCTTTCTCAAAAATCTTCCAGGAAGCGACAAGCATGACTACTCCAACCAATATCCAAATAAATGAACCAACAGGAGAATCACTTGAAGTTGAGTATGAATAACTTGCTGAATATCCGTAGTCCATACAGTAATAGTGATTCTAATTGTTGAGATTTGCAACTACGAGTTTTACAGCAATCTGAAGAACATCACGTTAACTCCATAAATACGGCATTTTAGTAACAAATATGATAGAATTCCCTATCGAATAATTGATCTTTTACAGGAGTCCGGAAGATGCAACAACAACAGTACGCTGGCCCGTTTGCACGGTTTGGTTGGCACGACGATTGGAAAGACGGTCTGAGCATTTCAGCAATGATCACTGCCGCATACGCAGTCATCTGCGTGTTCTCAATGACCCTCACCGGACATTGGGAAAACGCTGGCTTTCTCGCCTTTGTTGGCGCGATTGTCCTGGTCGGATATTTCCCGCTGTGCCTTTCAGTTCCGCAGGAGTTCAAGGATCGCTTCCAAATCAACATCACAACGCGTGAGGAAGATGCGATCAGGCTCGGATTGTTCGTTAGTCCACCGTTGGTCTTTATTGCAGGCAGTGTGATAAACGGCGTGTTATACACGTTCAGGACGCTGAACCTGGCTGGAATTTTGGTCTTTGCCGGTATGGCCCTGTGGTTCTACGTCGGATACCAAAATGCACACGATAATGATGAATCCGTAACGGTGCGCGACTGGGCGACGTACTCGGCCCCCATCCCACTGACAATTGTGATGATCACCTTTGTCGGGATGATGTGGTCAATGGCGACCCTGACAATAGTCGGTCTTATTGCGATCCTATTCGTGACGGCGTGTGCGACCATCTACTCATATTTGACTGAAGGCAGCGCTGACACCTATTAACAATAAAGCCGCTATATTCGATGACAGTGCCTGTTCTTTTTTGAATTGGCACTTTTTTTGTGGTTTAAAAAGAAATAGACAGTGTGGGTTACAATGAATACGATGAACACCTTAACACCAGAAGAAGCACACGTAATAGAAGACAAAGGAACAGAGCGACCGTTTACTGGTGAATACGATGAGTTCTATAAAGAGGGAACATATATTTGTAGAAGGTGTAATAATCCCCTATTTCCTTCGAAAGCAAAATTTGATGCAGCATGTGGGTGGCCTGCATTTGACGACCACTTCGAAAATGCAGTAAAACGCCTTCCGGACGCAGACGGCCACCGAATCGAAATTGAATGCGCCAATTGCAATGCACATTTAGGTCACGTTTTTGAAGGTGAACGCTTGACTGAGAAAGATACCCGGCATTGTGTAAATTCCCTTTCTATTCGATTTATACCCAAAGAAGAAAAACTTCCTGCCGTTCTTCATTCATAAGAAAAATCACGTATAATACCCTTGTCTGGTTATCTATCGGAGGACTATATGAAGTATAAGTTGGTGTTCTTTGTCATACTGTTCATGTTGGCCGGGGCCTCAGTTGCGTGCAATCTGCCCCTCGGGTGAGATCTCACCCAGTCGGTGTTGTTAGATACCCGTCTACCAACACCGATATTTATTTTTTTCAATGGAAATCACCACAACGTTTTGCCCGACAAATAGATCTGAATGGCGCAAATGGCTTCAAGAGAACCATGACAAGAAATCTGAAATCTGGCTTCTCTACTTCAAAAAACATACAAAAAAACCAACAGTGACGTATGAAGAATCAGTTGAGGAAGCACTCTGCTTTGGCTGGATTGACGGCATTCGAAAACGAATTAACGATGAGCAATCAGCCCTGAGGTTCACTCCACGCAAATCACTTAGTCATTGGTCAGAATCAAATATTAAAAGGTATCGTGAGCTTGTAAAAAATGGACGTATGACAACTCGTGGAAAAGCAGCATACGAGGAGTACAAGAAACGAGAGAAACAGTAGTAATTATTCACCAGGACAGGGATCAAATTCACATTGCGGTCCTGATCGCCCAACACTTGACCCGTCGCTGCAAATTTTTGCGTCTAGCGTACAGGCCACTCCTTCGGGTTCTGATTCGCTACGCGTTGTGCAATTTCTGTAGGTTTGCTCGTTATTCTCAAGCAAAAAGCCCTCATCACCTTTGGTCGCAAATACAATTGTTTCTCCTTCATCTGCGTACCGAATCCCTGATGCCGCAACTACTTGTACGAGGGTATATACCCTGCTATCTGACAGTGTTACCTGAACTTGGTCTTTAGAGAAGGCAGCATTAATATTTTTTCCGTCGTCGCATTGGTACACAATTACTTGTTCTGGGACCTGTGTTGATTGCATGAACGAAGGCTTGAGGTTCAATCCATGCTGCACTCCAATGCGGTATCCAACGAGACCGCCTCCTATAAGTCCAGCAATAAGCCCGACGAATAGCATCGTGAATGTTGGAAATAAAACGAATGGCTCCTTTTGCATACATTCACTCTAACATAGGAGATTGTAATTGGGAAAAGAGAGGTATATCATCGTGGCAGATGACTCCAGAGCGAGTGTCAGAAGGATTACAACAAACATATCCTATTCTTGACGCGAGCATACCACGCACCGAGTATGAAGTAATCACCCCACGTATCGTAAAAATTCCCAAGAATTGCATTGAGCGAAATCCAGATCATGTACATGAACTTCCCATTATTGTTGGAGCTCCTGGGGGTGGCAAAGATTCACTCGTTGAAGCAGTCCTTGCAGAGACCACCGCAGCAGCGCGCCCTAAAACTGCAACTACACGAGCACCTCGCCCACAAGAATAGGATTCAACTTGAGCGTTGTAATTTTTGTTTCTTCAAAAATAGCCTCAAAAATCATTGTTTTTCTGAAGTGAGCGTGCGCTTAAAAAACGCAACTGTCTCTCTCATAGCAGGAGTGAAATTTGGATTAGTAATATTATGTCCACCTGATTGATATTCAAATAGTTCATGAGGAACGCTCGTTTCTTTCAAGATGTTAACCAAATTGCGACTATACTCCACACTTACCACCGAATCATCAATGGCATGGTGAAGCTGTATTTCTCCTTTGTATTCTGAAAGATAATTGGTTGGTGCCATTAATTCCCAGAACGGACTCGTAGCATTGGGCTCTCCATAGGTCTCTCGAATTTTCGCCCTCCGTTGAGACTGCGGATTAGTTGTGGGTTGAGGACGATAACTCTGGTCATTTAATCGATACTGAGAAAGGTCGACATAGGTGTATCCCGCCCCTGCCCAAATAACCGCTGCAGGGATTGTCGGCTTTGTTGCAATCGCACGGGTGAGAATATTCCCAGCCATACTGTGGCCCCACAATCCAATCTGTGATGCATTTACAAAAGAGGCTTTTTGCAACGCGCTGTATGCGTTAAGCGTGTCTTTTACATAATCAGCAGAATAATATGCACCTCCGGGATCACCTTCCGATGAACCATGGCCACGCAAATCTATCTTCATGACCGCAAATCCATTCCGTGCAAGATAATTCACATACTCTACATACCGTTCAGTTGTTCTATATACAGAAGGGGGAACATATCCTGTCTCTTATA
>DJCV01000001.1:0-498 GCA_002430735.1 Candidatus Woesebacteria bacterium UBA5941 | reverse complement strand
TACAGAAGGGGGAACATATCCATGCACAAATACAATTCCAGGCCAACCACCGGCTGGTTCTTGTCCTTTCGGGTGAGTGAGTAATGCATTTATACGCAACCCATCCGATGAATACGAGGTTAAATAGCTAGTAAATTCAGCGGTCTCACTGTACTTTTTAAGCTCACCCAATTGAGAGTCAAACGTTTGCATTCGCAAGTGCGGAATTGTCATCTCATAGAATGGCATTGGTGTTGGATACGGTGTCGCGACAACTTTTTCAAGAGTACGCAACGGATCCATAGAAAAACGCTCTCCCTTACCGTTTCTAATTGAACTAAACAAAACATATAAAAGACCAGCAATCACAACAAATATAAGCAGTTTTTTTATCATGTAAAAAATAATTTAAGAAGTGTGAATCATGTGGTCTTCAGATTTTCTAAACCGTTTTAAGAAAGTGCGCTTTACCGGTTGAGGTTCAACCATTTTTATTCCTTTCTCGAGCAGTGCTTCTTG
>DJCV01000004.1:25746-87086 GCA_002430735.1 Candidatus Woesebacteria bacterium UBA5941 | reverse complement strand
AGATGTGTATAAGAGACAGGCACATACATAAGCGCGTAATCAATAGTTCCTTCTTCTGGCAAAATATACTTCTTGGCAATAGAATCTATGTGCAGCTTTATATCTTTTATAAAACCGCTTTTATACATGACTTTTTCTGCTTTATCATCACTTTTCATATATCGCCTAAAATTAGCCATCGGAAATTTGGCATCAATCGGAATAATGCCGTTACTCGTCTGAATAGCAGCGTCAACTTTCTCGCCGGAGCGATAGCTGTACTGTAGATGAAAACTGCCTTTTGGGAGCATTTGTGACAATAACTCCGATAACACATGTTCCCCAAGGTTACCCCTCAGTTTCGGAGATAGCAGAAATTCTTGCACTTCTTTTATTTGCTTACCCATTTCATTCATTTCCCCTAAGTGTCTTTGTAATTGGGAAAGAGATGTTGCAGTAGCGTCAAGTCGGGTATTAAAGGATAGAGTAGTATTTGAAAGTGTTTTCATTAATAGTTCACGATCCTCTTGAGAGCCCCGTTGCAAAATCTTCACAAGCTCAACGAGATCAGTGTTTGTTTGTTTTCGTGAAAATATAGTCCCTAAAATCAAAAAACCTGCGATAATAACGATGAGTAGTAATGCAAATTCCATCTACTCATACTACCATGCGAAAAAAAATCCAAAGAAAGCACATATCGTCATTTACTTTTCCTGAAATCAGCTACTGGTTCGTTTCTTCATGTATTTTGCTTATCGTGATACTTGCAGTGGTTTTTTTAGTTCCTCCTTCAAATGCGTTTGTGGTTCTTCTCTTTTTTGTACTTCTCATGGCGTTTGTTTTTTCAGTTCTCAGGACATTCAAACGAACTGTTGCAATGAGCCTAATATTGTCATTATCTGTTTGCGTATTTCTCATTTTAAAAATGGTTGATATGAATAGTTTCTTAAACAGTGGTCTTCTTCTCGCGATTACCGTAAGTTTTCTTCTGTTTTACAAATAAGAGCTACTAGTGGTTTAATAATTCGAACTGCCCATGAGAACATCCGATTCACCACTCGATCCTGAATTAAAGGATGAGATAGAACATTTGCTTCCTCAACTGCTTTCAGATATTCAGAAAGAGAAAGACATGGATATATTCTTGCGTGACTTTTTAAGCGAAAAAGAGTTTGAAGTATTTTCAAAACGACTTGCGATTATCTATTGGTTGAAAAAAAAGCGAAGTTACAAAGAAATAAAAAGCCAAATAAAAGTTAGCAGTGCAACAATAGCATCGGTTCAAGATTCAATAACTCAACCAGGAATAGAAATTGCCATAAAGATACTCGAGGCTAACGAGTGGGCAGAACGCATCAGTAATCGAATAATGCGCATTGTAGGCAAGTAGTCTGGTAAAATACAGCTATGCTTACGTCAAAATCGTGGGTTGCACGCCACGAGCGATTTGTCTTGCGTATCCTGGAAATTCTTCCAGGTTTTGTTTCATGGAATATAATCTTATTCCCGTACTGGGGGATCTTCATCATTCCTAACGCAGTCGCATACTTCATCCTTATTTTTAATATTTATTGGTTTTATCAGTCATTCACAATTGCGGTAAGCGCGACCGTATCTCATTTACGGGTCCAAGCATCAATGAAATATGATTGGGTAAAAGATCTCGATTTATTTCCGGATTGGAAACATGTCAACCATATTGTAATTATCCCTACTTATAAGGAGCCTATTAGAACACTTGAGCGAACGATTGAATCCCTGGCACAGCAAACACTTCCCGGGAAAAACATGACAATTGTTCTTGCAATGGAAACGAAGGAAGACAAAAAAGAGAGAGAAGAGAAAGTCGCACTCTTAAAAGCAAAATTTGGAAAAACATTCCGTGATTTTTTGGTGACTGTTCATACACTAACTGAAGGTGAAATTGTAGGGAAGTCTTCGAACGAACGGTATGCAGCAATAGAGCTAAAGGAATTACTCGTCGACAAACAGGGTGAAGATATTAATTACATGACGATCACGAGTTGTGACGCAGACCACGTGTACCACAAAAACCATTTTGCAGCTCTTACGTATAAATTTTTAGATAACCCAAATAGGTATCGCCGATTCTGGCAACCTGCCGTTCTTTTTTACAACAATATTTGGGAGCTTCCTGCATTAACCCGTGTACCGAACACGTTTATGTCTATTTGGAATCTGTCTCAACTGCCTCGTCGTGATCGGTTAATTAACGGACAAAATTATTCGTTATCCTTTAAGTTGCTCGTTGAAGCCGGATATTGGGACCCTGATAAAATCCCAGAAGATTGGGGAATCTTCTTTAAGTCATTCTTTAAAGTAGGGGGTGGTGTTGAAGTTGAACCGATATATCTTCCGGTCTACACCGATGCTGCGCAATCAACAACAACATTTAAAACGTTAAAGGTTCAATATGAACAGTTAAAACGATGGGCTTGGGGAGTGAGTGATCATCCGTGGATTGTACTTGCATACTTAAAGTCACCAGCGCCGTTTTTTGACAAGACGACGCGATTTTTGACATTCATTTGGTCTCACTTTTTGTGGCCAGTCAATTGGTTTATCATAACAATCGGATTAACACTTCCAACGTTGCTAAACCCAGCATTCGGACGAACAACACTCGGATATTTCGTACCACAAGTATCATCATTTTTACTAACAATCGGGTTAGCATTTCTCGTTGTAATGATTATCCTAGACAATATATATAAGCCAAAGAGACCTGCACATTTCCCTCTCTGGCGTGCACTCCTTACCCCACTTGAATTTATACTTATGCCACTTACAGGGTTTGTTTTTGGAGCACTTCCTGGCCTTGATGCTCACACACGGTTAATGCTCGGAAAGTACATCGAGTATAAAGTGACCGAAAAAGTGTGATTTTCTTCATCATTCAATTTTTAAGTACTTGCATTTATACGCAATTTCATTAAACATGACTCACATATGTTTTCTGCTGTCATCCTTTTCTCAGATGCAAAACGTGAGTACTTTTTAACAGAGCAACAATACATTGCAGAAGTAGAAGTAGAAGGCAGGGCTCGCATTATCGAGAAGTATCTTCAGAAATTCGGATTCTCTGTTTTTGTGTTACCAGGTGATAGCGATTTTATTGAAGTAGTAAAACGCATTAAACCTCTCATCGTCTTTAATCTTGCTGATTCACTGCGAGGAGAGGAGTACCTTGCAAGTACGATCGCAGCAGGACTCGAAATCATAAATGTGCCATATACAGGTACTGGTGAACTTGGTCTTGCACTTTCAACTAATAAGTTTTTGACAAATACACTCCTTGAACATGCAGGAATTAAAGTTCCAAAATATCAATTGTTTAGCACCTACAAAGAACCAATTCACCCTGACATCTCATATCCGGTCATATCAAAGTTAAACAGTATTCATGGAAGTATAGAGATAAATGCCTCAGCAATTTCAGAGAACGAAAAAGAGTTAAGAGCGCGACTAAAGTTCTTAATAAACACATACCACGACGAAGTATTAGTCTCGGAATATATTGAGGGGCGTGAGATTGCAGCGGTGCTGTTAGAAGGCGTCAAGAAGAAGGTATATACCGGAGAGAAAATACTCGATGGAGAATGGGCAACGACCAAATATAACATATTGACATTTGACGCGGTCTGGACTGGTGCGGTTACAGGATTCCACTACAAAAAGTTCCAGCCAACGGAGAAGCTCAAAGAGCTTGTTAAGAAAGCATATACCGTTCTTCGTATGGATGATTACGCGAAGTTTGATATTCGAATGACAAGCTCTGGTGAATTCTACTTTATTGATGCAAATCCCAATTGTGCGCTTGGTCCTATTGAATCAGAGTGCGATATAGGAACAATTTTAAGTTTGTATGGTGTAGATTTTGACGAGATATTACGTCGTCTTATTCTGAATAATCTAAATGGTTCTACGCCAGCCTTTTTAAAGTCTGGAAAGACATCCACCCGTCGAGAACAATTAGGCGTGTTATAGTGAAAAGGTGAAGAGGATTTTTCGATTACCTTCAGTTACCTTGCTTCCATATTGGCTCATTGTGGTAATTGTGTTTGTTTTTATTGTACGAATTCCTTCATTTGTCGAACCATTTTACTACGGTGACGAAATGATCTATCTAGATCTTGGCGAGGGTGTGCGGCGAGGAATGACCTTGTACAAAGATGTCCACGACAATAAGCCTCCGCTTCTATATTACCTTGCCGCAATCGCAGGTAATGTATTTACTTTTAGAGTTATCCTCGCGCTCTGGATGATGGCAACAACCATCTTGTTCTGGCATTTTTGTCGTGCTCTTTTTAAGAGCAATCGATCTGCAATAGCAAGCACGGTCTGTTTTGCCGTGCTTACTTCACTGCCATTCTTCGAAGGACACATCGCAAATGCAGAACTCTTTATGATTGCTCCAACCGTTGGAGCTTTTTACTTAATTTGGAAGAACAATTCCCTCGTGAGAGCTTTTGCTGCAGGAGTATTGATAGCTATTGCAGCACTTTTCAAAATCCCTTCAATATTTGACGCAGGCGTAATTGTAGGGCTATGGATCTTTGCACTTCAACCAAATAAAAAGAGCATTCGATTGTTTCTTACAAAGTCCATCTGCTTTGGGCTTGGAATTGCACTCCCTATGACGATCACTTTCGTCTGGTATGCATTAAAAGGATCGTTCTCTGAATACCTCACGGCAGCGTTTCTACAAAATTTTGGGTATGTAAATACATGGAGAGGACAAGCGACAGCACAAGTCCCATTTCTTGTTAAAAACGGTCCAATACTTCTGAGGGGTATTGTCGTATTAGCAATTGGTATTGTGCTCTTCTTCACAAAACGAAGACGTTCTACTGTTTTCGTTTTGGGATGTCTCTGGGTCGCAACCAGCTTATTTGCAGCAACGCTATCTGAACGCCCATACCCTCACTATTTTGTTCAGTTACTCCCGTCGTTCTCATTATTATTAGGATTACTCTTTACAGACGAAACAAAGGAGCAAGCACTCGTAATTTTCCCGCTCACACTCTTGTTTTTTGTGCCGGTTTATTTTGGCTTTTGGAATTATTCGACAAGCCATTATGTTAGAAGATTCCAAACCTATGTAAATAGCGGATTTAGCCTCGAGTATTTAAATGAGTTTGGAGATCACACCAATAGAAACTATGAAGTAGCAAATTATATTAAAACCCGAACAGGCATTAATGACCGCGTTTTTGTGTGGGGGGATAGTTCTGCGATATATGCGCTGAGCAATAGACTCCCACCGATTAAATATGTTGCCGACTACCATATTCGAGATTTCTCTTCAGTGGAGGAGACACTCTCGGCATTACGAAAAGCACCACCCGCCATGGTTGTTATTCTTTCAGAAGCGGCTCTTCCTGAGGAGCTCTTAAGCTTTACGGAAGAGATGTATACAGAGATTCATCGCATGAATGGAGCTGCAGTTTGGTACAATACTAAGCAATGAAGCTCTTTGAAGAAGGTATATTCTCCTGGAAAAAGACAGTATTTCTGACTTTTGCAGTCAATGTCTTGCTTATGGTATTTGTGTGGATTAACCTCGCGAAGCTCCCTCCACAAGTGCCACTCTATTACGGGAATGTCGAAGGGGCAGAGCAGCTCGGCCCTGTTTCAGGGCTCTTTATTCCTCCAGGATTTTGTCTCGTATTTCTTTTAATGAACAGTATTATCACAAAAAGCTACAAGGATGATTTTCTCAGTTCATTGCTTGTCTGGAGTAGTGTGATCCTCACAATTCTCTCAACAATAACAGTTCTCAAAATAATGATGCTTGTAGGTAACTTATAATCGATGCAATTCACTTATTTATTCCTTGCTCCGTTTACAAGCGCTTTTGTTTTGTCACTTATTCTCGCGCCACTGTCTATATACTTTGCACGTCGCTTTCATTTAATTGATGACCCAAAGACAAACAAGCACCCAAAAGTCATCCACACAGTCGCGACTCCACGAGGGGGAGTACTTGGAATCAGTATTACCCTCCTTCTGGTCTCACTCTTCTTTTTACCACTAGATAGCCATATTGCTGCGATATTAGCAGGGGTATTACTACTTACAGTTATGGGACTTATCGATGATCGGTTCAATTTAAGTCCGTATATTCGGCTTTTTTTTCAGTTTATTGCAGCAGCGCTTCCTATTGCATCAGGAATTGGAATTGCATATATTTCAAATCCACTTGGGGGGATAATTGATCTCTCTCAACCACAATTTTCTTTTTTTCTACTTGGTGAAGTACGTACCATATGGATACTCTCTGATATTTTTGCGCTCTTTTGGATTGTTTCACTTATGAATTTTACCAACATGGGTGCAAAGGGAGTTCCAGGCCAGCTGTCCGGGGTCGTAGGCATTGCCGCAGTCGTAGTTGCGCTCTTGTCACTACAGTTTTCGGCTGACATCGCTGAATGGCCGGTCATAATTCTCGCAAGCATAACAGCAGGTGCATATCTTGGGTTTCTCCCATGGCACATTCATCCACAACGAATAATGCCTGGATTTGGGGGATCTACTGTTGCAGGGTATTTACTCGCAATTCTTGCAATCCTTACCACAACGAAAGTAGGCACATTACTCGTAGTTCTTGGTGTACCACTCATCGATACCATGTATCAAATCATCCGTCGGATCTCACAGAAGAAATCTCCAGTATGGGGGGATCGAGGTCACTTGCACCATAAGCTTATTGATCTTGGCTTAAGCCAAGAAAAGACCGCTGTATTCTACTGGCTGGTTACAGCACTTCTGGGAACAATTGCACTCAATATTCATGCTGTCGACAAGCTGTATACTATACTTGGAGTTACAGCACTTTTGGGAGGATTTTTTATATGGGGAAAAACTCGTTTCAAATAATTATTGATTTAATAAAATTAGCCCGTCCGGTTCACTGGGTGAAGAATTTGGCTGTTTTTGCAGCTCTTATTTTTTCTGGGCTTTTATTTGAACGAGGACTTTTTCTCGTTGTCGTTGAAGCGTTTCTTGCGTTTAACCTTGTAACATCAGCTTCGTACGTCTTTAATGATATTTTAGATCGAGATCGCGACAAGCAACATCCAACGAAAAAGAATCGTCCAATTGCCGCAGGGAGAATTGATCCAACGTTGGCCATTACATATAGTGCTGGTTTAGCTATTGTTGGACTCGTCCTTGCTCTCAGCATCGCTGACTTCTTTGCACTACTTCTGATTTTGTACTTAAGCATTCAGTTCGCTTATTCACTGTATTTAAAGCACTTAGCCGTTGTGGATATTATATTAATTGCGAGCGGCTTTGTGATTCGAGTGTATGCCGGAGCATATATTATCGATGCACACTTATCGGTTTGGTTTCTATTATGTGTTGTCGCAACATCGCTATTTCTCGCATCTGGAAAACGGAGATCTGAGTTTGGAGCAACCGGGGGGAGTAGTAGTCAGACGAGAAAAAGCCTTTCTAAATATACGAAAGACACATTGAATTCATATGTGTCCATGTTTGCAAATTCGGCTTGGTTAAGCTGGGCATTATTTACCTTTTTTGAGAGTCCGCGGGCAGCTCAGCCATTGTGGTTGTTTCTTTCAGAAATATCGCGTGCGACCACTGTCAATAAACTGCTCATGGTAACAATTCCTGTCGTAATTTTCGGCATTATGAGATATGAAGCGCTCATCTTTCAGGATAAAACCGAGGCTCCAGAAAAAGTACTCCTTACAGATCCAGGACTGATTGCCTCATCAGTCATCTGGATTGGTATCGTTATGTTTATCTTTTACGGTGGGGTAGCAATATAACCGCTAACAGTCGCATATCGGCTGGAAACCCACCCTGACTGTGAAGCGTTTAGCAATATCTGCAACCAGTCGCTTTTCGCAGAATATCCCTCAAATGGATATTCTCTTCCTGGGGCAATTCGAGCAATTTGAGGTGAATTCTCTTGAGGGCCTTCATGTACGTTCAAAAATCCTGTTGGAGTGGTCAAGATAGTCACAACTTGAGTTCGATTCGGAGCTTTAACATCTTTAGGCTCCATTTTTCCTAAATCAACGTAGGCAGTCACTTCGTATCCCGTAATTGCTTTGAGCGACAAATGGAGCGCTTGATACCCATCATGGACAAGTTGAATCGAGTAAGTCTGTGCAGGCTTACTTATATGGAGTGGGGAATTGCCCGCATATTCATTATTGATAAAAATCGCAGCAGATTCAGGGTTTGTAACAATATTGATAAAAGCTTCATTAAATGGGCTTTTTTTAAGAGCCAATACTTGAGTTGTTGAAAGAGCCGCATTTACATTAAACTTGCGTCGCACAATAGTTTTAGTTTGGGGAGTGAGGGAGAGTGCGGTCTCGTAGGGGAGGTGCCCAATACTCTTATCTTTTGGAACGACTTTTAGTATGGGTTTGAGTATTTCACTTTCGTATGTCACAGGCGTTACTCCTACGTGCTTGCCGTTTATGTATACGTCAGCATCCGGTTCTGATTCGATCCTAACTTCGGCTTTTGTTCTATTTTGTCCTATAATAATAACTAGTATTACCGTAAGAATAACTGCTGCGCTCGCCGAGAGAAGTAGGATACGATTTCTTTTTTTCAACACTGTCTGCATTGTAAATCGTCACTACTTACTACACAAATCACATAAATGCATGTTTTTACTATCATTAGCACTGACTGTGTCCTAATGACAACGTTTTCACAAAAGGATTTCACAAAACTATATCACACTATATCACCTCCTCCGCTTCTCTATTTTAATTTTACTGAAGTAATGACACGGTATTTTTTATACAATTACGTATGCCCACGTATGAAATTCTGCTAATTACGTTGTCAGTTCTTGGTGCTCTAACTACCCCCCTCTACCTCTTTCTTCGTGCACATATGACAAAAAAGGATTTTTCGTACTCACGAAGACATATTTTTAAGGTTGTTCTACTGCATATGGGACTTATGGCAGCGATCACTCTCTTCCATTCTCTTATCATGCTTTCATTTGTTGACATTGCAGGCCCATTAACAGGATCAGCATTCAGATACTTTTTATTCCAAATACTGCTTCTGGGAATTGCTCTCTATGGTGGTGGAATGTATATCACTTGCATTTTGATTGAGCATTTTTCAGCCCCGCAAAGCCGACAGTGGCAATACTTCAAGAAAACGATTCGATTTCTCCATGGCCCACTCAGTCACGCGATTTTTGAAGTATGTTACTTTTTAGCGTTTTGGAATGTAGCCTTAATGCAACAGGCGCTCGGGTTAAGCGGATCACTTGATCAGTCTCCCCTCTTATTTGTCACCGGTTTGCTCGCGGGATCTGCGTTTATCTTTGCAACCATTGGAAATGGCACGTACTTGATATATATTTTCGCAGTCCTCTGCTCACTCCCCTTCTTTTTAACATTTATGTATTGGAATTCATCCGTAGGCGTTTTTAATTGGGGTTTTGTGACTGCAACTGTTGCAATTGGTGTATTATTTCTCCTTGTTCGCCTGCTTCTGGGTAAACCAATACGAGCATATCAACCAATAAATTTTTTCATGCGATAGAGTAGATACTCTTGGTGGTTCCCTCAAATTTGATACAATACACCAGTTTTGAAAACGTCATTGGCCAGATGGCGAAGTGGAAACGCCGCGGTCTGCAAAACCGCTATGCGCGGGTTCGATTCCCGCTCTGGCCTCCAAATCACGTTTCAATATGATAGAATGAGCACATGGAAGAGAATACAAAAGTAACATTCACTTGTCCAAATGATGGTGAGGTTTCTCAAGATGATGTCGTCTTTTTATGCAATGTCTGTTCTCATGACGAAATTAAAGAAATAGATGGTGTATACCTTTGTAAACGATGTGAGACTGATGCCAATCCCCTTGAATGTAGAATTTGTGGAAGTAAGGAAGTAAAAATGCATGCGCCACACTTAGATCTTCCTCATAAAGAACCTTCTTCTAACTAACCCACTCTCAGAACTTCTTCAGGACTTAGGACCATTTCTGCAATACGATCCTTGATAAGTCTATTGGTTCCTCTTGAAGTAATAGATGAGACTGGTCCCGGGATTGCAAACAATGGTCGGTTCAGTGCATCAGCATATTGAGCAGTTATTAAGCTACCACTTTGCTCTTGAGCTTCAACAATTACAGTTCCCAATCCCGCCAGTGCTGCAACAATTCTATTCCTCTTCGGAAATGTCCAGGCTTCAGGTTTAAATTCATTTGGGTACTCTGAAATAAGACAGCCTTTCGATTGAATAATATCGGTATACAGTTTCTTGTTTTCTGTCGGGTACAGATGGTTTAATCCATGAGCAAGAACTGCAATAGTAGTTCCACCTACAGCCAGAGTTGTCGTGTGAACACGCGTATCTACTCCATACATGAACCCTGAAATAGTAGATATCCCATGAGGAACAAGTCTTTTGACGAGCCAGTCGGTAACTCGAGCCCCGTATGGTGTCATATCCCGACTACCTACTATCGCGAGCGTGTTTTCAAAAATATTTATATTGAAATGACCACGAACGTGAAGCATTTCAGGCGGATCTTCAAGGTCAAGGAGCTGCTTTGGATACTTTTTAGACCCTATCGATATCTCAGTGGTTGGTAGATCTTGAATGGATATCATCATTCATACGTTACCATAATTTGTTGAAATCCTTCAGTAAGTGGCAGACTAATCCGACCATCATCTGAAACAGACGGAGTAACGATCTTGTTGTTCACTACAACCCGAAGGCCCGGGAAGTACAATGTCTTGAGAGTCACGGTTTCAGGAGCTGTCACAGAAAAGCGATAGTCAGCGAAACGGACTGTCTTTCTTACAAAGATATCTCGGACTCCGTCCCCTTCCACTTCAGAGAGTGGTTTTCCTAAAACCGTAGCATTTGCACTTTTAGGTAAGTATTCATGAAAGCTATTGGTTGTTGTCTCGCTTTCAACAATCTCATGCACATCTCTTTCAAAGTACTGGTTAACGCGCATGTAATTTCTGGTGTTTAATACTGCAAGAATAAGAAGAGCGATTCCTACCAGATTTGAAGCCCTCACATTTTTCAAGACAAAAGGAATAAGAAGCGATGACAGAACTAATGCCGGCATGAGAAACATAGTTGGATAATCAAAAGTTGTTAGTGTGTGTAAGCTATCCCACAATGGCTTTGAAAGATCAGTGGTTAAGAAGAGAGAGAATATGAGTGCTGAAAAGAGCATCGATGCAAAACGACCTTCAGGTGAATTTCGATACTTTCGTTGTAAAGCGAGAAAAAAAGTAAGGGCAACAACAACCCACTGAGCAAACCCAAACTGGTATGAGAATGCACCTTCTGTGGCCGAGTTGTTTACTATTCCGTATCCCCACTTGGAATACAGCAACTGCTTAACGCTAATAAACTGATTTTGATAAAGCATGTTGAATGGCTCTGATGACACCTGTATTTGCTTACTCAGGGAGACAATTGGAAGTACATACCATGCAGTCAGGAGTGCAGTCAGAATCATAGACCAAAAGATCATTCTCCGTTTCGGCTTAAAGTACACAATAGCGGGCAAGATGATAAGCAGCGCAGTCATCGCTGAAATTAAGTGAGAAAGAATAATTGCAGACATTATTAGCGCAAAAAAGAAGACACCTCCCCACTGGTATTTCTTTTGAGATATGTAATAAATGCTGACAACTATAAATGGGAGCAGTAACAGTATGAACGAACGACCCATCGCGGCTGACACGAGAATCGTGACAAATCTCCACGGTCCAAGCAAATATAAAACAGCAGAAATAAAGGCAATATATCTGTCTTTAGAAATGAGTACGCTCGCCCAATACATTCCAAGTCCTGATACAACGTATGAAAAAACAAACAACGCATTAATGGTTGCTGGGATACTTAATCCGAGTTTTAAAAATACAAGCCCTACAATCCACGGAGTGTGATAACTAAATACAAACAGTGGATATCCTAATCCATTTGCGAGAGAAGCCACCCAATTAGGAGGAAAGACACCGCTTGAAACTGATTCGTTGTACCAATACAAGCGTGCAACTTGGTGCCAAATGTCGTGTGCAGTGAAGAGCTCATTGGTGAGTAGTGCCCTCATTCCGAAAAATCCAATTAGCAGAAGGCTGATCAGCGGTACTCGGTGCCTAAATATTCCGTTCTTTAAGTGTAATACCAGTTGTTGAAATTTCATTAAAACTCCTTATTTTGTATAATACAGTACTCATCAATTAGTAGGTGAATACACTTCATTTTTAGTCTACCAAACTTGACTTTTCGTGTTATTTAAGGCATAATTCTCTTCGTGAAGCTCAATTAGAGCTTCTTTTTGACCTTGGATTTGCCCTCCAAACGCCCATAATACGCCTCTTATGTCGAGGCGAACTATGAGTAAACTTTCCCTCAATCTGCCCCTGAGGTACCGTATCGACCTTAATATGGTCAAACGGCGCGACAGTGCTCCTGTGGAAGAAAAAACCTTCATTCCTCGCCTCAAAGACTTAAAAAGCTGGCGAAATGGAAACAAGATTTCTCGATTCTTTAGACACATGTTTGAGCATGACAACCTAAATCGTGTCTTGGGAAGAAACTTGGCTGTAGCTGCAATCGCAGGTACTATGCTTCCAAACGTGCTTCCCGCCTATACCAGTAACTTTAATAGTGGAAATGTAAGCATTAATACCTCAACTACCCCTATTCAGCTTAAAACTGAGCATGGAATTCAAGCTCCACTTGCTGTTATGCATATTAATCAAGGGTATTTTACCTACCATCCTGGAATTGACTTTAAAGGAACAAAAGGAGACCCGGTTAAATCAATCATGGTTGGAACCGTTGAGGCTGCTGAATACTCACCAGTTGGGTACGGAAATGCAGTCCTTATCAATCACGGTCAGGGATTCTCTTCTTTGTACGCTCATTTGAGCAAAATTAACGTAAAACAAGGAGATGCGGTTACTATGGATACCGTTATTGGACATGTGGGATCAACTGGTCGAAGTACCGGAGCTCACTTGCATCTTGAAGTACGAGAAAATGGAGTACCGATTAATCCACTGCGTTTGCTTCCAAAGTTCTAATTACTTTTTCCCTGCAGTGATAACGATGTCAAATTTGCTGCTTGTTGACAAATTCTCACCTTCTTCAACAACATAGTCTTTCAATGACTCTTTCAGCTTTGTAACAACCTCGCTTGGCACACTTTCCTTCACCTCAATGACTGTCGAATTAAAGTTATAGTTGGCCGCATTTCCAGTAGTTGAAACCTTAAAGCCAGCAGTCTCAACTGACGTCTTCACTTTTCCAGCTGCGCCAATAACACCACTCCCGTTTAATACCGTTACTGAATATGTTCCTAAATCAACAACAGGCTTCGGGGTTGGGGTTGGGGTTGGAGTTGATGCGACGGTCATTGAAGGAGCCGGTGTTGGAGATTCCTCTGTCACTACATTGTTTGAAACACCAGTCATATACACGTACACACCACCTGCAATGAATCCAACGATTAATGCCGTGATTATCGTGACGAGAAAAATAAGCTTTAAGTTGGTTTTCGTTTCACGATACTCATGTTCCCGTTCAAATTCATGACCAATAAGCCGTTTTGCAGCAGCTTCAGCATTCATCTTATCTGCTTCACTTACCGGTTCATCATACCTTGCAACCTCATGTACCGTTTCAACAAACGGCTCTGGCTGTGGGGTAGGGGCTTCTACAACTTCTTCTGCGGTACGACCACGTCCATGTGAATGGTCGTGCGTGTGTGTATGCTCGTGGTGTTCTGGCGTCTGAGCAACAGGTTTTGGAGTTTCTACAATTTCTTCAATAACAGGGCGGATTCTTTTTCGAGAGGCAGGCATAACTCATTTTATATAAAAGAGAATACGAAACACAACCCTTGGTTTAACTGAAGTTTAATAATCCATTCCACCCATGCCCCCTGGCATTTGAGGTGCATCTTTTTTAGGTTCAGGAATATCAGTAATCAGGCATTCAGTGGTTAATACCATCATCGCAACGCTTGCTGCGTTCTGTAAACCGCTCTTTGTTACTTTCAATGGATCTAAAATTCCAAATTTGAGCATTGAACCAAATTCACCGGTTAACACATTGTATCCATAATCATCTTTGCCTTCCTCAATTTTTCGCAGGATGTAACCATCGTCTTCCCCTGCGTTTCGAACCAACCATCGAAGTGGCTCTTCAAGTGCCTCATACACAATATCAATTCCAATCTGCTCATCTTTTACGTCACTTTTAATCTTGGTTAACACTTTTCTCGCTCTTAAAAATGCAACTTCACCTCCAGGAAGAACACCTTCTTCAATTGCAGCCTTCGTTGCACCAACTGCGTCTTTCACTCGCTCCTTCTTTTCATTTAATTCAACTTCAGTTGCAGCACCGACACTAATAACAGCTACACCACCAGAAAGTTTTGCCAATCGCTCCTCTAACTTCTCACGATCAAAGTCTGAATCAGTTTCAACGATTTGTCGTTTAATCTGAGCAACTCGACCCTCGATCTCACCTTTTTTACCCTTGCCTCCGATAATTCGTGCAGAATCCTTGTCAGCCCAAATTTTCTCTGCTTGGCCAAGATCAGAAATTTCAATATTTTCAAACGTTCGTCCAGTGTCTTCTGAAATAAGTGTTCCTCCCGTTAAGGTCGCAATATCAGAAAGCATTTCTTTTCGTCTATCTCCAAATCCTGGGGCTTTGATTGCAAGTACATTGAAAGTTCCTCTCATTTTGTTTACAACTAAGGTTGCGAGGGGTTCAGCTTCGATGTCATCCGCAATAATAACGAGCGTTTTACTGACTTTGATGAACTTCTCAAGAAATGGAAGCAATTCTTGCACTGATGTGATCTTTTTGTCAGTTAACAAGATATGTGCGTTTTCAACTTCGGCTTCCATCCGATCTGGATTTGTGACGAAATAAGGAGACATATACCCGCGGTCAAACTCCATTCCTTCTTTATAATCAATCTCGATTTGAAGTCCTTTTCCTTCTTCAACAGTAACCACTCCATCGCGTCCAACACGTTCTAATGCCTCAGCAATTTTCTTTCCAATCACTTCGTCTCCTGCTGAATTTACTGCAACTTGAGCGACTTCGGCGTCAGTTTTGATTGGCTTCGCATTTTTCTTAAGTTCTTCAACAACTGCACCTACTGCCTTTTCAATACCTCTTTTCACAATCATTGGATTCGCACCTGCAGTTATATTTCTCATTCCATTTTGACTCATAACTGAAGCAAGAAGTGTTGAAGTTGTTGTTCCATCACCAGCTGCATCATTTGTTTTTGAGCTTGCTTCTTTTACCATTTGGGCACCCATGTTTTCAAAAGGATCAGCAAGTTCAATTTCTTTTGCCACGGTAACGCCATCATGAACGACGATAGGAGCTCCCCATTTTTTATCAATACCAACGTTTCTCCCCTTTGGTCCAAGAGTGGTGACAACAGCTTTACTGACTGCATTAATTCCTTCGAGTAATGCTTTTCGTGCTTCGTCTCCGTACTTTATTTGTTTTGCTCCCATGTTATTTAATAATTGCGAGAATATCCTCAAACTTTACGAATAGATAGTCTTCTCCATTAAGCTTTACTTCATTTGCTCCCCATTTTTTATAGACTACAACGTCTCCAACTTTTGCAGGGGCTGATTTTTTAATGCCATGTTCGTTCACATCATCTGCACCAATTGAAATAATAGTTCCTTTTTGTGGTTTGTCACCGGCATTATCGGGGAGGTAAATACCTGAAGCGGTCTTTAGTTCTTTTTCTGCAGGAGAAATTAAAATATATCCAGCAGAAGGAATGAGTTGTTGTTTCTTATCAGTCATAGACACTAGTATTTATAAGCGAAAAATTAGCATTCGTCAAGCGGCATTGCTAACTTTCGATTGCTATTTTAGTAAATGAAAATCAAAAGTGTCAAGATCGTGATACAAAAAAAGACGGAGCTCGGTAAGCTCCGTCGTCCACCAAGAATTAGTGGGTGTAGCTGTTCCATATAGGAACACCTTGGGTGATATATCGCACTAACGTGACTAACGGGGGGCCGCCTAAACCATCGAGACACAGCCATTCAAACCCATCGATCCTGTGATTGCGCCGCCCGTTTTTTAGATGACTTAAATCAGTGGTGACTGACTCAGGTACTGCGGGCAATTCCGCACTCGAGGCGAGCTGAATCAGGACAAATTTTTCACTTGCACACTCGCACAAATAGAGTGCTTCAGCACTCGATTGATCGTGCTTGATGAGTACAATGAAATAATTGTCTGGGTGAGACAACTGCGCTTTAAATGATGTTAAGGATTCGATGATAACTGGCTGTAGTGAAGCTGTTTGCGTCTGCATTCCTTGGCTCCTCTAAGGTCTTTATTTAGTTTGATATTTCACGAACATTATACCACTGAAGTCGTGTTTTGTAAAAAAAAGCGACTATTTTATTCCGTGTTTTTTTAGAAGTGAAATTACGTGTGTCCCCCAATCGTATGGATGAAAAAGGGCGAGAGAGAGAGCAACTGTCTCCCTTGTCACTTTTGGTTTCATATACCAATATTCCATATAAAAAAAGACTGGGTTTAGGAGGTTAAGCATAAAATCAAACAGTGTTGTTTGAGGGCTTTCTGGCTTTTGGTGAGCATCTCTCTGTATCGCGTTGGGCCAGTAATCAAATATCCATTTATTGAGAGTCACCCATCGTTCATGCACATAATCTCTATTAATGAGTGGCACCGTCTGTGCAATTTCGTGAGCGGTATACGCATTGCGCGGCATCTGTGGAAGATCGAGTCGAGTTTCATCTAGCCACATGTTTAAACACAACTTATCAGCCTCGTCACGATTCCCAGCACGCCGCAGCTTAAATCCGAATAATAGTAAGAGCACTACTGAAATGAATCGAGTGGGCCACAATGTTCCGCTTCTTGTGATAATAAGTAAATCAATATCGCTTTCTCTCTTCGCATTGTTCATTGCTAAGGATCCCGTGATCCCAATAAACAGAATGCTTGGAATAAAGGAAAGGGTCCGAGCAGCGTTCACTGCGATCGCTTTCTTTTTCTCCTGCAAAAAAGCAGGTTCTCGTTTAATCTCTCTATCGACTACGTTCTTTTTGCGTTTAGCTATTGAGAGCGCATTCCCTGGGTGCCAACGGACCTTCTCTTCATTCGTCAATGAATAGTTAAAGAGAGAATGATAAATAACGGAGATAGCTTCTTTGTCAGTCACGCGTTAGTTTTTAACAGGAGGTGGGGCTGCTGCCAATCCGTAATCAACGAGTACCTGCAAGACTCCTTGAGCAACGGTTGCCAACGCGTTCTTTGGATTATCGTTACTTGATCCGCTGACTTGGTTAACTGCGTTCTCAAAGTATTTCCCAATTCTGCTGTTAATTCCTGTCTCTCCATCAAAGGTTCGTGACGCTAAATACCAACTTTTTGCATTTCCAGCCAATGACAAAAATCCACCAACTTTTGGATCGCCTGAAACCTGTTCTCTCATATCAACACGAGCATATGGTTGCCCAAATGCACGCAGTTTTGTCGCGTTGTCATATAACTTTTGAGTACTCTCCTTAGAAGACATAAATTTTAGAAACTCCCATGATTCTGATTCATGTGCGCTTTTTGCTGAAACTGCATTTGCCCAATAGGTAGCATAGGTCAGATCTGGCTCTTCAGGACTATTCTTAGGAAGCTGAGGTGGTGCAATTACATGGAACTTCAATGTGGGGTTTATTTCTAGAATTTCATGTGCCCTCCATGATGGAGCAATCATCATCGCAAGCTTGCCATTTGCAAACATTGTTGTAGAATTCGGAAGCGTATCATCCCACACTTTATCCGTTTTGGAAAAGATTGTGAAAAAGCTTAACGCTCCTTCTGCGAGAGGTCCTGTCGGATTTTCAAGTTTTGCACCGTTTTGTAAAATTAAGAGCGCAAGTATTTCTTGCCAGTGATCAACGTTCTTCGTAGATCCCATTGCAATTCCTGACTGTTTTACAATCCCCTTTTCGTCTCTCACTGTTAATTCAATGGCAGCGTCACGGACGTCATTCCAGGTCTTTGGAACTTCTTTTCCATATGTTGAGAAAATTTCATCGTTTACATAGAGACCTAATCCATCAAAACCTTGAGGAATTGCAACAATGTTTGCACCAGAGGATAAATCAGCAGTCATAACTGAATAAAACGTCTGTTGATATTCTTGCGGTGAAAACACGCTGCTTGGCATTGGTGATAAAGCAGACTTAAACATCGGAATCCAGCTGTTATGAATATTCATAATGTCTGGACCATTATCTCCTGCAACAGCATTTGCCAATCGCTCTCGATATTGTTCTTTGGCCACTTTTTCATATTTCACCACAATGTTCGGATGCGTTGATTGATACTCATCAATAAGCGGTTGAACCGTAGCTGGCTCCTCCCACAACCCCCACCATGTAATCGTTTTTTGCTGATTCGAAAGCCCACCTTGCAGTCGAGGGAGAATAAACTGTATAAAGGAAAATCCACCAAGTGCTAAGAATAGTAGTACGACCGCAATCAGTATTGGCTTTTTTGGGATCTTTCCTCCGGATTGAGGAGCAACGACAGATGGTGGAGTGGTTCCAACAGACGTTGGCGGCGGAGGTGGCGGTGTTGTTGGTTGCGTAGTAGTAGTAGGTGCAACTGGCTCTGGTGCTGGAGCGGTGGTAACTGGTTCAACAGGAGCATTTATCGGTGTCTGAGGTGCAACTGGCTGCTCAACAGGATGAGGTGCTTGAGGTGCTGGCGGAATATCAACTCCGGCGTTATTATAGCCAGCTGAAAACGGACTTTGTGGTGATGAAGAATTGTCGTTTGAATTCATAAATAAGAATTACAATAAAATTTGGTATTATAGCCCAGTATGGCGAAAAATAAAAAGTTTATCAAGGTGCATAAAAACACCTTTTTTGCGGCCTTTTTATTACTCTTCTTTGTATTAATCCCCCCGCTTGTTATTGCTCTTATTATTCTAAACTATTATTTAAGAATTTATCCGGGGATCTTTATTCAAGATACACCTGTGGGCGGTAAACATAAAGCTGAAGCGCAGGCACTTATCACCAACACATACACACTCCCTTCAAGCATTACCATTACTATTAATACGAGCACCGGCTCAAAGACAGCACTCCTTGAAACTAAAAACATTGAAGCCGCATACCAGTACGAGGAAAGTATCCAAAAAGCCTACGATGTCGGTAGGTCAGGTAACTTATTGAAGGATATTGAGACGGTTTCATTATTAGTCAAAAAACCTTCGAAGTTTTCTATCCCTGTTACATACAATGAATCCCTCCTTACTCATTTTATCGATACACTTCCAGAAATAATCGACCAAGAACCGGTGTATCCGCGCTTCATTTTAAAAAATGGTGCAATCACAATCGAAAATGGGAAACCCGGAGATGAACTTCCACTTGAGTATGTACGAAGCGCGATTATGGAAGCGCTTGTAGCAGGACACAGCGCACTCACAATGAATACAAAAGTCGTTAATCCTGTCCTTACCGAAAGCGAAATTCAAACTGCAATTGAAAGAGCGACAGTGCTCCTTCCAAAGAGCATTCAACTCACTATAGAAAGTAAAGTCGTACAAACGCTCAAGATAGATAAATTAGTGACACTACTCAAGCCGAATGGCGGATATGACCAAGAGAAGGTTCGATTACTTACCGACGGGCTAACGGAACAGTATGAAAAAGAGGTTACAGAGCCAGTCTTCAAATTTGAAGGAAATCGAGTTGTCGAATTTTCGCCGGGAAACCCAGGCATTAAAATTGATAAGGAATTACTCTTCAAAGGACTTATCTATTCTGTGTCGTTGCTTGAAAAAGATGATGAACAAACATCGTACGAAATCCCTCACTCAAAAGCAGATCCTAAAACTGAGATCTCTGATGTAAACAATCTTGGTATTACTGAGTTAATTGGAAAAGGAACTTCTAATTTTAAAGGATCAATCCCTTCTCGTATTCATAATGTCTCACTTGCGGCATCACGAATAAATGGTGTGCTAATCCCACCTGGAAAAGTGTTTTCATTTAATGAGTCACTCGGGGATATTTCAAAATACACGGGATATAAAGAAGCGTATGTCATCAAAGATGGCAAAACAGTGTTAGGAGACGGAGGTGGAGTGTGTCAGGTATCAACAACTCTCTTTAGAGCGGTACTCAATGCAGGGCTTCCAATTACGGAACGACGCGCCCATGCGTATCGAGTTGGATATTACGAGCAAGGCTTTGACCCTGGTCTTGATGCCACTATCTATTCCCCCACAACTGATTTCAAATTTACAAACGACACTGGCAATTACATTCTCATCCAAACAAAAGTAGATACCAAAAATTTAACTGCAGAATTTAGCTTATACGGGACCAGTGACGGAAGAAAAGTAACGCTCACAAAACCTATCGTGACAAATCAAATTGCACCTGAGGAAGATTTGTATGTTGATGATCCAACGCTCCCTACCGGCCGAGTTACCCAAGTGGAACATAAAGCATGGGGAGCAAAGGTGAGTTTCAATTATTCGGTCGAGCGCGATGGCGCTGTCATTTATCAGAAAAACTTTGTGAGTACGTATCAGCCATGGAGAGCTGTCTACATGAAAGGGACAGGACCTGCACAATAAAGCACTATGAATATTCTCGCAATAGAAACGAGCTGTGACGAAACCTCTGTTGCAATCGTTACAGATGGAACTGAAGTTCTAACCTGTATCACTGCGAGTTCTATGGACATACACACAGCAACAGGAGGTATTATTCCTGAGAACGCTGCTCGCAAACAAATCGAATATATTCTCCCCACTTTGGAGAAAGCACTCTCTGTAATACAAGAAAAAGGTGACGCAAATACAAAGGTGTGGATGAAAGAATGTATGGAGCACATTGATGCGATCGCAGTAACCGTAGGCCCGGGACTTATTGGTTCATTGCTCGTCGGAGTCGAGACTGCAAAGACACTTGCGACCTTCTATCAGAAACCGCTTATTCCAGTAAACCACGTCAAGGCACATATCTATGCAACGTTTCTAACTGAACCGCATCCGCAATTTCCGTTAATTGCACTAGTCGTTTCAGGAGGACATACGGATTTCATATTTATGAAAGATCACAACACATACAATTGGATTGGCGGAACGAGAGATGATGCAGCGGGTGAAGCATTTGATAAGAGTGCTCGACTACTGGGACTTGGATATCCAGGTGGGCCGGCAATATCAAAATCTGCAGATCTTTATTTGCAAGAAAATCCTCATGCAAAACTTAATTTATTTCCCCGGCCAATGATTCATGATGATACTTTTGATGTGAGTTTCTCAGGATTAAAAACGGCAGTGCATCGAATTGTTGAGAAAAATAAAACCGATAATATGTATTCGCAAGAACAACTTGCTGCAGAATTACAAGAGGCAATTATCGACAGTTTAATTAATAAAACCGTCAAAGTAGTTGACAGGTACAACCCCAAAAGTGTAGTCATTTGTGGTGGGGTTTCGGGGAATGCCCGCCTCAAAATGAGCTTAAAAGCACTTCAATTATTTGAAGCGAACAATATATCGGTTCACGTCCCTCTCTTAAAATATACAACTGATAATGCTGCAATGATTGGCAGTTTTGCATTTTTCAATCGAGCAAATAGCCAAATAGAAACTGTCGCACCAAACCCTGAATTGCACTTTGCAGAATAAAACAAGTACTTTATACTTCTTCTCAATTTTCAGATTGTTCGTAATACAGGAGATTTGAAATGTACACGTCTGACTATTGGGTTCTTAGTGTCATGTTTCTTCTCTGCGCTTTTGTTGTTGGAGTATTTATGAAAATAAATCCCCACAGGGGCGCAATAGGAAGCGGGGTTTTAAACATCACAATCATTCTGCCAAGCACTATCTTTTTTGTCCGACAAGAACCTGACTCAATGATCGTCGCGCTTATTGCAATGATGGGCCTTGTTGTTGTGATGCTTATTAGCCAACAGAGTGCATATCTGGTTGTGAGCGATTTACATGTGATGAGGATATCGGAGAATGACGCGAAATCTCGCGCACGTGTCCTGGCAGACAGGCATCTTATGTCGCTCGTAATCATTTCACTACTGTCAGTTTCAGTAATTGATATCTATCCAATCGTGTTACTTACCGTTTTATTTGGAGTAACAGTTGGGTTATTGCGATTTAATTTCGGAGACTACGCTCAAGTAGATCTCTTGAAAACAACCTAAGCATGCCAGCACGAGTCGCTCGTGCTGGTTTTTTCTTGTATAATTGGGCTCAAATGGAAAAGGCATACAACCAGGCTCATGAAACAGATATCTATCAGAAATGGGAAGAGAGCAAGTCATTTACTCCAGAAAAGGACCCTAACAAAAAGCCGTTTACCATTATCATGCCTCCCCCAAATGCAAACGACCCCTTGCATGTGGGTCACGCAATGTTTGTAAGCGTTGAAGATATTCTTATTAGATACCATCGAATGAAAGGTGATGCGGCTCTCTGGCTTCCTGGAACAGACCATGCTGGTATTGAGACCCAATTCGTTTTTGAAAAAAAGCTTGCGAAGGATGGGAAGAGCCGATTTGATTTTGACAGAGAAACGTTGTTTGCGAAGATATGGGAATATGTACAGGACAACTCAGGGGTTGCTGTTGCACAAATGAAACGACTGGGGGCATCTGCTGACTGGGATCGGTTTACCTTTACACTTGATCCGAACGTCGTGACGTTTGTATACAACACCTTTGAAAGACTCCATAAAGACAACCTCGTATACCGAGCAGAAAAGCTTGTAAACTATTGTGTAAAGTGTGGCACCGGATACTCTGAACTCGAAGTTGAGTATGAAGAGCGAATTGATCCACTGTACTACGTAAAATATCCAATCAAGGACTCCCCTTCTGAATTTGTCACAGTTGCGACAGTGAGACCTGAACCTCTGTTTGCAGATACTCACCTCGCCGTTAACCCGAAGGACAAAAAGCGTAAACACCTAGTTGGTGTTACTGTCTTAAATCCCCTGACCGGCGCTGAAATGCCGATTATTGCAGACGAATTTGTAGATCCGGCGTTTGGGACTGGTGTCGTAAAGCTCACTCCAGCACATGATGCAAATGATTGGGCAGTTGCTGAAAAGCACAATCTCCCTCGAAATGTGGCAATTACAATGCAAGGAAAACTGACAGACAAAGCGGGCCAATTTGCCGGTCTTCGAGTGCTTGAAGCGCGCAAGCAAATCGTTGCGTTTTTGACTACTAATGGCTTTATCGAAAAAGTGGATGAGAAATATTCGCACCGAATTGCAACATGCTACCGATGTCACAGCGTGATAGAACCACTCCCCTTGCCCCAGTTCTTCATTTCGGTGAAACCGCTTACCGAGCCGGCTCTTCTTGCTATTAAAAACAAACAGGTAAAGATTCACGGAACAGGTCGAGAAAAAATACTGGTTAACTGGCTTAAAAATCTCCGTGACTGGAATGTAAGCCGTCAAATTGTGTGGGGAATTCGAATCCCCGTCTGGTATGAGGTTGCAAAAAACCCTAACATCTCAGTGACATTTTTATCTGAAAGTGGCGAAAAGGTTCGAGGGGAACTCGGAGAACTACTCAATCACTATCCCCTCTCTGAAATTACAAAAGGCCTACAATCATTAATCGCTCCGAATGACAGCACCTTTGTGATCTCACAAAACAACCCAGGAGACGGCTATATCCAAGAAACGGATACCTTTGACACCTGGTTCTCATCAGGACAATGGCCAGTTGTCACATTGAAGGTAAGAGAAGGGGATTTTGAGTACTTTTATCCGACCTCTGTGATGGAGACAGCATACGACATTCTTCCATTTTGGGTAATGCGAATGCTGATGCTTGGGCTGTATTTAACTAACGAAGTTCCGTTTACTGACGTGTACTTCCATGGGTTGATTAGAGACGAGCAGGGCCGGAAGATGAGTAAATCGGTCGGCAATGTAATAAATCCAATTGATTTGGTTGAGAAGTATGGTTCAGATGCACTCCGTATGGCACTCGTCATGAGTACTACTCCAGGCACTGACAATAATGTTGGAGAGAGCAAGGTGAGGGGAATGAGGAATTTTAGCAACAAGATCTGGAATGCCACTCGCTATGTCGTAGAAGGATCAAAAGAGGAACCAGTATTAGCAAGTAAGCTTCGGGATGAGGAAGTATTGACCCACATTAGCGAAATCGTAGATACTGCAACTAAAATGCTTGACTCACTGAAATTAGGCCTAGCCGCTGAATACCTGTACCAGGAGTTTTGGAGATGGTATTGTGACCAAGTGATTGAAATGCATAAAAAAGGAGAAATTACGACTAAGACTCTTACCAGAGCACTCCACACGTTTTTGAATCTTCTGCACCCGTTTGCCCCCTACGTGACAGAAGCTTCATACCAGCAACTGTCTGACAAGAAGACGCCACTCCTGATCACGGCTTCTTGGCCAGTTAAATAACCCTCACTTCGACTGTCTTATCCTGGTGCGTTTTCTCGTCTTCGTGCTTCTTGCCGTCCTTTGCGAGTAAAAACATGCTTCCAACGGTGAGTCCACGAGCCTAAGTCACCTAGGCAAGTGCTATTCAATACCTGGTATGTTGAGCGTGGGGAACTATTCAAGGAAGAAGTGAGGGAGAAAGGGAGGAGCGGCGATTATTCTTCTTTCTTTTCATCAGAAGCTTCACTCGCTGAATCAGCTCCTGTAGCGGCAGCTGCATCAGTTGTTTCACCTTCAGCTGCTACTGGTTCTTCAATAACTTCTTCCTTCTGAGGAGGTTCTACTTTTGCAAGCACTTGATCAGCTTCGGCCTGAATTTCAACAGCTTCTCGATTGTATGAAAGCTCTGCAACAGTTACCACCTGGTCAACTTCGGTCAAAAGGGTGGCGTCAATTTCAAATTTCTCAGGAAGGTCTCCCGGAAGCGCTTCTACTTCAAGTTCATTTACGAGTAATACAGCGGTACCCATTCCTTGTTTTTCAGCTGGGCTTTCACCGACCAACTCAACAGGAACTGCAGCTTTCACCTTTTCTGTGAGATCAACTTCACGGAAATCGATATGAAGCGGTTCCCCAGTTACTGGATGAATCTGAACATTACTTATAAGAACAGGGTGCTTCTTAGAATCTAAAACAAGTTCGAGCAAACCAGTCTCCCCGATTGCTTTGTATGTTGAAACGAGCTCATCACGGGAAACTTGTACATTGATGGATTCAATCTTTGCACCATAAATTGTGCCAGGAAGTACACCTTCTGATCGAAGACGTCTAACTTTACGTCCAATTAAGGTACGAGGCTGAGCGTTGAGAGTGTGTTTTTTCATAGTGGAATTACAATATCTTTGCCGAACGACGTATTGTACTGCCTATCCCCGTTCTTGGTCAAGGCTGACACCGAAATCGGGTATTCCTCTACCCCACCTTGCTTCCATAGTATGAGGGCAGAAGTTGACGGAATCTCCCAGGTAATTGTTATAACTCCCGTTTGTCCAGCTTCGATTGTCGCAAGTGCTCCCGCCTCTTCCCTATCGTCAACGGTTTCAAGTTCTGGAATTACAGCGGTTTCTTCTCCTCCCAAGGAAACATTCATGGCGGAAACAGTGCTCCCTTTTGGCGCTATTCCCCGTGCATATACACGATACCGTGTTTCATCACTGACAGAACTCGCCTTATTGGTAATTTTAATGACACTGGTAGCGGTTATTGATTCATCTGTTTTCTGTATAGAAAGCTCGCCTGCCCGTTCAATAAACTGATTCGCTTTGTTCACGCCAACGTTTGCCTCGACAAACCCAATAGCGTTCCCGGGCATAACTCCAGCTACGTTAGCCTTTAATAGTTCTGCCTGTACTGACGTGTTTCTGCTGTACAGCTGAATATCTCGGGCTTCTATATTTCTCAGTAATCCTGATAGAAGTGATAACGCACGGTGCTCCCCTTCTGACTGCAACTTATGAAGCACGGCATTAAATACAGCAGTTAAATAGTTAGACTTTTTTCGTGAACCTGGAAAGAATTCCTTGTGTACCTCGCTTTGTATTTTTTGATAAAACGTCTCTGCGGTTAACGTGCCACCATAATCAGGCACAGTAATCGGCCCAACAGTGGCAATAATAGTTCTCAAGACTTCAAGGTTTACGCCAATTACGCCATGCACTTCCCTATTCAAACTTTTATCTAAAAACCAGGCAGCCCGTTCTGCGCTCGTCGCAAAATCCGGATCCCAGTTACTATCCCTCATCGTCCATTTGGCCTCCCCGAGATAGTTTCGAATTGGCGTTGGTGGTTTTACATACCCTGCAAGCTGACCATCAGCATCGTAGACATCATAAATATTCTGTGCAGCAACTTCCCCATTATCAATGTCTACCAGCAAAAATGACCCAATAAATCCTCCAGTGGGTCGAAGTTCCATGTTGTTTTGCAATAACACCATATACGTTACAGGTCCTTTGTTTCCAAATAGTTCAGGTGCTTGATGTGAGACCGCGGCGAGAATGGGGAGATATGATGCATGTGCAAATACTGTTTCAAGCTGCGGAGCAAATCGCTTTATAACTGAAATCTGCTGTGACTTACTCGACAAAAAAGAGATGTCACGAGACAGTTTTTCAAAACGGGGAGCGAGTGCCTCTAACGTGTTTACTTCTGGATGAGTCTTCAGTTCTTTAATAATTGCGTGTCCTTCCTGACCAAGAATTGCACTTTCATATACAAAACTTGAGAGTGACAACGGCGTTTTCGCAATAGTACCAATAAGCGGTACTGACGTGAATGCTGCAGACACTGTGGTACCAGTACTCGCACTTACTTGTGCACATTGCAGGAGTGGAGTGGTGAGTGTGCTACTTACACTTGGCATTGTTTTTACTGCCAGGGCCATACAACTGCCTGACACAAGGAGCAAGACGTAGGGGAGACTAAGCAGCCATATGCCAAAAATCATGGTAGCTTCAATAACTTTTCGAGAGCGAGCTGTTACCTTCGGAAAGCGGCGAATGCGTGTTCGCGGTGGTATGGCCTTTGGTTGTGCAACAGCCCGAGCGGGCGGCACTGATACTGAAGGCTCGTGACGTGGAACTGCTGGAACAGGGGTGACCGGATAGCTTTCAGCTATTGGCGTAGATGTTATAACAACTGGCTGCGTATCAACTCGGATCGTTTCAATCGTACTCTTCACATACTCGGGATGCGGCGTAATAATGCAGGGGAGTTTACTATTGAATCCGCAGAAACGCTTTACGATTGCGTTTGCCGCATCGGAGATTTTTGCATTCTGGTGTACATAATAGGTGAATGGATGTGAAGGAAATGAATCCACAGTCTCAAATGTTTTTACATGCAGTTGAACGGTACCACCAACAACTGCAATATGGTCGTGAAAATTACTTACAGTAATTACAATTGCCGCAGGATGAGCGTGCAACTCAGTCACTGTCGATACTTGGACGGCATTTCCCACCAATGAAAATGCAGAGAGGAGTGCGCTTGTAAAGGAATCTTTTTTTCCGTATATGCAGAAGGTCGTTGGCATTGATCAAGTTTATCATGCAGCTTTCGGTGAAAACCTCACGTTGCCAGCACATGAATCTTATTGTCGTAATTTTACTGTATCCCGCGGGGAAGTTTGAAAGAGGTTACACGGGTACAATTCCTCAATTTCCCGTGGAAGACTAGTGGCCAATATTTCGGTCCATTACCGCGTTCACCAATTGATCTGCGTGAGCATTTTCTGCACGTCTGACATGAACAAACGAAACAGAAAAAGGCGCTGTTTTTAAGATGCGTTTAATCTCCGTTGCGATAGAGAGCAGTGTTTGGTCTTTAATTTTATATTCTCCACGCATTTGCTTTACAACAAGCTCTGAGTCCATCAAGATGTCACACGTCGTAATGCCAAGGTCTTTCTGGGATACTGCCCATTCACATGCCATTCGAAGAGCGGTGTATTCTGCAACATTATTAGTTGTATCTCCGAGAAAGAGACTTTCTTCATGAATGAGTTCGTTCTGCGGGGTATGAACGGTGAATGCTGAGGCGGCTGGACCAGGGTTTCCTCGTGAACCACCATCTGTGTGAATAACGATGTGCATAAGTTAGGCAATTGTACCCAAGCCCTTCTATTTTGTCAGCAATAAAAAGGAGGGGACTACGAATAATCCCCTCTAAACCAGTTGTTACGGGAACTCGCGCTTTATATAGAGCGCAATCGACTCCCAGCAGTCCACCCGATATGACTCAGGTATGTAATCTGCGAGCCTAGTTATAATGCGGTGTGCTTCCGCGGTGTTTTTATACAGACCACTTAAAAGTGCATACCAATACGCCCGATCAATTCGGTACCGAGCTTGATATCGATAGGCTAATTCAAGGTACCACCCGGCTTTATCGTGAAGGTATTTCATGGCTGTTGTTTTTTTCTCCAGAAAGAGCAACTGTTGCTGCTCAGGTCCTTTGTACAGCGGGACGTTGGCTCCAATGACAGTAAGAGCTTGATCCCATTTCTTCTCATCTATCAATGTGTGAATTACTTCAAAGGCCGTAATAAACGTACCCAGCAAGTTTGCATCTTGTAAACAAGGTGCAAAGCCGAGCGCAACTGCAGCAAGAGAGCGAGCCTCGTTTAAATTTCCTTTTTCAAGTGCTGCACGTGCCTGCGCTAAATACTCATGACCCAAAGCTAGTTGTTGCGACATAGCGATTTTTGCCTCCTGTAACTTCTTTTGAGAATGAGGGAGTGACGGATAAAACAATAGCGACTTATTAAAAGCGTTCGTTGCGTTTAAATAGTCGCCCTTTTTAAGGAAAGTAACGCCTGCAAGATAAAACGACCAGGAAGCGCTAATAAAGCATCCAGTTTCTCTTTGTCCGTCACTGCAGTATGAGTAAGAGACAAGAGAGACCTGAGCGCGTCACTCACTACAAGTGTCTTCGTATCTTTCATATACGCTTGAACCGCTGTGTATGACAAGAGACCAACAACATGAATCGCATGGGGTAATCCGATATATTGGCTAAACCATACGATAAGCCTCACAAGGAACTGATCTATGATAGGCAAATGCCCAAGCTGGTCCATACAAAGTGTCCTCTCACTAAAGATATAAGGTGCCAACAAAAAACTGGGCAATTGTACCAGATACGTAATCTGTTAAGGTTTAGGCTTCGTCAGGTAGGGATGAAGCACGAAGAGAAAGAGGAGAACAAGGAGCGGTTGATTGAGTGTCATCCAATAATGATCAAACAAAGAGATGACAAGAATTGCAATAACCGGGGCAGTAAATGGAATAGAGAAGAATAGTGATATACATAACAAGATCCCCAGTCCTCCCATTTCCGCAAAAACGAGCAGTGGAATGTTATGAACAGGCTGCAATAGCGACGTTACTCCTGTTATAAACGTTTGAGGGACTATTTCTAGCGCTCCAGGAATTTTTGTTACAAATGTGCCTAATCCAGATCCGAGAACGGGTGATTGTGAACCGATAAACCCGGCCTCAATAGCTAATGCAATTCGCTCTCTTGTGTTTTTCCCAATGCGTGAGCCGACATCAATGGACGCGAAAGAAAAGAGAATGGGTGAGAGAAGGGATACAAAGACCACACACAGTAGGAGTACTTTTTGTAAATACGTGCTCATACCTACCTTCACTTTGGCAAAAAGAAAAAATAATCCGCAAAATCCGATCGCGAGCCATGCCGAATAGGACTCAGTAAAGAGGATGACAACAGCAACCAAACAGGTTATATACCAAAACCGCCCTGTTTTATTCTTATGAAGGATCACCCACATAAGCCATAACACAAGTATCACGCCGGCGAGCACATTCGGATGGGGAAGCGTTGCGTACGGGCGCAATGATACAAACGGCATGAGTTTTGACAACGCAATACCAGGGGTTTCTACCGTAAACCGTCGTTCTCCAAGCCAATATAAAACACCATTTAAAGAGCCACGTTGTGCAATTTGGAATAATGCGAGCACACAAGTCCAGAAGAGGGTGACTGGAATGGAATTTACAAACAGCGCTCTTACTACTTTTCTCTCTGTCAAAAGGAGTGATGCAAGGAGAATATACAAAGATATTCGCAGCCAGCGGTAGAGAGATAACGCAGGAATTGTTGAAAAAACGATATTGAGTGCAATAAAAAGTCCAAGAACAATCAATTTCTTTTTTGTGTTGAGTGAGAGTTTTGAAGGTATCAACTGCACTTCATCTCGAAAGAGCATGACAAGTATCACACTTATTACGTCCGTGAGATACACAGTGGGAGACAAGTAGTCCACTCGAATGCCTGAAACGAGTGACCATGAAGGCCAAAAATGAAAACCTAACTGACTAGGAAGTAATAGGATAAGAAGAACAAGAAAAAATCGTTTTAAGAAGCTCACTCTGGCTTAACAATGAGATATCGATCGGCACCTTCACCTTCAGATTCACTAATAACACCCTTCATTTCAGAGAGTGCTGTGTGAATAACGCGTCTTTGGTCAGGTGTTAAGTTGTATAAATATTGGGCTTCATGAGTCTGCTTGGCTCGGTCAGCTGCTTGCTTCGCGAGTGAAAGAAGATATTCTTCATGTTTTTGTCGCCAACCTGAAACATCAAGTACCACGCGATGCCACTCTCCGGTTCGAGTTCTTAATGCCATTCCAAGGAACGACTGGATAGCAGCGAGAGTTTGACCATGCGCTCCAATCAGAAGGCCCGCTTCCTTCTCACTTTCAATGACGACGTGGTACGTTGCACCTTCTTCTGAAGTTTCTTCAGTCACGGTAACAACCGCTTGAATTCCGGTCAACTGAATGAGTTTGTCAGTTAATTCGACTAATGTTTTTTCAATAGCACTTGCCATAGCGAGGCTATTGTATCACAGGTTTTATTAACTTGTAAGAAGAAATGAGGTTATGCTTTGGCACGAAGGGCTTTAGCCTTTGCTACCCATGGAGTTAATCCACCCCAACCAAAGGATCGATATTGTTGCCAACCTTGGAACAGTGAGAATACGAGCCAGTAGAGGGCAAGCCCTGACGGAAAACTTACCCCAATAAGAAGTGTCATAAGCGGAAAGGTATAAATCATAGAGGATTGCATTGCGGTTGCCATATCATCTGCTTCACCCTTTGTTTTCTTTGCAACTTGTTCTTCTTGCGCGACGTATGGCATAGAAATTTTGGCTGAAAGGAATTGAACCAATGCAGAGAGAATGACTAATAAACCTGGAAGTGCAAATGAGATACCAGGAACACGGAACACATCAGGAGCAGTAACATCAAGATACAAAAATCTTGTATTAAGCATTGCACCTTCCGCAAACTTAACAGGTGTATAGAGAAGATTATTAAAGGCATCAGGAACCGATCCATGACCTGCAAGGAGCAATTGAAACGCCTGATACAGCGCGATTAAAACGAGGAGCTGCAGAATTTGAGGCAAACATCCTGCAGTTGGATTAATACCATTCTGTTTATATACCTCAGCTTGTGCTTTTAAATAGCCTTGTTTATCACTACCGTATTTCTTTTGGAGTTTTTTCAACTGTGGTTGAATCTCACGAATTTTCTTCATGTTGTCGGTTGCAGGTTTCGTAAGGGGAGTAAGAACTACGCGAAGAAACAGAGAAAATCCAATGATCGCAAGGCCCATATTGCTCCCTAAAAGACGATAGAAAACGATCAGTCCGTTTGCGAGCGGTTGAGTAAGTAGTGCGCTAAAAAGTTCTCCCATGACTTCTGATTGTACAGGATTTTTAAAAAATCGGCAGAGTGGAGTGTTTACTTTACCGGGTCATAGCCACTACCACCCCACGGATGACAGCGTGCAATTCGCCGAATAGAAAGTGTTGTCCCTTTCAGAAAGCCGTGCTTGGTTAGAGCTTGTGAACAATATTCAGAACACGTTGGAGTAAAGCGACATCCAGTACCAGTTAAAAACACAAGCAACCAAGAAAAAGTTGCTTTGTAGAATCGTAGCAGTATCGTATACACAGCGTTTTACTTATTTAATAATCGAAGCGTTGCGAAAGGCTTCGCCAACTTCTTTCATAACGTCAGCAGTATATGCTCTTAAAATTGAAGCTTTTGGTAAAAACACACAATCAAATCCAGGAGCAACAAAGGTGAGTTGAAAGCGTGTTCCTTCACTTAAAACTCGTTTAATTCGGTTTCTGTCGTGAGCCAATGGAACAACTTTGTTGGGAATAATAAAGCCAAATCGACTCGGTTCGCTATCATTGCGAGGATATACACTCAAAGAAAAATTTGAGGAATGAGTAATACGACCTTTTTCTTTAACGAGAGAAAAATCCTTTTGTGAAGTTAAACGAAATACTTTAGCAAGCATTAGACTGTGAGCTTCTTTCGACCACGTGCGCGTCTCTCTTTAATGACTCGTCGACCAGTTGCTGTTGCCATTCGCTTTCGAAATCCATGCACTCGTACGCGTTTTCGCTTGCTTGGTTGATAGGTTCTTTTCATTGCCATGGGTGAATTATACAAAATTTCCGCTGATATTCAAAGGGGAGGCTGCTTTTGCTCGCCTTATGTATATGTTTTCTCCATAAATATGCAGTTGACCCATTGTGGATAACTTGTTACAAGTAACTACTGCCCCCAGTCTTTTTTTTGTTCCATG
Source organism: Candidatus Woesebacteria bacterium UBA5941 (assembly GCA_002430735.1). Taxonomy (GTDB): domain Bacteria; phylum Patescibacteriota; class Microgenomatia; order UBA8517; family UBA8517; genus UBA5941. The sequence continues at coordinate 54,386 of DJCV01000004.1, read as the reverse complement.
AAAATTGATAAACAACAAGTGTGGCAGGAAGTTCTTCAAAGTTTGAAGGTCTCCGTTACCGCAGCAACATTCACAACCTGGTTTGGGAAAACCCATTTAGCATCAATCCGTAAGGTTGATGCAAAGCGGTATATCGCGGAAGTCGGATGCGAAACTGCAATGTCGCGACAGTTTATAGAAGAACGCTATTTCGGTCTCATTCAAGATGCACTTATCAAAACAATTGGAGCTCCATGCGATTTAACATTCATCATTAAAACTGATCCAGAGAAGTTGAAAACAAATACAGAAGCTGCCCCTGCACCTCTTTTTGAAGAACAACGATCTATGACTGACGACGTTATGTCAAAGATAGTAAGAGCACAGATTAGACCAAACTTCACATTCGAAGATTTCGCCGTTTCTGGGAGTAATCAACTTGCCTGGGCCGCGGCTGAGGCAGTGAGCATTACCCCAGGGTATGCGTATAATCCACTTTTTATCTGGGGCGGAGTAGGGGTTGGCAAGACTCACCTAATGCATGCTGTCGGCATTAACATCCTCAAGAAGAAACTTGATGCGCGAATACTTGCGTGTACTGGGGAAGACTTTACCAATGATATCGTCTCAGGAATTCGCAATAAGAACACACAATCTGTACGAGATAAGTATCGAAAACTTGATGCACTTTTTATTGACGATATTCAATTTATTGCAGGAAAAGATACTGCGCAGGAAGAGTTTTTCCACACGTTTAATGCAGTTACCTCAGCCGGGGGACAGATTATTATGACTAGTGATCGCCCACCAAGTGAAATACAAAAACTTGAAGATCGATTGCGGAGCAGGTTTGAGGCAGGATTAATTGTAGACATCTCACCACCGGATTTTGAACTCAGGTGCGCTATCGTTCAAATTAAGAGTGAACAAAAAGGGATTGACCTGAGCGAGTCATTAGTGCACGTTATTGCAGGAAACATAGATTCAGCACGTGCCATTGAAGGATTTCTCACAAGACTTTCTTCTGAAATCAAACTGAACAAAGCGGAAGTAAATGAAGAACTACTTAAAAAGATTTTAAAGAAAGGGGATAGTGATGTTACTGAGGTCGTGAAATTGTTCTCAACAGATAAAGTGATCGATGCCGTTTGTAAGCACTATTCAGTCAGCAAACGTTCAATTCTGGGCAAGGAACGTTCAAAAATGATTGCATTCCCACGGCAAATACTTATGTACATACTACGTGTTGAGATGAAACTTCCTTATGAAGAGTTAGGACAAATACTAGGAGGGAGAGACCATTCAACCGTAATGCACGGTGTGGATAAGATTACGAGTTTACTCTCAAATGATGCGGATACGAGAGCGGATATTGAGCGGATAAAGTCATTAGTCTAAGTGGATAAACCGCACGGATAAACTATGTTCTCCACTTATCCACTGTGAAAACTACATTATCCACAAATCCATCAACAACTCGTTTACGGCTGTTATCAACAGCAATCTGTTAGCTCAACTACGGGAGTGATATACACATATCCACCGTTACTACTACTACTTCTACTATTTAATTAAATGAAAGAAACACACATACACACAATTGGCGTTAAAACTGGATAAGTGGATAATGCATTTTTATAATTCACTGGTTCAAATCTAATAGTGATTAATCATTACGAGATGAAAAACAATATCGTTTGTCTGTTCAAATGAACACTCCTAGGTTATACTCGGTTGAACTATGAAGGTAACGCTTCTTACTCGCGACTTTGCAAAAACACTTTCTGTTTCTTCACGTTTCGTTGCAACCCGCGCAAATCTTCCCATTCTCGGGAATATCGTTTTAAAAGCCAATAAAACAAAAATTGAAATCCTTGCGACAGATTTGGAAGTGTCATTATCTGCTCAACTCGGTGCGAAAGTAACGGAGGATGGAACTATTGCGGTACCGGCCAAAACATTTACCGAGTTAATTGGAAACTTAGGAGGGGAGAATGTCGATTTGGAAACGGTTGGAGAAGTAATTACGGTTTCATCTGAAGGCTTTAGGAGTGCGGTGAATAGTATGAACGCATCCGATTACCCAAACGTTACGACAGAGCTCCCTGAGAACGTTTTGCGAATCCAGACGCGCGTATTTATCCCTGCACTAACAAAAGTTTTATTTGCCGCATCAACAGACGAAGCGAGACCAACAATTACCGGAGTTTTGTTTTTACTAAGAAAGAACGAAATGATTTTGGTTGCGACCGATGGGTTCCGCCTTTCTCAAAAACGGTGTGAAGTTGAAACGAATCACGAAGACACTCGATTGATCATTCCGAAACGAGTGTTGTCAGAACTTCCTCGTCTTTCTGTTGGCAACGATATTGCCTTTGATATACGACCGACTGAGAACCAAGTATTATTTGGTCTTCCTCAGATGGTTTTAGGAAGCCGGGTCATAGAAGGGGAGTTCCCTAATTTTGAAAGAATTATTCCGAAAGCTCCTAAGGTTAGTGTCAATGTTTCAAAAGAGGAACTTATGCGTGCAGTTAAACTCTCTTCTATCTTTGCGAGAGACAATGCAAACACTATTAAATTAACGATCGGGGAGAATGAATTAGTGGTTTCTGCTGAAAGTAATCGTTCTGGAAATGAAACACTTTCTATCCCTGCAAAAGTAGAGGGAGAAAAAATGGAGCTGTCGTTTAATTTTCGTTTCGTAGAAGAAGTCTTAACTGTTATTTCTGGGGAGAGTGTTGAGATAAAAGGAACTGATGCAACGGCACCTTGTTTATTCTTAGATCCAAAAGACCCCAGTTTTCTTCACTTAATAATGCCAGTGCGCATTTAATCTAGAAGTATTATTTAACAGGACGGAATATCGACACCACTTCCACTTGGTTTCGCGTTGCAGTCAGTCTTAATTGTGTTGTTATGTCTTAAGAGTTGCGCACAGTATGATTCTGTAAAGCAAGCTGCTGCGGGGAGAAGTGCTGGTCGTGTCTCACAAATTTGGCTCGTGTTATCCAAATACCCGTTTACCCACTTTGAAATTGCTCTTTGCATGTCTGTCATGGTCCATGATCCAGGTTCAGGGCTATTAACAACGTTATATCCAGGCTGTGGGGTAAGGAGATTCGGTGGATATCCTGCGGACAAAATCCACGCGGCTGCAAAAATAGAATCTTTGATATTACAGTTATTTGGTGTTCGCGTGTCTCCGGTACCTTGATTTACTGCAGTACTCCAGTTGTTGAAAATGCCGTTAATGATCTGCATTGGACCGCTTGCCCGACTAATACCTTGCACACAGTTTCGTGGGTATTGAGCACCTGGAGCACTGTACTGTTCAACTTCACCATCGCTCAATCCACAAATGCCGTTTGGTGAACCGAAATACCCACATCCTTCTTTTTCAACGACCATGGTTAAGAGTTCGACGGGAATACGAGCCCATTTTGCTGCTTGAGAAATAATGTTGAGCAGTGCTTGGGACCTGAAATTTGCATTCTCAATAGTACAAACTGCAGGCGGAATTACTTGTCCTGTGTCTTCTTCCTTGATTCCATATGGTCGGAGTGCTGTTTGAATGCCCTTTAAGAAGTAATCATAAACGCTTCCCAAGTGAGGGAAATATATTTCAGCAGTTACGCCAGGACGATTTTTATTAGGATCCCCGGCAAGAGCCTCACTGGTTAAGAGTTCTGGGTTACCAGAAATGACCTGGGATCGATATGTCGCACCTGATTTGCCAGGAATATCTTCTAATTTCACAATCGGCGCATTCGGACCAACGAGTGGGAAAATTCGTTTTACGATAGACATGCTTCCTGCAACAAACCGTTCCCAAATATTTTCAAACCCTGGGCTTGTTACGGTAACACTAAACGGAACGAACACTTCTCGAAGACAGGTGTTACTGGTGTTATTACAATCAAGTTCACACTGGGCCTGTGCATCTGCTGGTAAATCTTCACAGCCAGTCATACAAAGCGCCACTTGCTCTGGGTCAGGTGAAGGGAAATCACACGTGAAGTTTGCAGAATAGGTGAGTGTGCCTGAAATTGGTTTCGTTTCTGTGTCGCCTGGTCGAACGAGTTCTCCATAGAGCTTGTCACCCGGGTTGGTTCTCGCTTCAATAAGTTCGCAATAGGGAGTATCAATTAATTCAGCGAGGCCTTCCTTCGGAGCCGTCCCCGCATCGTTCACTGAAAATGGTTTATATGTGTTTTGTAGCATGCGGCCCAATTCGTTACTCTCATCAACGTGTGCAAAATACAGTTCTTTACTGGTGTTTTCAGATTCATAATCAATACAGGTAATGCCGCTTTCAATGTCGTCAGCATTTGGGTTTCCATCAGCACAGGATGGCGCTCCAAACCGCAAACCTGAGGTTGCGAGCCCTAAACGGTCTTCTGTTGAGGAGAATGGTAAATAGGGGAATCCTCGCGTGTTAGGTCCTGCTTGTACGAGGTTTGTAATTCTCTGGTATTGGTTTGAGTCTGTGTAGCATTGTTCAGGTGCATTTGGTGTACCACATTCTGCAATCTGATTGTGCCTTCCGATCTCTCCTTCTATTCCAATCCGATCTTTTTCATTAGAGCGCTCCGCAGTTTGAATCGGCCGAGGGAGCAGTTTCTTTAGTGGACCAGCAAGATTAATAATTTTGTCATAGATGTTCATTTCACCAATCACTTGGTTTTGAATAGAGTCTGTTTTTTCTTCTGCGCGGTACGGGATTCCATTTAAGTACCAGCTTACGTATTCGTTTACTCGTTGCTTGAAATCAATGGTGCTACGAGATTCTTCTGGGAGTTCACTATTTGTGCTGTTTGGTACACCTTCAGTATTTCCGAGGATTGGAAGATTTGCGTTCAAAAGACCCAGGGATACTTGCGAAGTTTGCCCTTCGATTGTGTATCTACATCGGCGACCGCCACCGGGTAAGTCTTCACACTGGCCACCACCGTCTTGAAATTCATAGGTGTCCTTTACTACTAAATCTTGTCCACACATATAGTAAGCTTGCTCAACTTGTTTATTGCAGGGATTCGTTGGGTATGGACGAAGCGAGTGAAACTCAGGCTCCTGTGTTGCATTACAAGGAACCTCATCAAGCTCAAACTTCTTTCCTTCGGGTGCACAGGCGGGAGCTGCCCAGTGTTCGGTTGCAGGCTCGTTTGGCCCAGCAATAACCCATACTGGACCTGTGATTACCGCATTCAATGAACGCAGGAATGAAACGTAGATAGAAGGTTCTGCAAATCCGCATTTATTACCAACACAAGTGCGAAGAATTGGGTTGTATCCGAGGCTGTGAGCAGTATTTACAAATCTTGTTGCAGAGTCGAGGTCTCCCGGTCCGCCGACAATATCTAGCACCCATCCATTCGGCAATCCATTTGATTGCACCGCCTGTGGAAGTGATTCTCCTGCAACGAACAACCCAGGGTTTTGACCTGCTTTGGCTGCTGACCCTGCCCCGACGACCTGCCCGATTTCACTATTCGTTAAATTGTGGCCGCGGAATTCTGGATTGCTGTAGCTTTGCATCGCGGCAAAGAAGTTAATTGCAGCAATTGACCCATCATTTGAACTCCGTCCGTATTCAGTTGCTAAATTTCCGATAATGGTTCCTCGAGCTGAACCAGGAACTCCAAGGCCTGCGCCATCGCCGAATGTATCAAAATCCCCAAACTCGGTGAATATCATTTGAGTTCCGGCATATGCACCAACTGTTTCACCTTTCCAGTTGCGTCCTGTTATTTCAGGTGAAGCGAACCAATCGTATGCTTTGACACCACCAATTGAATAAGTGTTGCCTGCAAATCCAAAGAAGTTCCCGTAATTTTGAGGTTTGAAAAATTCACCATTTGGCCCGGATTTCATGACATAAAACATATCGAATTCAATCGGGTTGGTTAAGTTAAAAGCAGGAGATAAAATCTTTATTTTGTCCAAGCCGCGTGTACCAACTAATACATCTTGAAAGTACTTGGCGAGCGCTGCACCAACACAAGCTGCAAAGTCACCAGATTGTTCTGGTGGTGTTTGGGCTTTAATCGTGAGAGCAGAACTCGTGATTTGTCCTGCAAAGAAAGAGAAAAAGATAAAGAAACTGAACAGTATTGCTTTTTTCATATATTAATAGCCATCAAGCTCGGGCGCTGTGCTATAGTCACTCGCCAAAGATTGATCAAACTCCTCTTTAGACATTGGAGAGAAGTACCAAATCTCCATCAAGCTTCCGCTTTGTTTGTCACCCACATACGCAACACCTTTACTCGGATAGGCATAGAGATGATATCCGAGTTCTGAGAGTTCTCCATAAAGAATGAGCTCCTCGTCACCCAGTGTTTTTGTAATGCTTACTGCAGTTCTTGTGTCTTTAGAAGAAATGATCTCTTTCATCATAACTGCAACATTATCTCTAAAGACGACTTGTGTTTTCTTATTGGCATTCCCTGATTCGTAGTAATACACGCCATTTTTAACCCGATCACTCTTTCTGTTTAGCGGCTCTCCTAGTTTTGTGACAATGTCACCAAGTCTTCCCCATTCGCCTTGAGCTTCAACAACGGGGGTAGGGGCAGGAGTTGCGTTTGCCGCATCGTTCACTGTTCGTGTTTGTCTCGTCAGTAATCCAAGGGCAACAATAATCATCGTGAGAATAATAAACAGAATTGGCTTTTTATATTTTTTAATTGTTTCAAGCATTGGTTAATTAAATATCTTATCTCTCATAAAATTATAGTAGTTCGGATAGGCTACATCAAAAGAGCCACCAAGAGCGTCCATACAGGTAAAGTTAACACCACTACTACTTAAACTGTTGCGCAAAAAGTACAATGCGATACTTTCAGCAAAGTTTTCCTTTCCTCTATTGTCATCGTTATATGCTCTGGCGCTTGATGGATAAGTACAAATGTACCCACTACTTGATGTTGGGAAGGGAAGCTCGATAAATTCTTTAAACACTGTCTGGGAAGTTTGCGCGTTGGCAAAAATGTGGCCTGTTTCATGCGTAAGGGTGTAAAACACGCTGCGTAATCCGTTACTGAAAGCTGGTGTGAATAGATAAATGCGAGGGAATACAGTGCGACCTCCGTATGATACGTTTTCAGTTCCACGCTCAATCGTAATTGTTGGAACGCGTGCGCAGAGTGTATCCATAAAGCGAGACTCTCTATTCATTTGACCAATCGCGGCAATAAGTGGAGGAATTTCAGTAATTGGGTTTAAGCTGCTTCCAAAGACAAAACAACGAGTTGGTGGTTTTCCAAAGATAACTGAAGCAAATCCAACGGCATCTCCTGTTGGAGTACCTCCTGCACTGCCGGAAACGGTGAAACTATCCATAACAACAGAGTCTCTAAATGCCGTCGAGTAGTTTTGTGTATATTCAAACGTAAAAGGAGTTCCCTGCTCAAGAGTTTCTGGTGCTGCGGGGATTGTTGGGTTTGGCGGACAGTTAATGTTTCCAGCTGCGGCAATAGCAGAACAGCTGTAGGTAAAGTTGAGATTGGTAATACCTGGTCTTTTCGCCCTAACTTCAATCGTGTAAGTAATAGATGTTGGGAGCGCACTGTTTTGGAATGGACCCGCAGGGTTTGCCCTTTTTATAACAGTTAAGTATTGGTTTTCAGTTGTTCCTCCTTCAGTAAAGATATCAGTGTCAGAACTTGAACCATCAAGGTTTGCAGATGGGGGAACAATATACCCTCCTGAATTAATAATAAGCATAATTACCGCAACAATTGGAACAAGGATAATTGCAGACAAGCTTCCTGCACTTGCCGCTACCGCCATCCCATGTGCAAATGCACCTCCAATTACAACGAAAGCGCCTGCTGCTGCCATTGCACTTTTTCGTCCAATAGACACTGCGCCACGAATTGCGCCACCTATGTACTTTCCCATTACATTACCAACAAATGATCCAACAACATTCCCTATGACAGGGGCGACTGATCCAAGTGCTGTTCCTAATGCGGTACCAGCGAGGCGGCCAGCGGCAACACTAGTTATTCGAGCAGTCACTCTTTGTGCAACTTGATTTCCTGCACGTGAGGCGAGGTATCCAGAAGGGTTTCTTAAAAATTGTACGCCCTGACCATTTTTCATTAATGCACCTACTGTGGCAGAATTCTCACCAATCCCTGCTAATATGCGAGCCTTTTGTTCAGCAGTAAGCGCGGTTCCACCTGCAGCTAAAGAAGAAATGCCCATCTCCAAAGCGTAAAGCTCACCTAAGCTGTTGGAGTATCTCCCTGCAACTTCTTTGTTGTTAGCAATCTCAGTGACATGCGCAATTGTTTTTTGCTTCTGCACCTCGAATAATTCATCATCAAGCTCTTGATCAGAAACCCCAACTTCTAGTATTTTCTGTCGCTGTTTTGTAAATAGTTCGGCGACGGTGTCATTATTGTTATTCTCTGCTTTAATTTGAATAAGTGCTGCTTGCGCCTTTCGCTCTAGAATTTCGTTTCTTAATTCATCGGCATTTACTTCATCGGGATTTAATGCATCAGATGCTCCGCTAATGAGGAATGTCGATTCAATAATTTTCTTCTGGTCATCTTTACTGAGTCCGCGTTCATCTGCCTCTGTTAAGAGTTTGTGGATATTTCGTGCAGTTTGTCCTTGAGAAATGGGCTTCTTTGTAGTTCCAGCAGGTTTTTTTGCAGCGGCTTTTTCGAGCGCTCGCATGGCAATTGAGAAGCGGTAAGGGCTGTCAGGGTTTCGTAATTCCATAACATCTGATTCAGAAAGAAACTTTTGTGAATGAAGATATATATCTGAATACGCCTTTTCAATATATTCCGGTGCTCGCTCTGCTTTTTCAGGATGAAGCCTCCGATCAGTCCCTATTTTTTTAACAGCTTCTGATAATTGTCTTGCTAAATATTTTTCTCGTGACTCTGCCATAAATAATTGTAAACTATCCGGTTTGTCCGGCTATTGCGGCAGCGTCGGCTGGGCTTGCCGATTGTAATTGCGTTGTTGATTTACCAGTGTCCATCAAGTCTTGTGGCTTTGTGGTCACAAAGGCGTATTCCTCAGGAGAAGCGACAATTTTGATTGGCGCGTGGTGTGGACCTGCAAACAAAATTCCTTCTCCGACACCTGCGGCGAGTAATAACTGTTTTTCTCCTTGGGAGAGGTAAAACGTTTCTGTAATTCGATCAATTGCAGCAGGGGACTGTTTCAGAAGTAGTCGCATTGCCGAATTGGTAACGACCGCTTTACCAATGTCTTGTGACAAGAAGTCTTCGACGTCTTGAGTAATAGTTGTGAGCCCAAGGTAGTATTTACGTGCGCGCTTTACGATTGACCACAAAAATGCAGCAGTATCTGGATATCTCATCATGTGCCATGCCTCGTCGACAACAAGCAGTCTCTTTTTAATATCTTTTCTGACCTTCGTCCAAATATAGTCAAGGATGATAAACATGGCAATTGGACGGAGAGTGTCTTGAATGTCTCGTACTGAGAATACTGTAAATGGATTTTCGATATTAATGTTTGTTTGTTGATCAAAAATACCGACATAGCTTCCCTTTACATACTTCTCGATGCGAGAAGCAAGATCAATGGCTTCTGCTGTTTCCATTCCAATCAAGGCTTTATATAAGTCCTCGATAAGTGGTGGTTCTTTATCCTGTGTTTCAGGATCCATGGTAATACCTTTTGCTCTATATGCGTTGATGAGTGCCCGATCAAGCAGCGCTTCTTGGCTCGCATTTAATTGGCCCATGATGACTTTAAAGAGGGAGTGAAGAGTCAATATTTTTAATCCAAGCTGGTTTTCACCTTTTTCATAAATTTGCGACAAATCGAAAGGATTAATTTTGCTTGAAGAGCTAAAGCTAAAACTAATGTATTCTCCTCCAACAGCTTCAGTAATAGTTCGATATTCGTTTTCAGGGTCAATGACGATAATTTCTGCTCCCATCATGAGAGATCGAATGCTCTCAAGCTTCACGAAGAAGGATTTTCCAGCACCAGAGGTCGCAAAAACAGTCATGTTGCTGTTTTCGAGTCCAAACCGGTCAAAGATAATAAATGAGTCATTTTGAGAGTTAATTCCATACAAAATTCCCGTGTCTGAGCTTAGTTCTGCTGTTGTGAACGGAAATGTTGTCGCAAGGGAGGTTGTATCCATGTTGCGAGTAATGGTTAAAACGTCACGTCCCAATGGAGCTGCGCTGAGGAAGCCTTTTTGCATATCAAGCGTCGCGTGTTTTGCAATGATAAGAACAGAGGCGAGAGTCGACTCAATACGCTTTGTAATATTATTCAGTTCGTCTTCGGTCGCTGCAGGGATCGTGATGTAGAAGCTATATTGGTAAAACCGTTCAATTCCTTTTACGAGTTGCTCTTGTAATACTTTTGCGTCCTCAAGTTTTGCCTCTGTGCCTGGATTTACAATTCTTCCACGTTGTATATCAGTCGACATTTCAGCTTCCATTTCAGTAATTTTGCGGCGCAAATCATCAAGTACTGTTTTTCCTTCAACAGGGTAGAGGTAGAAACTAATGTCTAAACTGTGATCAAAATTTACCACTGGTTCAAGCCATCCCGGGACGACAAATCGAGGATATCCTGCAACGAAAAGTGTTCGATAATATACGTTCCCAACTCGAATATGATCAAAATTCACCTCAATGTCTTGTGGTGCAATGACATCACTAATTGTGAGTGTTGGGTCTTGCTTTAACGCTTCAACAGGGTCGGTAATAAACGGTTTTTGGCCTTCAACAAATGACGTTTTGGGCATGCCAGTCGGACCTTTTGGTGTAGGTGGTGTTTGCACAGGAACTTGTGTGGGTGTTGTTACCGGTTGTGTTGGTTGTTGTGGGTTCATTCTATTGGTTCTTTTGCTTCAGGTTGTTCTCTCACCGCTTCAACGTCTGGATTATAAATATCGTAATACAGATGGATAAGTTCATTTCTTCTCATTTGTGTTGCTCGAAGTCCGAGTCGTGCGCACTGTCTAATTAAATGGTCTCGTTTTGGATAAAGAGTCGTTTTAACTTTCTTTAAAATGTAGTCCTCAGTATAAGGGAGGATCACCTGTTGTTTAACCCCTGGAATCATTCCTTTTGAAAATCCAAGTTCTAGTGGAGAAAATGGAATGACCATAAAAAATCTCTTTCCTAACACATTTCGTTTTCGAATCGTATCTGAAATAAACGTTTTGTAGTTAATCATGAGTGTTTTCAGTTTTGGATTTTTCATTTCTTCAATCTTTCCATCAAGATATGCAAGGTAGCTCCCAATGTTTTTTCGCTGTGTTCGGACAGTTATTTGTACTGCAAAAGACAAACTGTTAATAAGTGCAGCAAACGCAGCGATAACTGCTTCTTGCTCTCGTTCTGAAAGAAGTCCGAAGTTGAGCGAAGACGTTTCAAGAACCAAAGCTGCACCTCCGTCTTTGTACAAAACAATGTCATCTACGATGTCAGCAATTGGAACAACATCTTGAGTCGGCCGAATAATTGGCTGATCAGGCGTATTGAGGAGTGGGATTTTTGCAAATAGTTTATCAATTACCGGCATTGTTATTGGTTAGGTTTTGCCTTGATGGCAATGGGTGGAACGATTGTTCCGTGAGCTTCAAACTGTAGCGGTTCAAAAATAAGTCCGTCTTTTTCAATGTTTATCTTATATGATCCGTTAGGAAGAGGAGTGACAATCATGAAATGACCAGCCTTATTTGTTTTTAGTGCTCGAACTGGCCGTCCTTGGAAATCAGTAATTTCCATAATAGCGCCTTCTACAATCTTTGAGTCATGTGTCATGACTTGCCCAACGATAACGTTTGGAATCGTGGCAGGGCTGGGAGGTGCGGCATCAGGAGAGAATTGTGCCTGTACCGTGGTATCTGGCTTGTTTTCAACGAGTGTTTGAGCAACTGGCGCCGTGGTCATTACGGGTGTTGCAATTGGTGCTTGAGGAATAATGACTGGTGCATTTTTCTCAATACTAATAGCCGGTTGCGCCGGTGTGGCCACAAAGAGTGTTCCTGCTTTTGGTGTCAGAGGTTGCGGAGTGGTCGGTGTTGTCGTTTGCACCGGTTGCATGGTTGGATTAGTAACACGGGCCATAATTTCCTGTTCTTGTGCTTGAATGGTTGTTGTGACTGGTTGTGTTACTGGGACTGATGGTGTGGGTTGTACAGCAGGTGTGGTAAGTGGTGCACTCGCTGTTTTTGGGTGAAGGCTGAACATATTGGTGAGGTTACTTAAAAAGTTATGCTCACTCGCTTCGAGTTTTGCAACAGATACTTCCTGTGGGACAGTTGCACTTGGCGCCGTGGATGATTCTCCCGGGGTTTTTGCAACAGCACTCTCTGGTGTTGCGTAGTATTGAACTTTTCCAAGTTTCCCCCAACTGTATTGTGTCGGTCCGTAAATCGCTCTGAAAAAAGCTGCGATCCACTCTTCCAGAGGGCGCTCTTGCAAGGGCAGAAACGCAAAAGCTGCACCCATGATGACAAAGAAAATAATAAGCGGCCATTTAAAAATTGAAGGAAGAGGGGATGCGTATATTAATAGACCAATCACAGCCCCGCCAGCAAGCTGAAAGAACTGCTTTAACGTCATGTCACCAACTAACCGAAATTGGTATGAGCTAATTTGTTGAGGTACTGGATGTTGTTCAAACATAAAAGGTGACTAAAAAATCTGATAGTTTAACACCTTATCATCTCTTGTGTGAAGTGAGCTTTCAAGGGGTGGAGTTTTCACAAGCCCAAAAAAAGAACTCGGGGTATGTCTCCCGAGTTCCGAAAACAGGTAATTGCTGGTGTTATGCTGTCGGCATGGACCGCCATTTGAGTATAATCTGCACAATTCTATGCAACAGCAGAATTATGTATGTAAGTCCAAGGCTGAGACAAGGGAATGTGCATACAATCCACATTCCTCTCCCGTCAATCACTTGTATCACAACAAGTATTAATATAATCCCCAAGAACAAACGTAGAAACACCCTCATACTTGGCTTTGGGATAGTCGCGGTAACGGATTGACGAGTACTCGGTTCTGGCGTCTCATCACTGATATTAGGAAGTCCTGCTGCTGTAAGTGTGTGTCGTGCAAGTGTTTCGCTCACACAACCTTCATAGACACTTTCCCAGTACTGGTCATACACATCTTTACTTTTAGGAGTGCTCAGCATTTCATACGCTTCCGTAATGCGAGGGAATTCCCGCTGTGCGCGTGCTAATTCCTCTTCAAATTGCTGCAATTGCGCTGTCTCTGGCTCAATCCCTTTCTTTTGACATGCCCTTTCATATTGCGATTTTTTTTTGCTAATCGCTGCTGGACTATTAGTTTTTTTTAGTTCAGCGTACCGTGTTTCCACCTCTGCCACATCTACAATCGCAGTGAAACCGAGGACTTTATAAAAGTCGGTGAGCATGAGTAACTCCTTCTCAATCTATTCTGTGAACTATGAGCAGCATTTTATCATGCGCAATGGATTGATTCTAGCCCATAATTATGGTATGCTATGCCACTTCTGGCAAGTGATTCTGAAATCGTTTATTCTATGAATATGTCAGAAGATACATCTATGTCCGCAGAAAATGATCCATTTCGAAACGCAAATTGGGATGCATATGTACATCCTTCAACTGAACAGAATGAACCTGAGTCGGTTCATGTCGCTCGTGAGCAAACTCCACAACCTCAACCAACTGAACCTCAATCTCGACTCCCAAAAGAGACTTCATGGATAGAAAACCAACAAGTTATATTGCCCGTTGAAGAAGTCTATGCACAGCTTGATCAATCGCATGTTCCTGCTCGTGATGTTTTAAATTTAAGAGAGCGTGCTGAAAATGAGTTAAGAGAACCACCAGAAGGCATAAATTTTTCAAATGCAGAGAAGGATTATTGGAGAACATTAGAAGGGGCGTCTTTTAATCGATTACAACGCGTAAGAGAAGAGTTGAAGGACCAGGTCAGAGCCCATCCTCAAGATGCAACATATCAACGAAATCTAGATGTGGTCAATACTAAAATCTCACAGCTTGAAAATTTCGCTGAAGAGAATGGACTTTTTGACAGTATAAATACGCGTAGAGATGGTTTTGAGGCTGAAGTTTTACAATTATCGCGCGGGGAATTGTCTCCTGAAGCTCAACAAGATTTACTCCGACGATTGCGCGAATGGCGAGGTGTTGACAGCGACAATGACGCGACCTTCATTGGGATGGCGGAATATAAAGTAAAACAATATCGAGATGCAATGGCTGCTGCGGTTGGTCAGAGAGTTGCTGAGTCAGAGAGAAGCCCCAGTAGGATTATGGAGCAAGTCATGGATCGCACACAAAATCCAACGATTCGGCTTTCTAACATTGAACACTTATACCCAGAAGATCAACGACATGCCCTCGGCTTAATTTTAGATGAATTAGAAAAACCTGAAATGACCCCAGATGATTCTAACTTTAAGAATTATCGAAATGCTCTCGAAACAGTGATGCCGCTTCTTGATTCAGAAAACAGAAGGATGGTTGATGCACGATTGCGTTTACAAGTGTGTTGGTCAGCGCTTCAAAAAGTAAACACCGCTGATGCAGAGGGGATTAAGCGTGCATTCTCAGATGCTGTCATTAAAATTGGTGCATATGGCTTGAATGGTGATTCTTTAAACGTCTTTTTAGCAGAGCGAGAGTTTGGAGGAGAAATTCCAGGCTTGTATACCGCAGATGCGATGGGTCTTTTACAAGCTGCGGCGCTCCGTGGTGAATATTCCCATCAGCGAACAGATTCTGAGTCAATTAACGAAGATGTTGCTCAACAACTTCTCGCTCTTCACGCCCAGCGGGGTATGACCATTGCTGACGCACGAAAATCAGTTCAATTGGCTGACCGATTAGCTGAAGCCACGTTTGAAAAATCACTGTGGGATACCACTGGTGGTAAAGCAAAGATTCAAGCATATATGTCCGAAGCCATGTATTTCTCAACATGGCGAATTCGAGATAAAAAAGGATTTGCGCTTTCTGCTGGACATATTCCAACGATTGCAACATCATTCCTACGAAGATCAAAGTATGCAGACAACCACGGGGGACAGAGAGTGTTTTTCGGAGATGAATATGCAGCAGTTAATGCTGATACTCCTAATAGACAAAAGGTGGAGCTCTTGATTGAAAATCAAACACTCGCAGGTGATCATCCACGAGCACTTGATTTTCATGGAGTTGATTTTAGTAAGCTCGAAACAAACGTATATAAGAGTTACCTCGAATCATATATTCCTAAGGTCTTTGAAATTAAAGATTTGCTTACAAAGACTGATTTTAACTTACAGAGTCTCCAGAACGATCAGGATTTGATTAAAATGTACGACAAATTCAAGCAGTTTGATCCGAATAACTCGATGCAGCTATTCTTCTTCTATTATTCACACGCATTACGCGGAGCTGCGTTCAACGGAGGCCATGCAAGTCAGTTACATGATGAATTGCGCGAAGTAATTACACAAGGATTAAAAGCAGGACGAGATGACGGTACAGGGCTTGTAGAAGTATCGTATAAGCTGGTACCTGGAAGTCGCGAGTACAAAGTTGGGCGTATTTATCCATTTAAGCAAAAGACCAATGATGGTCAACCGATGTGGGATTTTATTGCAGACTATAGTGGATTTGAAGCTCCTGCAAGAGAAGCGGCATTTGATGATTTCGCCGAACAAGTTAACCTTTTGCGCGTTGTTGGGTTAGGCAACACTCGTGGGAAATAAGTAACCGCTTCGATAACTCTTCATTATCACATTGCGCACAGGAAACAAACGCGCATAGCGTGAAAAAACATCGAAGTATGAGGTGTGAAGAAGAGAAATGTTAATTAAATCTTATCGTACGGGCCACTCCGACTATTCGCCTTTACAGAATTTTGTGCATTTTGTGCAGGTTGTGTTGTTGACCCACTGCCTCCACCTCTATTAAACATATCCGTAAGTCGATTTGCCATTTGTGAACTAGCGGCCCGCACGTTTGCTCCCATACGACTGTTATTAAATGCAGTTGTAGCCAATCCCCCTGCATATTTCTGACCAGCTGCATAAGAAGCGGCGGTAACACCGGCAACTGGGCCTGCCATTGTTCCCCAAGTATCAAAGCCATAACTTCCACGACCTGTTAAGATTTGATCTCGAACTCCTTGTGCGAGCTTTGGAGCAGAGAAGAGAATACCGAACCCTACAAAGAGGCCAATAAATTGCACAGGGAATCCACCGAAACCGGGGAATTGAATTGTGCCTGCGCCAATTGAACCTGTATCAAAGTTATAATAATTTGCTCCACCAACAACGATATCTCCAAGCCATCCGTCAACTTCAGGTGACATTGTCCAGAAGATCATGTGGGAGAGAAGCATTACTAAACAAATAGTCACGAATACTGATAACTGAGCAACCATTTGCTTAATCCATCCACCAATACCAGGTCCGACTGAGAGCACACTCATAACCCCAATTATTGGCCCACCAATAACTAAGAAGACGATGGTCGCAAAAGAGCGAAGCATGGTGATAAAGATTCTAAAGATTGCGACCAATGCAAGTGCAAGGAGAATAACGGCAATAATTCCAGAAACAGCTCCAATTACAGCGCCCAAACCTCCAGTAATGATTCCAGTGAAAGCTCCAGCGATAGGAGCAGCGAGAAGAACGGCACCTAAAATTAAGGTCCATCCGGCGAATCCGGAGATCGGGTTATTCACTTTATCAAAGATTTCAACAATACTTGGAGCGCTCTTTAATAATCCACTTGAACCGATAACCGCGGCACCAAGTCCCATGACGACGTATGCGAAGTCTATTAAGAGACCAGCAATCGCATAGGAGAATGTGATGAATACGAGTGCAATTGCAAGCTTTGGTAATGCAGATTGTGCAGTAATAACAACTTGAGGGGAGATTTTTTGTCGTAACATGATCATGAATGCTAGGATAATGATTGCAAACGCAGTCATTCCAAAGGCAATGTTTCTAAATGACGTCCAGAGCCTCTGCAGTGGAGCGATAGTTCTATATCCGAATCCAGTTTGTGCGTATGCAGTTTTAATTGGGGATACTTGGTCAATTTTTTGAGCTACGTAGTTTAACCCTGAGGCTGGGCGTACTGAAAGCATTGTATCGTTCATTGTTGCTAAGAACATGAGGGGACTGCTCATTGATTGTGCTTGAACTTGTTCAATACAAGCTTCCATTGATCCTCCAGGAGGGTTTGAACCAAAACAAGATGCCATGCCACCACCAAGTTGCAGCATTGCAAGGGAGTTAACGATCCAGTTTACCTGAGCGAATGTATATCTCTCCCCAAAAATTTCATTGTCAGGAATAGCCGCACCATTTGTATCTACACCGTTCACTTTGTTTGAGAAATCTTTAAACCCAATATTCCACCACTTTGAAGTGTCACCAACAGCTTGTGCTGAAACAGAGGATGGCGCAATCATTCCTGCGACTAAAACGAGCATGGTGAGTACGGTAATTAATTGTTTTTTCATTTAAGAAATCTACTATTCTACCATACACGATATTTTTCTTATTGCGCAAGTAGATTGCGTGTTTATGGTTGGAATATCTGGAAATTAAGTAAGCTTTCGATTCCGGTAAATGAGGCAATAACCCTCAAGATAAGGAAAGACAAGGCGAGTGTTGTAATTCCAATAATGCCATAGGTTGCCATGTTTCGAGCGGATTCAGCTTTCTTTGTATCGCTTCCAGCGGTCATCCAGTTGAATCCTGCAAGCATAACGACTACAAATAGTACGATTCCTGCAAGTGGGATGATTGCGGCAAGTATTGAAGCAAAGACAGATTCAAAATCTTGGAGGGTGTTCGGACAGGGAGGAGTGTCGCATTGAGTGTTTGCGCTATTGTCTACAATGCCTTGTGCTAAAACGACCAATAAGTTCATGTGTCAATTGTAGCGACTCAGTGCCTCCTCACACAAGGGTATTCTTTTTATTGAGCATATATTTAAAAATCCCATGACTGATTCCACAGAGCATGATGCCATAGTCGAGAATAGTCCATGAAATCGCTTTGATGAAAAACAAGAGAGGTTGTGAAGATAGATACGCGAAAAACGTGCGATTTATACATACAAGGAGTAAACCAATGAACATTGACACACCTATCGCCAAAGTTTTGCTATATGCAAAAAGTAAAGGAAGAAAGACGACAGCTCCTATTAGAGTAATGCTTGCAATTTGTCCTTTTGAAGCATGCGCATATCCTGTGTTTTTCTTAAAAAGCTGTGTCCAGCCAGAATACTGGATAAACAAGTACGCCCAATCACTACTAATGGTGAAGTCGTTCTTTATAAGCGACCACAGAGTAAATCGTTTCAAGTGATTTACCATAAGATTCTTGTTTAAGTGGATTGTAAAATTTTCGTAAATCAGAGCCTGTCCGAGTGATGTGTCATCAGCGATTTTTACCTGTGATGAGTGGGGAATTTTTTTATAGGCAGTTTTTCTGATAGCAAAAAATGACCCATACAAAAAGTTAACCTCTTTGGGGAGCAATCCAAAATAATAATGCATATAGAGGTTTTTGTAGACACTGGCGAAGTTTTCGTATTCGCTTGTTTTTTGTACCCGTCCTGTTACTGCTGAAACCTCAGAGTGTTCCGTCAAATAAGTAACAACAGTTTGAATTGTGTTTTTTTGTATAACTACATCTGAGTCTACGTTCACGATGATGTCTCCAGTTGCTTTTTCAAAGCCGTAATTTCGAGCGTACACCCGACCACGATTTTCAGTGAGTCGGAAAACATGCTGATTCTTTGCCGTTGAAGTAATTAGTTTTAGGCTTTTGTCAGTGCTTCCGTCATCAACCAAAATTATTTCAATGTTTTGATAGGAAGATTTGCGAATTGCGTTTACAACTCTCAAAATTGTCGACTCATTGTTATAGATTGTAACGACAACTGAAACCTTCATGTGAAAGCCTTTATTTCGCCGGCTTTGTATGACAGTATTCCGATCGCAAGAGCAAGAAGTGCAATGCTTTTCTCTCTGAATGTGTATTTGTGTGACGCTCTCTTAAAAATTGAAATATTGTCTGCCATCGTGAGTGCTTTATATGACGTCTGCCGTGAGAGTGTTTTGTTGTGAAAGCCGTAAAGATACATTTTCTTGTACCACTGATAGCAGTTTGTTATTTCCAGATGGGTAATCAACATTTTCTCATTATAAATAACCGTGTATTTAGTTTTTTTTACAATATTTTGTACTAAATCAGTATCGCCGTTTACTTCCAGTTCCTTAAATCCTCGGACCTTGGTAATCGCGCTCTTTCGTACCGCCATATTGTTTGTGAACCCAAACAATGTGTTCACATCACCATTCGTTACAACATACTTCATTTTTGCATTGTCGTAATCTTCAAGATATTTTAAAAACGGGTCATGCGTTTTTGGAAACGCTCTTTTTCCAATTACTATACCAACAGCTTGATCTGAAAAGCATTCTTGGATCGTAGAGATCCACTCTACAGAAACACTGCAGTCGGCATCGGTAAATGCAATAATCTCTCCTTTTGCAACAGACAGTGCTTTGTTTCTAGCGGCATATACATTTGGTTTTGTTTCTGTAAGCAACTTGACTGGTGCGAGCGATCGAACAATCTCCGTGGAGCTATCTGTTGACCCGTTGTCTATGAAGAGCAGTTCACTCTTCGTTCGACGCTTTAGTGTTTGTCTTTGAAGCGACTTCACGCATCGCTTTATATATTTCTCCTCATTCAGAAATGGAACTATGATCGAGATTTCCATTGTTGTATTACTATTGCGAGCGGAATAATCCATTGGATATTTGCATACATATAATGCTTAGCGGGGAGTAGATATTCAATTACTAATACAAGCGTTATTCCTAGTAGAAAGACATGTTGTATTGAAAGAATATTTTTTTGTGCATATATAAAAACCGCTGCGAGTATTGTGAATGCTCCCATTAAGAATAGCAGCGTTGTAACATTTGCATGGAGACCGAAATGTTTGTTTAGTGATCCCCTAAACGAGTCTTCTTGCTCAAGTAACGGGAGTCTGTCTCCTCGTAAAAAGGAAACATTTTCAATTAACTGTGGATATATATCGGTTGAATAATTTCTCTCGATCAAATTCTGTGATGAAATTCCGTCATGCAATATCATCGATTGAGCATACTGTCTCCAAATGGGGAATCCAAACACTAGTCCAGTTAGGATGAAAGTGCTGATCAGCGACATGAAAAAGCTCAGGATGAATGTTTTGTATTGAGGCCACAAAACAAGAAAAGGGACCAACAAAAACATATAAGGCGGTCTTGCAATGCATAAGATTGCAAACGCTATTCCTGCTAACTTTTGCGCGTTATTTCGTTGTAAGAAAACCATAATCACAGCGCTCGCGAGTGCATAAAATATATATACCTGACCTGCGAGAATGTGTATCCTCCAGTAGATGCTGAGTGTAAAGGCTGTTGTAAGAACAAAAAATAGAAGCTTCTTGTTCTTTGAGGGCATATACTTTAATAAAATGAGCACAGTGATTAATAACGCCAACCATTCGATAAAGAACCACAACACAATAGTCTGATCAAATCTCAAATAAGATAAAGGAAGGTGAAACAGTAATAACCCTGGGCTGACTGTGAGTCTACTCGTTGTCCCGACAGGGTCTGCGTATGGATCTGCCCACTCAATCGGATCGGTCACTTTCCATGTGTATGTATACGGATCTTGGTCTGTTAACGCAACACGAGTTCCTGTTATTCGATTTCGCAAATCAACGCTGCCTTTTACCAGCATCGTCTGATACGACTGATAAAATAAATTAAGAATTAGTACTCCTGCAATGAGTACGGCAACAGTGCTGACAATGGAGAGTACTGTGTTAATGTAACTATTTAGTCTCATGGTATTCTTCTTCGGTATTTATATCCCAAATTGAGTTCTTATCACGCCTCTTTTCAACAATTATATTCACCGCTTCAATTGCGGTAAGCATTGAATGGTCTTGATTATTGTACTTGTGCATACCGTTTCTTCCGATCAAAAATAAGTTCTCAATTCGGTTGAGATATCTCTTTAGTGCTTCGAATTGAGAGTAACTACCAGTGTATGCAGGATATGCTTTTGGAGCTCTGTATATAGTCGCATCAATAACCATGTCTTCGGAAGCTAGCCCGAGGGCCGCAATTTCCTTTTTTGCAATGGTAATAATTTCTATATCTTTTTGCTTCCAGAAATCGTCATCGGTATTACTGAAATATTCCATACCGATCCACACCGTCTTTTTATCTTTCACCATACTAGGGCTCCAATTATTAAATATTTGAATTCGTCCAACCTTGACTATTGGGTCGTGAATATACAACCAGTTGTCGTGTAATTTTACCGTTGTTTTTTTGAGAAGAATTCCAACAACCAAGAAATCTCGGTACTCGAGTCCTGCTGCTATTTGTAAGATTTTTTTTGGTGGAGGAGGGGTAATCAAAGGGACTAGTTCTTGTATTGAAATACTGGATATCACAACAGAAGCTGCTGTTTTATATTTCTTCTGGTTTCGATCTCTATATGTGATGGATGAGACTCGAGAGTTCTGTATGTGAATCGACTCAATTTCAGATTCAAATTTGAGCTCAGCACCATTTTTTTTCGCTACTTTTGAAACGAGATTCCACAGTTGACCTGGCCCATACTTGGGATAAAGAAACTTCTCAATGAGGCTGGTTTCAGTTTTTTTATTCGGGCTAAAGTGCTGAGGCCTTATCATCTTTAAAACTCCGTTTACAACAGCTTTTTTCATGGAAAGTCCCTTTACTCTTTGCTTCCCCCACAATGCAGGTATTTCACTGCATTTTTTCCCCCAAACCTTCTCCGTATACGTTTTAAAGAACGTTTCATACAGTTTTTTACCAAAGCGGTTAATAAAGAAATCTTCGAGGGTAATTTCAGGTTTAATAGGGCGAACAATCGCTTGTATATAACTAAACAGAAACCAGAAAGAATCAAGCACTCCGATCGACTGTATTGTTTTGAGATTAAGTTCGAGTGGGTATTCAAAGAACTTTCCTTTGTAATATATCCGAGAAAGTCTGTTTCGGATCATCATTACATCGTTTTTATTTCGTTTCTGAAAAAGGTGCTTGGAAGTAACAGCTTGTTTCCTTCCATGGTATGTGAGTTCAGATTTGCCGTATCCCTTTTCAATTGGGAGAAATGATAGCCACCACTGCATG
The DNA here is from genome assembly GCA_002430735.1 of Candidatus Woesebacteria bacterium UBA5941. Taxonomy (GTDB): domain Bacteria; phylum Patescibacteriota; class Microgenomatia; order UBA8517; family UBA8517; genus UBA5941. The sequence goes on along the minus strand of DJCV01000004.1, from coordinate 32,169 downwards.
ATAGTATCCGACTTTGTAAAAAAACGATGTCCACCAATGTCGATCTTATTTCCTTTGTATGTAATTGTTGTGGATAATCCTCCGACTCGCTTTGATCGTTCAAGAATAAGGGGAGTGAAGGTGTTGGTTTTTGATAATTCGTATGCTGCAGTAAGTCCGGCAGGACCTGCGCCAATAATCACTGCCTTCTGTTTCATATTCACGAAGTTTAACTTATAGGCAACAAAAAAGCCCAGACAAAACTGGACCTTTTTGTAACTTGCATTATTAGCTGTTTAAGGCTGGTAATGTTAAGTTTAGAACATTGAAACCGAATACGTTCTCGACGAGGGTAACAATCGCCCAAGCTGAGAAAATAATTACGAGTCCAATTAACGCAGCAGTAATCTGACTTCGTGCTGATTCTGTTTGTGCTTTGTCTCCACCTGAAAGGATCCAACGAAGACCTCCAATAATAAGCATGAAAAAGAAGATAAGTCCTGCTACGATAATAATCGCGGTTACAGCAAAACTAATGAGTCCTGGGATTGTAAACTCGTTTAAAGCTGATCCAGTTTGACCAACTGTTGCACCCTGGCTAACGTCAAAAGTTGTTTGAGCTAATACCGTAGAAAATAAATTCATATCATTGTGTCACCTCCTTGAAAGATTTAATGAAAAATCGTATAGTTTAACACGATTTTCACTGTTGTCAAAACTTTTAATATCAATACAAAAGTTCCTCTCTATTTATGGTGCATACCAGGGTACTACGTCAAGTAGAAGTAATGTTATTGAGGGAGGAGTCCGGCCACATCGAGGCTTAAGATGTTAAATCCAAGTACTTCTTCGAGGAGAGTGGCAATTGCCCAAATGCTAAACATAACAATGAGTCCTGTGAGCGCCTGGGTGATTTGTGCTCGAGCGGATTCGACTTGTCCTTTGTCACCACCTGAAGTTATCCAACGAACAGCACCGAGTAAAAACATGAAGAAGAAGGCGATTGCCCCTACAACAAAAATAATTCCAATTAGTCGGGCGACAAATGTTGTAAAGAAAGCAATACCATCAACATTCTCTCCGTTGGTTATAACCGGATTCCCGACTTGTGCTAATACCGTTGAGAAATACATGCCTGTTTATTGTGGTGCTAATCCATTAATCATTTCAGCAAGATTTAGAATATCAAACCCAAGGAATTGTCCTACCATACTGGCGAGGAATATCGCGATTACAACAACGGTAAGTCCTGTGATTCCGCTTGAAATACGCTTCCGGGCAGTTTCTACTGCACCTTTATCGCCACCAGCCGTTATCCACCCAATTGCTCCAATAAAGAGAACGAAGATGAACCAAATACCTGCAACAACGGTCATGACCCCAATAATAGTCGTAATTAAGGTTTCAAAGTTTCCGGCTGGATCTGCTCCAGGGTTTTCAAATGCACCTCCACCAGGCCCACTGAAACCATCAGGCGGGGCAAATGTAAAATCAGCTGCAAGTCTTTTCATTTAGTTTAGTACGGAATAGCGCCAGGAACTGTTAATGTTGGATTCAATAGTGCGTCTGCTCTGCCGAAAATTAACAGACCGACTACAGCAGAGAGTAGGAATGATCCAACGAGAAATACTAGTCCAATAATTGTTTGATAAATCTTAGCCCATGCAGTTTCCATCCCTTTTGGATTATCTCCAGCTGATAAAAATGCATATCCTGCAAGAATAAAATTAAACACCGCATAAATACCTCCAGCGATGATTAATATGTTGAAAAACAGTTGAATCAGACGACCAATTCCCTCAGCAGGGCTTGTTCCAAAGTCACGAACGCCCTCAGGGGGTCTAATAATTCCAAATAATTGATACATATGTTTCTAAAATAGTATACAGAATTTTTTAAAGAGGGAATACTCCGGCCTTAGTTTACTTGAATAAGAAGCGGTATTCCGAAAAAGTCCTGCATGAGTCGAATGATCCAATATGCTGAGAATGTTATTGCAAACCCAAGCAGTGCCCACGTAATAGCCTCTTTCCCTTGAGCAGATGCCTTCGGGTCACCACTTCCAGCTCCGTGCACCATGTGGAGCCCTCCCATCACAAAGAGAATAACGGTAATTACACTTCCTACAACAATCCCCCCTGAGAGTATTAAAGAAAAAAGATCTCCAAAGAGGAGTCCACCTTCGGCACCCCATGGACTGCCAAAGGTCTCTCCGATATTAACTTGTGCGTAAATAACTGACATATTATTGGAATGTTTGGGTGATTCCTTCGAGGCCTAATATCGCTCCTGCTAACTGCACGATCCAGTATGCAGAAAAGAGGAGGAAGAACCCAGCAAATGCGTTAATAAGTTTTTGCTTGCTCGCTGCAACTGCTTGTGGGTTTCCTTGTGATGTCATAAATCCAATTCCAGCCGAGATAATATAAAAAGCGATGACCCCTCCCGCAAAGAAAAAGAAGAGATTTGTAATTCGATAGCTTCCATTGAAAAAATCCCCAATATCATTTGTTGAAATAAACCCTGGGTTATTCGGTTTAATTCCTTGGTTTTCGATTTGCTGCAAACAATCTTGAGAGAATGTGAACCCGCTACAACCTTGAGCTAAAATGGTAGATAACATGTGAATTTAGTATAGCATGATGACATTAAAATAAGCCTAAGATATTGACTCCAATAAGACGTAATATGAACAGAGCAAACACGAGGAAAAAGATTCCACTCACGGCTGCAACAATCATTTGTTTCCCTGATTCAAGTTTTGCAACATCACCTGCTGAAGTCATAATCATAAATGCAGCGCCGGCAAGCGAGAGCATTGCAACTGCGCCTGAAATAGCAAGGCCCCATGAAAGTGCAAACGAAATGAAATTAGACAGTGTGTCTATTGGGATACAACCAATGGCGGTATAAACTGACTTTTGATCACTACAGAGTGATACTTTTTGCTGTGTGGGGATGATACATACTCCGCCAACACATGCTTGGCCGCTCCCACTACAATCGGTAATTCCCGGTTTCGTATTGCAGTCACCTTCGCACTGTTGTGCTCCTGCGGTTGGACAGCACAGCTGGTAGTCGCCTCCACAGGTACACCAATATTGCTCTCCGTCAGGACCAGGGGAATCAAGCACCGCAGCTTGGCACCCCATGCATTCAAAGTTACCTGCGTCTTCTGGCCGAACCATTTCACCGCAATAATATTTTGCTTTTTCTGTATTGTTGTCATCGAGTCTGCATACACCGCTTTCGCAGGTAAGCCCATTTTGACACGCAGTTCTATTTAAACTATTTCCGTTTGGACAGCACCCAAAATTCAGCTCACCACATGCACACCAGCGGCCAGCACCTCCTGTTGGTCCGCTTCCGGTCGACATTTGAGGACAATAGGGCTCAGTCGGACAAGTAACGCTCGCACCTATCGGAATAACCTGGCCACAAATAGCTGACACAGGAAGCGGAGTGCTTGAAACCGTCACTGTTTTTGACGTGTATTCAAAAGGAGTACCTTCTTTGAAGAATCGTATCTCATACGTTCCTGCCGCAAGTGGCCCGAACTGGATAGTCCATGATCCTTCAGCTCCGGAGGAGTATGCAAGCAAGCTTTCAACACCACTCCCATCTTTGAAGATTGAGATTCGATATCCAATATTTTGTACACAGTTTGACGCAGTCATTGTATAGACAGTTGTTGCGTCACCTGTTGCGGGGGACAATGTTAACGTCGATCCACAACTTGGCTCTTGGGCTAATGTCTTACTCCCAATACCTAAAAATACTGCAGCACTGAATACGATCGAAAGGAGTATTTGTTTTTTTGTAGTTCTCATGCAAAAAGTCCGAGGATATTTACACCCAGTAAATTCAAAATAAACATCGAGAACACAAGCATGATGATTCCTGAGATAACAGAAAAGAGGAGCTCTTTTCCGGTCTGGAGCCTTTTCGGATCACCTGCCGAGGTCATAAGCATGAAAGAAGCGTATGCAAAAACAAGCATAGCGACTCCACCTGCGATTCCTAATCCCCATCGCAAAAAGAACGCAGCGAAACCAGTGGGACTTCCAATAGGGATGCACCCAATCCCTGTTTCAATTTGATCTGCTGGGCAACTACCTTGAATATTTGCGGACATTCCAACCCCAACACTGCCTCCAGGAACGACTAATTTGCACGCTGCTGGGCAGCTGCCCATTTCACCAGAGCTTGGACTAGTACAGCTAATTTTGGTTGTGCCGTTAAAAGTGCATTTAAAGCAGTAGCTCATGTTGTTCACTGTTTGGCATTCAAATCTCGTTGTTGTCGCTCCTACTTGAGGAGTTACCGTGATATTTCCAACAGAAGTACCGCCTTGGCCAACTTCGTTATATGTTGCTGAGTAGGTACCTTCCGGAAGACCACTAATAACTGCGACGTACGCGTTTGAACCCACACTTTGAGCACTATATGTTTGATATGGACCTCCTTTAAAAAGTGACACCTGATAATTACCAGCCGTACAGCCTTCGAGACGAACGGTAAATGTCGTTCCAACTTGCCCGGAGGCGGGGTCTACTGTTCTGGAGGTACACGCGGCTAGTGCACTATTTGCTGTAAGGTGAGTGACGCCCCCTAAAATGGCAAAAGAAACGAATATTTTTAGAATTATTTTCATGCTATAAGTGTATCAAATTTTTATTAAGAGAAAATCTCAAATGATACTAGCATCCACTTGGTATAATCAAGAACGATGCGATCACACCTTCGACTTATACTCACGACTAGCCTTTTTATAGTGTCTATCTCACTTTTATTTGCAACATCATTTCATTCCTCGTGGGCTGAAACAGATTGTGACAGTAATGCGTTAAGCGGTGGACAGATCGATGAGTGTATTGCAAAGCTAAAAAGAGATGCAGAGGCATTAGCTCCCGCACATGAGAACAACAAAAAGGAACTCTCAAACCTCCAGACACAAATAACCAGCTTAAAATCCCGCATCGCAAATGTCACAAAACAAGTAAAAACACTGGAAGGGAAAATCGCGGCGCGTGATAAAGATTTGTCTTATGCCCGAAAAATCTTCGACGAAAAGGCGCACAACCACTATAAATTGATACGACTATATGACCCTCTTTCAGCCTTTTTAGAGAGTAATAGTGCACGAGATGTGTTCTTAGATATTTCCCTGAGACAACGAGCTGTTGATGGTGATCGACAAACCATGGACACCTATGGAAAAGACCTCTCTAATTTAAGAACTGACAAGGAGAAACTTGAGAAAAGTAAAGTAGAGCTTGCGGCTGTGCAAGTCTCCGTTGATAAGCGCGCGACTTTCTTAGAAGGAGAAGTAAAAAAAGTCGAATCGTATTTAACTGAGTTAAGTGGTCGACAAGAAGAGCTCTTAGCGTTAAAAGCTGGTGGATTTTCAACATCGATCGGGGATACCCCTCCGACAATGGATCCCTGTAGTGGCGCTCCGGGAACTTCCAGTTTCTGTGACCCGGGGTTTCGACCAGCATTCGCAGGCTTTAGCTTCGGTGCACCTCACCGAACAGGAATGAGTCAATACGGGGCACTTGGTCGCAGTAAATCTGGCCAATCTGCGGAGACAATTCTTGAGGCATATTATCAAGGCGCGAGTCTTCGAAAGGACTTTCCTGTTCCTGCAACTATTGGGGTAACCGGAATTGGTCGTGTTCCATTTGAAGAAAACTACTTACTTGGTATTTATGAAGTGCCCGAAAGTTGGGGTAACAATGGTGGGTTTGAGGCACTAAAGGCGCAAGCCGTAGCCGCACGTAGTTATGCACTCTCTCAGACAAACAACGGAGCAGGAACCATCTGTACGACCGAGGCATGTCAGGTATATAAGCCACAATTAAAAAGTGGTAAATGGGCTGAAGCTGTTCGTGCAACCAGAGGCTGGGTAATGATTAAAGATGGACAACCTGCAAAGACATTTTTCTCCGCATCAACAGGAGGCTACACTATTAGCCAGTGGGGGTGGTCTGGAATCAAAGATACCTCAGGCGATTGGCCAGGTGGTGCGTACGAAAAAATTGGAGGGTCTCCATGGTTTTATAAAGGGTGGTTTAAGTCTCGCAGTGGAGCAACCTGTGGAAAGAGCAACCCATGGTTAACAAGTGAACAAATGGCAGACATCTTAAATGGATGGCACGTTATTACCAAGGGAGGAGGAGATACTGGACGTGTTGCCCCTCCTGATAATTGCTTTGGGGGCAATCCATATTCAGTTTCCGAATTGCAAGGAATTGGTGGATACACGAGCGTAAGTAGCGTCTCTGTTGTATACAGTAATAGCGGTTCAACGCAGACGGTAACGTTTTCAACAAATAAAGGGAGTGTGACCATTGAAGGTGCTGAATTCCAGAAAGCATTTAATCTGCGAGCTCCAGGTAACATTGGTATTAAAAGTTCACTCTTTAATATCTGTCTCTTATA
>DJCV01000004.1:25369-25548 GCA_002430735.1 Candidatus Woesebacteria bacterium UBA5941 | reverse complement strand
TAAAAGTTCACTCTTTAATATAGAGAAACTATAAAGACCAGCCGGTCATCCATTTATACCGATTTTTTGATATAATGAGCCTATGCCAGAGCTCTACACCCATACGCATAAATCGAAGCCAACGGTTGAACACCCACATACTCCTCACACCCACGATAAAAAGGACTACCCAGTGAACT
>DJCV01000004.1:0-25196 GCA_002430735.1 Candidatus Woesebacteria bacterium UBA5941 | reverse complement strand
ACCCAGTGAACTATTGCAGTCCGATTGCCTCATATGCTCACTATCCGGCGAATGTACGCTTCATTGGCACTGACGAAAAAGAGCGCATTATACTTCTCCTCAGACGACATTGGGCAACAAATGTAAACTGGATGCTAACTGGCCTTGTATTGCTCTTTGTTCCAGTCCCGTTCGTGTTTTTCCCTATCCTCAATTTTATTCCTGAACGATTTCTTGTGGTAACAATTCTCTTTTGGTATTTAGTAACGACAGCATATATTTTAGAGAAGTTTTTAAGTTGGTTTTTTAATGTCTATATTGTGACAGACGAGCGAGTGTTTGATGTTGATTTCTATAACCTCGTTGATCGAGACATAACTGATGCAAACATTGAAGATATTCAGGATGTAACAAGTGCTATTCGAGGAGCCATTCGAACATCTCTCGATTATGGTGACATTTTTATCCAAACGTCATCTGAAGTACCTGAGATTGACTTCGAAGGGGTGCCTCACCCGGACCAAGTTGCAAAAATTCTGAGAGACCTGCGCGTTGAGGAACAGCAGGAAAAAATAGAAGGGAGGGTTCGTTAAATGGGACCGTTTTCAAACTTAGAGTTGGTGACTGATATTTGGTTCGTGGTAAAAATCATGTTCTTAATTGGCATGGGCCTATATCTTATTTTCGCATTTGTGATCATTAGACAAACCCATCATATGACAAATACATTGCAGGTTGGATTTGAGACACCAATTAGACTCTTTGCATGGCTTCACTTGTTTGCTGCCATTGGATTATTGTTATTTGCAATTTTTGTTCTGTAAACGTGAATAGCTCTCATACGTTACAATGAGTCTATGGAATTTGTGAAAATTCTGGGTGCACCTTCAGACTCAGCAACAACTCAAACACATGAGTTTGAAGTAGCCGATGGCGGTAGTGTTTTTCTTCTCATTACCCTCCAATCAACTGAGCCAGCCCTGTCTCGGATAGAAGCAATTCGTGGAGCTGTGAATTTCTTCCATCATGAAATTAAACGAGAGGAACTCGACTTTGAAGGACTAAAAGAAAGTGTTGCCAAAAGTTTCGTGACGCCACAATTTCATACGGCGATTTTGTATGTAAAAGATGAGCTTATTTATGTCTTTGCTCTCGGGGAAACTGAAGTACTTCTCTTGCGAGGATCTCAGCTTGTACCACTTGTGACAGGGAGCACTACAGTCAAGGCAGCTTCTGGATATATCAAGCCCAAAGATGGATTTATCTTGGCAACAGGACCCTTTACAGAATTGGTAACAGTCACAGAACTTACGGCATACCTGGAAAAAGGGCAGTTAAAAGCGTTGGAAGATGATACTGCAACACGTATTCAAGAAGCAGAAACGCGTGGAGCTTGTGGGTTTGCCTTTGTTGCCCCAATGGGAATGCCTAAAGTTGAATCAATACTAGAAGAGGCAATTGAATTTCCTGATGAGCGCGCAGGAGAACCGAGTGAGAATGAGATTCAAGATGGTGAGTTTGAGGAAGAAGTGGCACCTAATAATGATCGAAATCAGGAGCAAGAGCGTGATTTTGAACAAGAGGAGGAAGAGGATCAACCGTTAACCGCTCAACCTCCCTCACCACCTGCATATCTCCAAGACTCAGATCAAGCAAAGCGTAGATTTTTTGCACATAGCGATGATGTGTATGAAGCTCACGGGAGGAGTAAACGTCTTGCATACGTTGGGGTAATCCTTATTATTTTCTTAGCCATCAGTGTGTATTTTGGAACGAAAGCACGCAAGGCAAAAGATGAAGCTGCCCAGGTACAAGCCGTTATTGCTCAGGCACAGGAAGCACTCTCTGAGGCCCGAACGATTTCATCTGTGAACAAAGCACGTGCTCGCGATTTAATCGTTGAGGCGCGTGAGCAAGTACTAGGGGTAAAAACTGATGAAAAGTACCCAGAGCTTTCCTCTGTCAAAGATGCACTGACTGAAAGCTTGGGCGAGGTAGCCGGAGTGTACGAAGTAACTCCAACAGTGTTTTCTGACTTAAGTCTCATTTCTCAGGAAACAAGAGCGGACTCACTGTCTCTTTCAGACGGTGTTATTCGAATTTTGTCTCAGTCAGATAAGAAAGTCGTCACGATTGAACTTCCAGGAAAAAGAACTCAAACCGTTTCAGGAGGGACTAGCTTGAGCGATGTAAGATCAATTGCAGCGTATGCAAAGATTCATTTTGTACTAAGTACGAGTGGCGTATATTCAGTAACAAATACTGCAACGAAACAATTTGATTTGCCAGCCGATGCCCAGAATTTATTGTTCTCAGCTTTTGCGGGGAACATTTATATGGTCGACCGTGGTTCCAACAAGATTTATCGGTATGCAGGTGACGGTGTTTCATTCGGCGAGAAAAAGGACTGGTTGACTGAAGGGACTGAAGTTGATCTCTCGAAAGCTCGAGATATGGGAATTGACGGTTCTATTTGGGTGTATTCAGAGAGTGGTAAATTGACAAAATTCACCCTCGGAAATGCACAGACCGTGACATTAAAAGGCCTTCCTCAAACACCAAGTGCGAGTGCACGATTCTTTACCGATAGCGATACAAATTATCTGTATTTATTAGATCCTGAGGCTCAGTCTCTGTATGTATTCGAAAAAGCCGGAGATTTACTCGCGACCTATTCAAATGGTGAGTTTTCAAATGCCAAGGAACTGATTGTTTCTGAGCAAAATAACATTATGATTGTTTCAACAGGGAGTAAGCTACTCTCGCTCCCGACGAAGCACATTAAATAGCTTCACCTCTAGGCTATAATAGGGCATGCATATAGAAAACAGGAAAGTCCGCTTTGAATATGAATTCCTAGATACGCTTGAAGTGGGTATCGAGTTAACGGGTGGTGAGGCCAAATCCTTTTATGAAGGACGAGTTATCTTGTCGGGAAGTTATGTCAAAATCCTTTCAGGAGAGCTGTACTTAGTTAATGCAAAATTCACCTGGCCAACGGTTCCTGCAACAAGTGAGAGTAGAAGCAGGCGTCTGCTTGCCAAAAAGCAAGAAATCCGAAATTGGGCACAGCGAATGAGTGAGAAAAAATTGACCATTGTGCCTGTTTCTATGTATACTAGAGGACGTTTTATTAAGCTTAAAATTGCCTTGTCACGCTCACAACTTGAGTTTGATAAGCGAGCGAGAGCGAAAAAGCGCGTGATGCAGCGTGAGAATGAACAAGACGTACGCATTAAATAATTGGGGACGACTCGGTCTCGATGGAGTGCACATTACAAAAATTGCAGGTCAAGATTGGCTTACTCTTGTAAAAAGGAGCCAAAACACACACGACACATCTACTGATGATGTCGCTTTTACCCCAGCATACGCTTGGGCGTAAGAGCTGTCTTACTACTCGACTCGTGCAGAGTAGCTAAGGCATAAACCCGTCACGATGCCACAATGCTTTTGTTGGCTCATCAGGGTATTGTGAAAGACTATATGAGTCTTACCGTACTTTTTCCTGATCGTTGGAAATAGAGTATGGGACATATGAAAACGTTCTAAACTTGTAGATATTTTTGTACTTACAATCCAGATGAGGGTTCGACTCCCTCCGTCTCCACCAATTTCGTCCTATTGTTTTCCATCGAATTGGAGAACAATAAGATGTGAATATTCTCGATATTCTCTTCCCGAAATCATGTCTTCGGTGTCATAAAAGTGGGAAGTACCTCTGTGACAGCTGTGTTAAAAACACTCCATTTGCTGAAACCATTTGTCCACACTGTAATCACTTCTCGTTTTATGGAAAAACACACGATCAATGCAAACGAGAACATACACTAGATGGCGTTATTTCTGTATGGAAATACACTGGTGTGGTGAGGCTAGGGATTACTGCACTCAAATATAAATATGCTCAAGCTATTGCCAGAGATTTGGCCGAATCAGCTATTTTTGAAGTAATAAAGTATAAAATCCCTAAATCCAGCATTTTTATTTCGGTTCCGCTGTTTAAAACCAAGGATAATTGGAGAGGATTTAACCAGTCTGAATTACTCGCAAAAGAACTTGCGATAGCACTTGGGTACTCGCATCTTCCGTATGTATTGGTGAGATCAGTTGATACAAAACCACAAGTGAGTCTTACAAAGAGGGAACGAGTGCGGAATATGCGCGGCAAATTTGCGGTTAATACGGCTGTTTTTGACATTATTGATAAAAAAAGACCCATTATCATTGTTGATGATGTCTGGACAACAGGTGCAACCTTAAAAGAATGCTGCAAAGTGCTTAAGCAGGCAGGAGTGAGAGAAGTATATGGATTAGTATTGGCCCAGGCATAAAAAAGGTGGCTGCGACAAATCGCAACCACCATTCCGGTTAAAAGGTGTGTAACATCCACCCTTGGTACGTGTGATATCCAGCACTTTGTACGTTTACGATATCGAAGATTTCTTCTCGACCCTTAAACTCAGTGAAATCACCAACCGCCCGATTAACATAATAGTATGCACCGAAAATCATTAGCTCAAGACCGCGGCCACCGATGAATAAATTCTTAACATATGCTCCTCGAAGAGCAGCCTGCAAACAGGGAATAGCTGCCTGGAGGTAATGTCCACCATATTGCATTACCCACACCGGAGTCTTATCTAAAAAGATTGTTGTCTGTCCGGCTGCGTACCGTGATCCTTCGTGAGTAGTGAACACATCTTCGAGTGTGAATTCATCAATCGTCTTACGAAACGTATAACGGGCAGGGTTTTCAAGGTCAGTACTGTATACGCCATTATTCACAAACCCACTGAGTGACGCTTGGAAATAAAAACGAGTGATTTTCTCAATGAACGGATTCTCAGCCACGATCATTTCCTCCTAAACGAAAATCGATGGCTGAAGTATATCAGGAGTTGTGCAATTTAGTTATTTTTGCAGCGAGAATGAAGTCGTTGGTGGAGAGACCGTTAATTGCGTGGGTGAACAAGTCTACTGTGACGAACTTGTAGTCATGAAGCGCAACGTTTGGATGATGCCCTTCTGACTCTGCGATTTCCCCAATACCATTTACAAATGAAAGTGCTTCTTTGAAATTATTAAATTCAAATTCTCGAGTGAGTGAATGGGGGGTTATTTCTCTTTTTAATTGCCACCCAGGGGTTGCATCTAAGTAGTTTGTTTCTTCTTCGTTGGTAAGGGGAGTAGTTCCTCCTTCACAGGGGACACAATGACCTTTTATTAAGGCGTCATGTATTGCTGGCAGATCTTTTTGCATACGTGTGGCGGAGGGTACAGGATTCGAACCTGTGAGGGCTTGCGCCCACTAGTTTTCAAGACTAGCTCCATGAACCGCTCGGACAACCCTCCACAATTTCTTTCGGTAGTGTATTGTACCTCACTTGACGTAATTTTTCATGTAAATTGACAGTCGTGTTCGGGTTTTGTTAGTGTTAGGTGTGAGGGATCAAAATTTGGTTTCCAAGGCGCGATGCTTACGAAAGCGTGGTATGACCCATTCACAAATGGCATCCGCTCTTAACGTTACACGCGCACAAATAAGCAGAAGGGTTCAAGGGATAGACTCTTTGCATAGTATCCCTACGACCCTCGTAGTTAGACAAAGAGCTGAGAGAGAATCTTCCTTTTGCGAAGATATCTTTTTAAGGCAGGAATACACATCCGAAGACATAAAACTGCTAGTCAGTATTTTGTATTGGTGTGAAGGGGCTAAGTATCCCTCTTCCAGCTTTATTGGGTTTACTAATAGCGACACTTCAATGATGAAAACATTCATTCGTCTATTCCGTCGAGCGTTTCCTGTGAATGAGTCTAAATTCAGGGTGTGGTTGCAGCTGCACGCGACGCATAATATTCAGAATCAAATTTCTTTTTGGTCTGAGTTACTGCAGATACCAGTAACTCAGTTTTATAAACCCCGTGTGACTCATGCGCGAGGAGGACGATACCGAGAAGGGTATCAAGGTACTTGTACGCTTAAATATTTTGACTATCGTATCCAACTGCGAATGATGGGGATATACACACGATTTAGTTACAATGCGAAATGACTGAGATCTGTTATAATTGAGCTCACTGTGGAGGCGTCGGATAGTGGCCTATTCCAAGGGTTTGCTAAACCCTGACTCTTAGGAGTCCCGTGGGTTCGAATCCCACCGCCTCCGCCCATGAATAATAAAAAAATTATTCTCATTGTAGGATCTTTTTTCATTGGGATACTCGTTCTCTACTCAATGAGTGTTTTAATTAAAAACCCAAAGACTCCTGTGCTTGAGACACCCGCACCAGCTACGCAGCCCGTTACTGACGTCAATGGAGTTGTGACCTATGAAGGAACAATGACCGCATTTGATAATCGATGCTATGTAGATGCGCAATGTATTGCCACTGTTGGGGATTACACAATTGAAGTAAGTCCGGGAATGGTTGGTGAAGTAATTTTAGGAAAAAGTGATGTGAATGATGATACGATTGGCAAAAAAGTGAAGGTGAGAGCAAAGAAAGTGACAGACAATGAACTTACCATTGTAGGGGATGAGTCTTATTACGTACTGGTTGCAACAGAATAGGATTTGTCTCGGCGAAAGAATGTGCAGTATACTGACAGTACGATGCCCGCTACTCAAATCGAACAACCACCAGAAGAGAAAGTACTCCTGACATGGAACACTGTCGCACGACCCTTTAAGAGACGATCCCGCGAATTTTATGTCTCACTTCTTTCAATTGTTGGTCTTTTGGGTGCTATTTTATTCTTCATTGAAGGCTTAATGCCAATCATTCTGATGGGAGCATTGGTCTTTTTGTTTTATGTATTGAGTACTGTTGCACCAGATAACGTTGATTACAAAATTACGACATACGGAGTTCGTTTTGCAGGGAAATTAACAGAATGGAACAAGCTCGGTCGGTTTTGGTTTGTGAATAGACTGGGTTCTGACCTTTTGATTTTTGAAATGTTTTCACTTCCGGGGAGACTTGAACTTGTGATTCCTGCTGACATGAAGAAAAAAGCCGAGGATATTTTGAAAAAATACTTAGTGCACGAGGAAGTTCCACCTGGAGTACTTGATAAAGCAGCAAACTGGGCAAGCAAAAAACTTCCTCAAAACTAACTTCATTTGGTGTGAGCCAGTCCTCTCGCGTATAATATGCCTGTTATTTGTACCCGTAGCTTAGCTGGATAGAGCATTGGATTGCGGATCCAAAGGTCGTCAGTTCGAATCTGACCGGGTACACACTGGGTGAGGTGCAGGAGCGGTTGAACTGGTCGCTCTCGAAAAGCGATGTAGTCTTAATGTCTACCGTGGGTTCGAATCCCACCCTCACCGCCCAAACTACCTATGCCACGCCCTGAACTTCGAACGATTCTTCCTTCTCAATCTCTCAATCATGTTGGTCATTTTGTTCTGTGGATTCCCATTTTTGGGTTATTGTTTCTTCTAGGTATGGGGGTAACCGTTTTACTGTTTTCAAAACCAGGTACCGCGAACCAACTGGTGTCCGCGCCGCAACCGATAACTTCTGTGCAAAGCTTCAATCCTGCACCACTCACATATTCTGATATTTTCAGCGAAGAAAAGACATGGATTGCAACTCTTTCTGCTGAACGGGTACGAACAATATTGGTAACAGGCGATGTAATGCCTGGAAGGAGCGTTAATATCTATACAAAGAAAATCGGGAATGTGTTGTGGCCATACGAAAACGTTGCTCGTGTTATGCAATCGGCAGATTTGACTGTTGTTAATCTTGAAACACCGTTCATTGAAAATTGTCCTGAACGAAACAGTGGATTTACCTTTTGTGCTGAGGCGAATAATGTCGAAGGGTTACTTAGTATGGGTACTGATGTCGTGAGTGTCGCGAATAACCACGCACTCAACCATGGAATAACTGGCCTCACCTTTACTGATCAATTATTGCAGTCAAATGGAATTGCAGTTACTGGCATTACAAATCCAACGCTTGTCCCAGTCCGCGGGCGCACGATTTCTTTCTTGGGGTATACCGATGTCGGTCCACCGGTTGCGGGCATTGCATACGCCAGTGAGGAGCGTTTAACACGCGAAATAAGAGAAGCGAACGAGAAAAGCGATATTGTCATTGTCTTTTTCCATTGGGGGAATGAGTATACGCATACGCCCGGAGCGCGCCAGCGAATGTTTGGACGAACGGCGATTGATTTAGGGGCAGATCTTGTTGTCGGGGCACATCCTCATTGGGTACAAGAGGTGGAGCTATATAAAGACAAGCTAATTGCATACTCACATGGGAACTTCGTTTTTGACCAAGGATGGAGTGAAGAAACAAGACGCGGAGTGGTTGGCAAATATACCTTTTATGACGAACGATTAATTAATGCAGAATTTCTTCCTATTCGTATTGCGGACTATGGTCAACCAAGTTTCATCAGTGATAAAACCATTCAGAAACAAATTCTTGATAGCATGAAGCCGTCTCTTGCTAAATAATTTATCTGTTTCGAGAAACTAAGAATATTCCGCTAAAAACGGCAAGAGAGAAGAGGACAATTGCACCGCCTGCGGGGAGATTAAAGTAATACGCAATAAAGAGCCCACTAGTGACTGCAAAAAGTGCAAATGTGACCGAAAATATGACTGATTGAAAGAAGCTTTTAGCTACCTGCATTGCGGTCACAACGGGAATTACCATGAGTGCTCCAACCAATAAAATTCCAATAACGCGCATAGAAAGAGAGACCGTTATTGCGGTTAATACAATGAGAATGATGTTGATTGTAGAGACCGGAATTCCTGAAACCAGTGCGCTTTCTTCATCAATTGCTGCATACACGAGCTTTTTATAGAGGAGCGACACTATTGCAACGGTAGTAACTCCGAGGCCCACGATGAGTGCTATTTCATTTGGTTGAACGGTTGTAATACTTCCAAATAAATAACTAAATAGGTTCGCGTTAAAGCCATTGGTTAAACTCATCAAAACGATTGCGAGTGAGAGCCCTCCAGGAAGGAGCATCGCGAGAATGGAATCAGCGGGGATCGACTGATGCCGACGCAATTGTTCAATAAGAAGTGCCGCAATCGTTGTTGCGACAATTGTTGTCACAAGCGGCTGTGTTCCTAAAATAAATCCAATAGCCACTCCAGCGAGCGCTATGTGCGAGAGCGTGTCTGCAATCAATGAAAATCGCCGCACGACGAGGAAGCTTCCAATAAGTGGTGCAATAATCGCCATGACAATCCCGGCAACAAACGCGCGGATCATAAAGTCGTATTGAAAAATTTCGATCATATTAGTGATTGTGTGTAATGCGAGTTACCTGATCTCCATACATTTCTTTTAGTACTTCGCCTTTTAAGACAGATTTTGGTGTTCCATGGGAAATAATTGTTTTGTTAATACAGGCAACAACACTGACTTCATGAGACACGACATCAATGTCATGGGAAATAAGAACCAAGGTTAAGTCCATTTCTTTATTGAGTTTTCTCAAAAGATCATAAAACTTAGACTGTGAATCGGAATCGACTCCAACTGTCGGTTCATCAAGAATCAAGAGTTCTGGATTTGAAACGAGCGCGCGAGCGATAAATACGCGCTGTTGTTGACCTCCTGAGAGTTGGTGCATGAGCCGATCTTTCAAAGGTTCCATTCCAACTGCTTCCAAGGCATTGGTAATTGCAGCAGTGTCTTTTGCTCTCTCAAAGTCAAAGAATCGTTTGTTATGCAACAGTCCTAAAGACACCATTTCCCACACGGTAATAGGAGTGCTCATAAGAACGGCGCCAGGTTTTTGTGGAACATATCCGATCTTTTTCCAGTCACGAAACCGTTTTACGTTTTTCCCAAACAGAGAAAGAGAACCTGAGGCAATAGGGAGGAGTCCCAGCATTGTCTTAAGTAACGTCGTTTTTCCACTTCCGTTTGGGCCTACAATCCCTAGAAAATCCCCCTTGTAGATATCTAAGGAAATATTTTCAAGAACACGAATACCTGCGCGGTCAACGTTCACATGTGAAATACTCACCAAGGGCTTTTTATACATCTCTTCTTTATATTACATGCACGAGAGTGCGAGTTTGAGGTTCAAAAGATTTTGCTTTTGAATTGTTACGTAATTTTGGCCTTTTTGAGCATTTGCTTCAGTAACCCCTTCAATTGGGTCAAAGATTAATGTTCGCGCACCCAGCTCCTTTGCAATCGTGTTTGCAAGCCGGGGGCTGACTAATGTTTCAAAGAAAATATAGAGCGCTCGTTTTTCTTTTGCGATTTTCACAGTTTCTGCTAGTTTTTGTGCTGATGGTTCTTCTTCTGGTGAGAATCCAGTGAGTGCAACCTGATTCATGTTGTACCTGCGTGCGAGGTATCCAAATGCATCGTGGGAGGTGAAGATGTCACGCTTTTTACATGTTGCGAGTGTTTTTTCATATTCTGTATGGAGATTCTGTAGCTCTTCGTTAAGTTTCTTTGCATTCTCCTCAAAATATGCTCTGTCTCCAGGGGATAATGTTGTGAGTTCTTTTGTAATCTTCTTAACGATCTCTTGGGCGAGCACAGGGTCTAGCCAAACGTGCGGATCCGCGACTGAGTATCCATCTTCTTCAACTGTTTGAGTGAGACCTTCTGATGCTACAAGGAGGCGAACATTATTTTTGGTTAAATCAGCCGTTACTTTCTCAATCCAAGGTTCCATTCCTGCACCGTTAATCACGACAATTGCTGCTGTTTGGAGAGTCACAAGATCATCTGTCGTTGGTTCATAATCATGAGGCTCGCTTCCGGCGGGTGTGAGATTCTTAAGTGTGATCCTGTCTTTTCCAATTTCATTTGCAAAGTAATAGAGTGGATAGAAGGAAGTAACCACAGTCGGGTGGGTAGAGGGTTGATTTCGCCCATCATACATCGTTTTCAAAACAACACTGAAACCAACGAGAAGTGCAATTGCTGTGAGGACTAAAATAACTTTTTTCATAGGGAGACAAAAAATTATTGCAAATCAGTTGCAATAAGTCAAAGCGTAGTCTGGCTATTTACCCGAGAATTTGTTAAAATATGCTCTATGAGAAACGACAATGTATTAGTTGGCTGTGCTGTCATCTATCAACGAGTCAAAGGAAAGGAACCACAATGGTTTATTGTTAAGTCTTCAGAAGAAGGAGATTGGGAACTTCCAAAAACAATTGTGAGACGAGGAGAGTCTTCTGTACGCTCTGTTATTCGATTAACTCAAGAGCAAGCAAGTATGAGAACTAAAATCTTAGAAGAAGTAGGACGAGCTTCAGGTGCTGCACGGGTAAACGGAAAAGCTGTGAATCAAAAATAC
Source organism: Candidatus Woesebacteria bacterium UBA5941 (assembly GCA_002430735.1). Lineage (GTDB taxonomy): Bacteria > Patescibacteriota > Microgenomatia > UBA8517 > UBA8517 > UBA5941. The sequence goes on along the minus strand of DJCV01000004.1, from coordinate 13,903 downwards.
TTGTATTACCTCATGCACTGTAAAGACACAGGAGAAATTATGGCATTCACTGAATTCAAATGGGTTGACCACAAGGCTGCAATGAAGGCAGTTCCATTAAAGCGAGATCAAAACATGTTAAAAGACGCAAAACAAATGCTTAAGACCATTGACGTTAAGCGTGAGCGACGAGAAGAGGACGAAGAAGAAGCAGTCGTCGCTGAATAAAATCCTTCATTTACTATTCTTCAGGTATAATATGCCGACCAATATTCGGAGATGTCGCCTAGTGGCTATGGCATACGATTGGAAATCGTACGGGGCAACCCGCCGTGGGTTCGAGTCCCACCATCTCCGCCACAATCCTTCAGTACTCTCGCTCCCATAGCTTAATGGATAGAGTTGCGGTTTCCGGAACCGTAGATGAAGGTTCGATTCCTTCTGGGAGCACCCGTTGCTTCTTTGTCTGTTTACCTATAGTTTGATATACTTCAGATATCCGAACGCTCAATTGAGGAAGAAAAATGTTTAAACAGGGCTGGGTTCGAGGACTGTTATTCATGTGTGTGTTGGCTACGGTATGTCTTGCCACAATTCAAATTGGACTGAAAGAGTCCTGCAGCATTGCTGAAAAGGAATGCTGGTATCAAGTACCGGAATCGGGTGGTGAGACCGTTGAGCTTTGGCTGAGGGACTCAAGAGGAGTGCATTTCTTGGCCGGAGGAGTATACGCTAGTCGAGGAATCAAATGGCGCGGCAACCTCGGATGGGTTGCATTCGTAAAGGATGTTAAAGGTATTCCATCCCTGGTAACAATTCACCTCGGTGAAATTTACCCGCCAACCTTATACGAGTATCCAGAATTGGACGGAGCTGAGGTACTATCTTTGGTCTCAGGGGAGAACTCGACTCCGTATCAGGTTCGAAAAACAGATGGTACCGTTGAAGAACGGTGGTTTAGCTAATCATTTGGAGAGCACCCAGTTACTCTGGGTGTTTTTATTTGTTCAATTGACTAAACACCTATAGTGTGCTATTATTTATCCCTCAGTTCGTTAATTTAAGCTCATTACAAGGAGAGTCATCATGTTACAGCAGATCGCTTCACTCGAAGGGTTCCGCAGCATTTTATTGCAAGTGGCGTATGTCCCCGATCCCTACGTGCCCAACCTGAATCAGTGGACAAAAGCACGTCCAGCTTCGGGTAAAACGACAAGCGTCTTACGGTACGAGCAACCCATGCATGTAGGGAATCTACTGAATACGCTGTATCAGTCAGGTTACACGATGCAGCGCTCAGGCTGGGAAACGGCCAAAGTGAAGAAGCAGAACCCGGTTGAGAAGTATCATGTAAAGTTCCTGTTCGAGCGCGCCGAATCTTGTTGTGAGGAAGCCGAGTATGGCTCCGCAACATGGCTTTTAAATAACCATGCGTTTACCACTGAGGTCTACCTGAATACAAACGGGTTGGCTTCAATTGTCATGCGGGGTCCGATACCTCTGTTCGACGAAAATGATCAGCCGATCATGGTGTGGCGGAATCGTTCAAAGCTCGACAAGATTTGGAATGGGGATAAATTCCCAACCCTCGGTCTTGTCGAAGATACGCTCTTATATGATGACCGCAAAGCACAGGTTTCAGCGTAATTGCAATGGGACCAATATAAACCCTGCCGAAATTGTGGCAGGGTTTTTCTTTTCCAAGACAGCATCAAAATTGCAGGAGGGAGAATTACCATGAATGAAGAGGTCTCGATTGGTATTGTCGCAATTGAAGGAAAAGGACATCGAGGATATGTGTATTGCGCCATGGTTATTCCAGTGAGCGCAGCATTTTCCATTGAAAGACCTGATGCATTTCAGTTTGCCCAGAGTTTGTTTGTAAAGCGGGTATGTCCTATTTGCATGGGAGGATGTTCACGGGATTGCTCGTGTTCAATATGCCGAACAGGTGTGATTTGGGTACAAACACCTCAGATTGCCAAGCATATAGCCGCAGGGCTCACACAAAACGAGCGAGCGTTAGGCAACTGCGTTCGGAAAGACTTAGAATTCCGATTTTTTATTGAGAAGCGTTCATTGGTTCATATGTCCAACAGTGGACAGCCAGTCGTGCACCAATGACCTCTCAGGAGTAAAACACCGACCACTCGATCGGTGTTTTTTTTATGTCTTTTTTCAACGAGTGTTTCAGCTCCATGTATAATCGGCGTATATGGATCAAGTTCAAGAAGTCAAAGAAAAGACAGATATCGTTACCGTCATTGGTGAACATGTAACGCTCAAAAAGGCAGGTCGTCATTGGAAAGGACTCTGTCCCTTTCACAACGAAAAGTCGCCATCGTTTACGGTCTCGCCAGAACTGCAAATGTATAAGTGCTTTGGGTGTGGAAAAGCAGGGGATGTTTTTACCTTCTTAGAAGAATACGAAGGATTAGCATTTCCAGATGCATTAAAAATACTAGCTGACAAGGCAGGAGTGAAACTTGTTCAGACAACTGGACCTGAAGCAGGACGGAAAGATATTTTGTATGAAGTAAATGATTTGGCCGCCAAGTTTTATCATTACATTCTCTTAAAACATGAGAGTGGAGCAGAGGCTTTGAAATACTTTACCGAGAAGCGAGGGCTCACCCTCGAAACAATTGAAGCGTTTCTTTTGGGTGCAGCACCTGAGAATCCACAAGCGCTCTTCTCTTTCCTCACTGAGAAGAAGAAAATCCCTTCAAAAGTCTTAGTCGATGCAGGGCTTGTGTATAAAAGTGATAACGGTCGGTTTGGTGATCGGTTCCGCGGGCGGGCCATTTTTCCCATTCAAAATGCACGAGGTGCGACAATCGCACTCGCGGGTCGAATTTTGCCCGGTCCAATGGAAAAAAAGCTTGCGAAGTATATTAATTCGCCAGAAACCCCGATTTACCACAAAAGTGAATCGCTCTTTGGACTTCCACAAGCGAGAGCTGACATAAAGCGAACAGGAATCGCAGTGGTCGTTGAGGGTGAGGTTGACATGATCTCCTCCTGGCAGTCGGGAGTTAAAAATGTGCTTGCGATTAAAGGATCGGCGCTTACTGATGCACATGCGCGGATTTTAAGTAGACTCGCAAAGACTGTTATCTTAGCACTCGATACTGATTTTGCAGGTGGAAATGCCGCCATGAAAGGGATTTCCGAAGCACAAAAATTTGGATTAGAAGTGAGAGTTGCAAATCTTGGTGAATATAAAGATCCGGATGAATTTGCGCGCGCAAATCCCGCGGGCTATAAAGCAGCACTCACAAATGCTGTAAACGTATGGGATTTTATTATTAACCTCATGTTTGAACGATATTCCATTGATACCGCTCAAGGAAAACTGGATCTATCTCATGCGATTATGCCATACATTGCGCATATTCAAGACCCGATATTGCAAGCTCATTATGTGCGCCTTATTGCAGGGCGACTCGGAGTACCTGAGGAAGCAGTGGAACAGTCACTGAAAAAACAAGAATCCGCCAAAGAGACACCAAAAATTGAAGTATTAATTCCACCGGAGCGGCCCGTTGAGAGACCGAGGCGCATGCTTATCGAAGAACGTCTGGTGCTTCTTCTCTGTGTAACAGGGGAGAAACAAAATGAGATTGATCGATCATTGTTTGCAACCCCAAAGGCGGTAAAGATTTTAGAGCACTTGGATGCCTATAAAAAAGACCATGAATCGTTTAATTTACAGGCATTTGTTGCAACCCTCCCACCAGAATTATCCAGAGGCTTTATTGACACCTTTTTAGAAGAAGAAGGAGAAACAACTGATGCATTGCTTCGGGAAGTGGTCAGTTTGGAGAAAGAATTAACAGAAATTGCCGTTCGAGAGGCCCTCGCAACTCTTATCAAAAAAATAAAATCGCTTGACACAAACACGAATGGGCCCGAAATTTCGGCACTTCAGAGAGAAATTGGGGAATTGACAAAAAGGCTTGCGTAAGAGGTCGCACAAGCGTATACTTCCGGCAGAGGCTTTTTTTGCCCCAAATTTTATATGAAAGCTAAAGCATCCACACTTCGCAAACCAGTTGAAGATTTATACAAAAAAGGTAAGTCTCAAGGCTTCATTACACAAGACGACATTTTAGAAGTATTTCCAGATGCCGAGAAACGGCTCGAAGAATTGGACCAATTCTATGGACAACTCTTAAGTGAAGGAATTGACGTTTTTGAAAGTGTTTCAACTGATGACGAATATAGTGAAAAACGACAATTAACACTTGATCAAGAAATTGAAATTTTAACCAAGCTCGAAGGGACTGAGTCAACAGATCCCGTAAGACAATATTTGCGAGAAATTGGAAAGTATCCACTTTTGGACGCGGAAGAAGAGGTGGAATTCGCAAAACAATACGAAAAGGGAAGTAAGAAAGCGAAAGACAAGTTAATTGAGAGTAATTTGCGACTCGTTGTTTCGATTGCCAAAAAATACATTGGCCGTGGACTCTCCTTACTCGACTTAATCCAAGAAGGAAACCAAGGGTTAATTCGTGCTGTAGAAAAATATGATTGGCGCCGTGGATTTAAGTTTTCAACGTATGCGACGTGGTGGATTCGACAAGCTATTACTCGCGCTATTGCTGACCAAGCTCGAACTATTCGAATTCCAGTTCACATGGTGGAAACCATTAACAAGTTATACCGAACAAGCCAACGACTCATGCAAGAATTGGGTCGTGAGCCTACCCCTGAGGAAATTGGACAGGAATTAGAGTTGACTGGAGATCGCGTTCGAGAAATCTTTAAGATCTCTCAGGAAACAACCTCCCTTGATACCAAAGTGGGAGAAGATGAAGATTCAACTCTTGGAGATTTTATTGCGGATGAAAGCCAGTTATCTCCAGTTGATCAAGCAAGTAAACAGCTTTTGAAAGATCACTTGGAAGAGGTCCTTTCAACACTCACCGAGCGAGAAGCGAAGGTGTTGTCACTCAGATTCGGACTCGATGGAGGACAAGCACGGACACTTGAGGAAGTTGGAAAAGTATTTGGAGTGACCCGCGAGCGTATTCGACAAATTGAAGCAAAAGCATTGCGAAAGTTGCGTCACCCTTCACGACGTAAAAAGCTTCAAGATTATTTGGATTAAGAGAGGATTACTTTGCAGCCTCAACTTTGACCTGAGCCGTAGGTCGTTTATACACACTCAGAATATTTTTTCTCCACAGTTTCATTCGCTTTAAGATCTTGTCGTAGGTTAAGTTTTCAATGTCTAATACAGTTCCAGAGCAGCTTCCGAGGGTATATGCAATAAATCCTGGGATATTATTTGAGACGTCTTTGGCAAGCTGCCAGATAATGAAGAAGGCGATAATGTTTTCGACGAAGACCACAGAAGCAGCAGCCTTTTTCTTATTGCGTGCAATAAAGGCCGTTCTTTGGGTTATCAAAAACATTTCGATAAACCCGACAAATAAGTAGCTGGTGAGTGTTATTAATTGATCCATAGGTGTTTTTTGCACAGAAACGAGCTCCTTGCGGAGGTTCGCCATCTAAATTGGTCATGGTAATAGATTCCATATGGTTTAGGTAGTTATAAGCACGTAAGCGCTGTGCTCTTGTTAACTATAGGGATTTTAACTCAAAAAAGAAACGTTGGCAATCCTCAAAAGAAAAAGCTCAGCAACCACTGAGCTCTTATTGGGAAACGAAAGCGTTAAAAAAGAGCGGTAGATGGCACTTTTTTGAGTGCATCTTCCAGCGCTAGTTGCAGTTCGGCCATTGGAAAGCTCGTATGGCACTGGCAAAATACAGCCACTGTTGGGTATCCTGCTTCGGTGTAGTACTGAGATGTTATCGGATCAAGTGAAAGATCAAACTTCTCAAGTGAGACCTTTTGACCTTTCAGTATTTCAATTGTCTTCGTCACAACACTTGCTACATGCTGAACAGTGGGAAGCCGGCCTTTCTCGAATAGTATTCGATACATCTTTGTTGGCACCCTGGTTGAGGCGCCGTCAAACAGAATTAAAAATCCCAGTTCATTTGAAATGAGCATATTGGCATATAGTCTCATTTCATCCTGAAACGCGAATACGTCTCCGTCGTTCCAATCTTTCATAGCGATCACTCCTTATGTACCGTACCGTACTGTACTGTAAGTGCATAATATCACGAAGAAATGATCCTTATGGGAGCCAGAGATTGAAGAGATACACCGTTGTGATGATAGTGACCACTGTCACACATTGGTTTAAGATCTGGTACACAAACCACGCTGAATCGTTATGGAAAATGTGGTGCAGGGGAATATCTTCTGGCTTATGACGCACGACGGTTGAGAACTGTTGATTGAACCAGTAAATAGATTCCCCAATACTTCTTACTAAATAAAAGACAGAAACGATGAGTAAAAATAAGAGTATATCTTGCAGAAAAAGTGAGGCCACTGCCGCAAGTGCCCAAAATACTCCAAAAATAACAGCATCTCCCCAGACATACATCCCTAGTGGATATAAAAAGTAGGTTAAACCCAAGGCATTCTTTTTGTATTTACATTCAACGTATGCGCGTCTCACAATTGCAATGTTTATGATTGCAAAGACAACGAGTGCACCGGAGTAGACTGAGTTCATTGGGGTAGTGTATCAAAATTTTGACTCACAACCCATTTCGCCGTATCACACAGCACATATCCGATAGCATGTAGGAGGTATTGTGAAAACGGTAATGGACAGGAAAGGCGTATGGGGGTTTTCAAGGGGTATCTCGTCCAGTGATATGGTGAGATGCCACTCGCTTTTAAGCAGGCTATTTCCTTATGTGAACTTTGAAAAGACGGCAGTTTGCGGGCGGCTCGCCATCATTTATTGGTGCGATGCGTTTGGCGTTGCATATCCACAACGACCCATCTCAGGTGTTGATCTGGTGAGCATTGATATTCAGAGCATTAACCCGCGTATTACGAGTGAAATGTGGGTGTATCAAGAAAAACGTCGATACCTTGCAATAAGGCATCGTGCAACAAGAATGAATGTGAATGTGTTCACTGATGGGAAAGCAGCTCTCGATAACTCCGTCATCGTCAATTATGGAGGTCACCCCGTTCGTATTGTGAGTCTTGAACAGCAGGTAGCGAAGTTAGTTCATGATGTAAATCGCGTACATTACGGATTCGTTGATCCCAAGCAATTTGCGGATTTGGAACTGCTTCTTCCGCATTGCGATGTTCATCGGTTGCAGAAAGCGTGGAATCTTTTGTATCGGCGGCAATGCAAAGATCGCGGGTGGCAAGTGGTACTTGAAGAAGCCATTGCTCACAGCAAGAAGTACCCAATGGTGTTGGTCGAAGATCCGTTTAAGTCAAAACGCACCCTGGGTCAAAAGGTTTCGATTGTACTAAACATGGCGTTCACGACGTTAAGCAGGCGATTACTGCAATTTTTGCCAATCAAAGATTGGTAGCAAGAAGTTAGGTAACAGTAATGAATATGAGCGCGTCCATAGTGGCGCGCTTTTTTATGGAAAAGTGAGGCGCATCCTGGTAAAATGCATCTGTCCATTTAAATTTTCCCCTGTAGCTCAATGGCAGAGCAATTCGCTGTTAACGAAAAGGTTGTAGGTTCGAGTCCTACCGGGGGAGCACAAGGATCGTACGAGCTTCGAAACACTAATCTTCACACTACTCCTTGATTCATTTCTTGATTAACGGTTTTTAGAACAATTAGTGGCCTTGACATATACCCCTCGGGGGTATATAAATATATTTATGAAGACTCATTACGCCGATGTAAAAGTTAAAGCCCAAAAGAGAATTAATATAATCAAAGGGCAATTAGATGGACTTCAGAGAATGATTGAAAATGATGAATACTGTATAGATCTTCTTAATCAAAGCCTCGCAATTCAAAACTCACTTAAAAGCCTGGATTCTGTTTTGCTTGAGAGACATTTAATAACTCATGTGGCCCATCAAATGGCGCATGAAAAGGAAAAAGCGACAACTGAACTAGTAACTCTTTTTAAAAGAGTGAATAAATAAGCAGAGCTTGATGTTTTGCAAATAGGAGGTGATTGAATATGAAGAAAGAATCAATATTAATGGCAATAATCGGGGTTTTAGTCGGAGGATTAACTATGATGGTTGTAGCCTCAACTGCTGTTAATTCTCAAAATGCGACAATGATGAGATTTATGGGTATCGGAGTTAGTAATGGTATGAGCATGGGCTCCTCTATGAATCAAATGATGGGGTCTATGGATGATAAATCAGGGTATGACTTTGATAAGGCTTTCATTGACGCAATGATTGTTCACCATGAAGGAGCAATAAAAATGGCACAACAAGCTGAACATAGAGCTCAGCATAAAGAAATAAAGGAATTATCTAACAATATAATTCGCACTCAAACTGCGGAGATTGAGCAGATGCAAGCTTGGAAAAAAGCATGGATGATGCAGTAAGCGAAGATTGGCCTATGGGTAGAGGTTATGACAGGGTTGGCATGCTGTCAGCCCTGTCGGGGTTAGGTGAATATGTTAAAAACTAACGTATTGAGGATGTTCGATAATTTGATGGGGATTACTCTTACTGGTTGCAAGTAAATTATTTTACTGATGAACAATAAAGAAAAGTTAACAAAAGCAAGAGATATCGAATGGCAGGCTGCCCTTTGGGGTGCTTGTGTTATCGCTTTTAGTTTAGGTAGCCTTTTTTCTAACTACTTTGATCAATTATCTCTAGTTTTAATACTTTTAGGAATAATTGTACATAGTTGGGGCATGTATAAGATTCACATTAGAAATAAAGAATAAATATGAGTATAGATAAACTTTTCGTTTTACTTTTAAGCATTTGTGGTATTATCCTCACCTATTGGTTCTTCTTGAAAAACAATGAGAAGGAAGTAGAAGTATCAGGGGATGAAATAGATATCTTGGTGGAAGGCGGATATAAGCCAGCTTCAATTGTAATTCCATCTAGAAAAGCTACAAAGATAAATTTTCTCCGAAATGATCCTTCTAGTTGTTTAGAAGAGGTAGTGTTAGGCGATTTCAAAATCAGAAAATTCCTGCCTCTAAATCAAAAAGTTACTGTTGAGATAACCCCTGAAAAGAAAGGAGAATTTGGTTTTTCCTGCGGAATGGGAATGTTCCATGGAAAACTAATCGTTAAGTAAATGGAATCAAAAACCTATCCAATCAAAGGAATGCATTGCGCAAGCTGTGTAAGAGTTATTGAAAGAGCAGTTGGGAAAGTTGCGGGTGTTAACAAAGCTCATGTTAATTTGGCAACTGAGCAATTAACTGTCGTTTTTAATAAAAATGAATGTACTTCTGATCAAATTGCCTCTGCAGTAGAAGGGGCAGGGTATAAAGCCATTGTAAATGAAAGTATAGAACAAGATGATCAAAGACAGGAAAAGTTACAGGAACTTGAAAACTTGCGAATAAAAGTCATTGCAAGTTTATTTTTAGGAGGTCTCATCGTATGGGGGAGCTTTCCTATTCTTATGGATTTTTCGCCTTATCCTCTTCAGAATTTTTGGGTTCAGCTCATATTGGGATCAATCGTGCAGTTTTGGCCAGGCCTTGATTTTTATCGGGCTGCAATTCCTGCATTTAAGAATAGAACAGCGAACATGGATACCCTAGTGGCAATTGGGACAACGGCAGCTTACCTATACTCGGTTGCAGTTACGATGGTTCCTATGGTCTTTGAAGGTTTAGGCATTGAACCGATGCCATACTTTGATGTTGCAGCTGTTGTTATTGGACTTATTTTACTCGGTAGATATTTTGAAGCCAAAGCGAAATTAGGGACTTCTGAAGCAATTAAGAAACTTCTTGGTCTTGCTCCTAAAACAGCTCGTGTGGTTAGAAACAATGAAGAGATTGATGTGCCTCTTTCGGAAGTCTTAGTTGGCGATTTGATTCGAGTAAGGCCTGGAGAGAAGATCCCTGTCGATGGAATTATAATTGAAGGTCAGTCAAGCGTAGATGAATCTATGGTCACCGGAGAGAGTATCCCTGTAGATAAAAATAAGGGCGATATGGTGATAGGTGCAACTATTAACAAATCAGGATCATTTGTTTTCAAAGCTTCAAAAATAGGTTCAGAAACGATGCTCTCTCAGATCATTAAACTCGTCCAAGACGCACAAGGTTCAAAAGCCCCAATTCAAAGAATTGCTGATACCATTTCAGCTTACTTTGTACCAATTGTAATAATGCTTGCAATTGCCACCTTTGGGATCTGGTATACTTTTGGACCAAATCCAGCATTCCTCTTTGCCCTCTTAAATAGTATCGCCGTTTTAATTATTGCATGTCCGTGTGCCATGGGTTTGGCGACACCGACCGCCATTATGGTCGGTACGGGGAGGGGTGCTGAAAAGGGAATTCTTATTAAAGATGCAGAGAGTTTAGAAGTGGCTCATAAAGTGAATACGGTAATTTTTGACAAAACAGGAACATTAACTATTGGAAAGCCTGAGGTCACAAATATTGTTCCTTTCGCAGAGAATACAGAAAAAGATGTTCTTCTCATTGCTTCATCGCTCGAGAAAGGATCAGAGCATTCATTGGCGGACGCAATTCTCAAAAAAGGTGAACGCTTATCGGTTGGCTCGTTAGTAGTCACTTCTTTTAAGGCAATATCAGGTTTTGGAATTGAAGGAAAGATTAACGAAAAAAAATATGCTTTTGGCAATATAAAACTAATGGACAAAAAGGAGATTAAAACAGCAGAGTTCAAAGACCAGGTAACAGAATTAGAAGGGGAGGGAAAAACGGTAATGATTCTGTCAGATGAGAAAAACGCATTGGGGTTAATCGCTGTCGCAGATACATTGAAAGAATCAGCAAAAGAGGGCATTACAGCACTTCTGGATAAAAATATCGAGGTTGTAATGATTACCGGAGATAATCAGAGAGCGGCAGAAGCGATTGCGCGTGAAGCAGGTATAAAGAGAGTATTAGCTGAAGTGTTACCTCAAGACAAAGAATCAGAGGTCAGAAAAATCCAAAATGAAGGCAAAATTGTTGCAATGGTTGGAGATGGTATTAACGATGCTCCGGCTTTAGCGACTGCAGATATTGGGATCGCAATGGGATCAGGCACTGATGTTGCAATAGAGGCTGCAGGTATCACTTTAGTGAATAAAGATTTGCGCTCGGTTGCACAAGCGATAGAACTTTCAAGAAAGACGATGAGAACTATTAAAATAAATCTGTTTTGGGCATTTGGGTACAATGTTGTTCTTATCCCTGTCGCCATGGGTATTTTGTTCCCAATCTGGGGAATTTTAATGAATCCGATTCTTGCATCGGCTGCTATGGCAATGTCATCAATTTCAGTTGTAGGAAATTCGTTATTATTAAAGAAAGTTAGATTATGAATCTCGGAATAGTATTTCTTACCGGTTTAACTGTTGGGGGATTAACGTGTTTAGCAGTTCAAGGAGGACTCTTGGCATCTGTGATTGCAGCACGGGAGGAGGAAGAAGTAGAAGCGCATATTAATAAACGAAACCCGTTTCTTCCAACGTTAGCGTTTCTGTCCGTAAAGCTTATTGCTTATGCTGCTTTAGGGTTTCTGTTAGGTGCTTTCGGTGGCGCGATTGGAATTAATCAGACGGTACAGATAATTATGCAGTTAGTCGCAGGACTCTATATGGTTGCCGTCGCTTTAAATTTGCTCAATATCCATCCGATCTTTAGATATACCGTTATTCAGCCCCCACGATTTTTAACGAGAAGAGTACGAAATCAATCAAAAAGCAAAGAATTCTTTGCGCCTGCATTTTTAGGCGCTATGACCATCTTTATTCCGTGTGGCACAACGCTCGCAATGGAAGCACTTGCGATTAGTAGTGCAAGTCCTTTTGCAGGAGCTGCAATAATGGCAACTTTCGTATTGGGGACAACACCGCTCTTTTTTGGCATCGGGTGGATCACAAGTGTTTTAGGCGATAATTTTAGAACGAAATTTCTAAAAATAGCGGCTGTCGCAGTCATCTATCTTGGTTTAACTTCAATCAATGGAGCGTTAATTGCATTTGGCTTTCCAATAAATTCTCAAAGCGTAACAGAGGCCTTTAATAGCGGTTTTAGGAAAAGTAACGACGAACAGATTTCTAGTGAAGTTTCAGAAAGTCAATCTATTGAGATTACCGTACATGCAGGAGGTTACTCACCAAATTATATCAAGGTTAGAAAGGGTTCACTTGTAACCGTCAAACTTGTTGGCAAAGATGCATATAGTTGTGCTTCGGCGTTTAGGATTCCTACTCTCGGTATTAGCAAGAACTTGCAAGTAAATGAAACGTACACATTTACATTTACGCCAGAAAAGACAGGAAAGATCCGTTTTGCTTGTTCTATGGGAATGTATACGGGTGTTATTGAAGTTATATGAGTAAAGTAGTTAAAAGGAAACTAAAAATTGAAGGTATGCATTGTACTTCTTGTGCAATGAATATCGATTTTGATTTAGAAGATTTAGATGGTGTAAAAGTCGCCAAAACTAATTATGCAAAGCAGGAGAGTGAAATTGAATATGATGAAGAAAAAGTTAAAAAAGATAAAATTATTGAAACTGTGAAGAAAACGGGATATGTCGCCCAATTTATTGATTAAGCGAAAACCTTTCAGTAAGCGTAAAAGCTGCATTGTTTGTTACAATCCAATCTCGAAGCTTGTATGATATGGGCACCACATTTTTAGCCTCATTTTTAACACCCCTCGCGCGACGTTTCGGACCTTGATATAGTCAATCCATGGCGAACATAAAGTTCAAAAGCTCACCCTTATTCTTGTGCGTTGTTGTTGTGACTGTCTTAGTACTGATTGCTTTTGCTGCACAAGGGAGATATGACAACACATCTCAGTTTTCAAACACCAGACCAACAGTAAGTCCGAAAGTAGCTACTTCTGAGCAGGCTCAAGAATACTTACAGACAATCTTCAATGGTGACATACAGTATGTTGATAAGATGGGTACTGTAAAATATCACTCTAAAACTATTGGTAACTTAGATATTATTTCATATAAATACGAACCAAATAATACTGTTTACACTAGTGGTTATGAGGGTTCAGAGTGGAAGGTGGATTTGAAAAAAGAAGTAGATAATTTCCCAAAGATAAAAGTCGGTACGCAGCCCCTAACCACATGTGCAAGCGCATTTGGTTGCTCAGTTCAAGAAGTAACAGGATATAACCTAGGTTCAAGAGTATGGGGATCAATTGAAGAGTACTTCCAGCCAGGGGCTGCATGGGTAAAGGTTTACTACACTTTCGATAAGAGTACTAATCAGATAGTCTATGTAAAGTTGATTTTTTATAGTGTTACAAAAGGAGATGCCGAGAGAGGAGTCCTGACCGCTCATCCCGAATTCATAACTACACTTCAACAAGTAGAGCAAGAGATTCTAACCTTCTAAAAACTCCTGAACCATTCAATCGCTGGCAATTACGAGAGGTGTTTCTCGTTGTATCTCAGACAATGAAAAACTTCAAAAAATTAGAAAATTCGAGCTAGACGACTATAACTAAACTGCCGGAGTTTTAACATTGAAGGTTCTGAAAGCTAAATCCAAACTCAATTTGACGGTTTCTAAATGCGTCAACTAAAGGGAGCAGACATAAAACGCAGATCGTATTACAATTAACTCTCCATGTCTGAGATTTCAAAAAGGCGACATTCATTAACCAAAAAAACTGCTATTCGTTTAAGTAAAAAAGCACTGAATGAAACGGATCTTTTTTTGAAAAATCAGATAAAAAAGACAGATGATCCTTTATCCGTTGTTATTAAATCTCATTTATATGTTGAAAGTCTACTTAATCAGATTATTACTTTAGTTTTTCCGGTGCCCAAACCTATTTTAAACAAGAATTTTTCCTATAAAATAGACTCTTTACTCTCTCTAGATCCTGTCTCTTATACACATCT
>DJCV01000008.1:1006-67173 GCA_002430735.1 Candidatus Woesebacteria bacterium UBA5941 | reverse complement strand
GGATTATAGAGGTCGTGAAGAACAAAATGTTCGACTTCTTAACTATGTGAGCGCTGATTATGCACGGGATGTTGAATGTAAAAATGAACCAAAATCATAAAACATGAAAAATTAAATTAAAAATATAATTAATTATTCAAGCAGACATTTTTCACAAACCCTTATGGCGGTCTTTGTTTTTATGATTGGAATTATTGTGCTTTACACGCACGTACAAGCAGCACTCGTTCCAGCTCCTGAAGTGCTTTCAGTTCAAACCGAAGTGACTGCAACGCCAGCACCAACAACAACTATCGCAAATCCATCAGTAGAAGTTGCATCAAGCAATCCATCTATCCCATCACAGTGGGAAACTGCTATTTTTGGAAAAAACACAACAACCGCCACATATCCTGCAGCCGGTTATGATGGAGAAAACGGGCTCAGATTGCAAATGACCCAGCGTACAAACGGTAATGCGACATGGCAGTTTGATCCCGTACTGGTAACTCCTGGGCAGGAATATACATTTAGCGATTATTATCAATCAAATGTACAAACAGCTCTTGAGGCTGAATATACAATGGCAGATGGAACTTTTCTTTATGCCTCACTTGGAAAGGTTGCAGCGTCAAACAGTTGGAAGAAAAAGACAGTTACATTCACTGTTCCAGCAAATGCAGTGAAAGTCAGCGTACTGCATTTATTAAACAAAGTAGGGTATTTGAATACTGATTTATATACACTTTCTGTAAAAGACACCGTTAGTCCGACTGTTTCAATCACTGCTCCTGCGAATAACGCAACAGTATCCGGCACCATGCAAGTTAAGGTATCTGCAAGCGATAATGTAGCTGTCACAGGTGTTCAACTCAAACTCGATGGCGTGAATTATGGATCAGAGATGACTTCTGCACCATTTGATTTTTATGTCGATACAACTGCCTTAAGTAATACCTCTCATACTCTTATTGCAATTGCTCGAGACGCAGCTGGAAACACAAAAACAAGTTCAACAGTTTCTGTCACTGTTTCAAATTCAACCCCGACACCAACACCGACTGTGACTCCTACAGCAACACCAACAAACACGCCTACTGCTACACCAACACCTACCGCTACTCCAACAGTGACGCCAACAAGCACGCCTACTGTTACCCCAACACCAACTCTTGTACCAACAAGCACACCAACGCCTACAGTTACACCTACTCCAGTCCCTGGAGCACAAAACATTGTTTTGAACCCATCATTTGAAATTGCAGGTAGTGGAAATAATCCTGCAAATTGGACCAGTAGCTCATGGGGTACGAATACTGCCACTTTTACATACCCAGTAAGCGGTATTGATGGAGTAAAGGCAGCAAAGATTGAAGTTACAAATTATACAGACGGAGATGCTAAGTGGGTATTTGAAAATGTTGCAGTTGTTGCTAACTCAGATAATTATGTTTTCTCTGATTCATATAAATCAAACACAACAAGCTACGTTGTTGCACAATACACTCTTGCAGATAATTCCGTACAATATTCAGCACTTGGAGTTGTTCCATCATCTAACGGAAATTGGGCAACCTTCTCTCAAAGCTTTGCAACACCTGTAAACGCAGTTTCAATGACGATCTTCCATTTATTACAAGGGACAGGGGAACTCACTGTTGATAAGTATTCAGTTACTTCAACTGAAACTGTTGAATCTGATCGATTCTCTGAAGGAATTGTATCGCTAACGTTTGACGATGGTGTTATTTCTCACTACACCAATGCAATGCCAATCTTAAACAGCAAAGGGATGAAAGGTACTTTTTATGCAGTCAGTCAGTTCACTTTAAACAATTCAACTCCAAACCTAATTCCTAATAATTCTCTTGAATCCGATGCTGGAAATGGAAATCCTAACAACTGGAATCGAGGAAATTGGGGTACTAACAGTGCGAGCTTTACTTACCCAGCAGTCGGAGTTGATGGACCGAATGCAGTAAAAGTTGCCTTAGCTGGATATTCTGACGGGGATGCGAAGTGGTACTTTGATGATGTCACTGTTGAATCTGGCACCACGTATATATACCGTGATGCTTACAATTCAAACACAGAAAGCAAGCTTACAGTCAGATACACTATGGCAGATGATTCTATTCAGTATGCAGATCTAGCTACATTTGGTCAGACAAATGGTAATTGGAATACTGCCGAAGTTACTTTTGCTACACCACAAAACGTAAAATCACTGACAATGTTCCATTTGATTGCATCAAACGGAGAACTCTCCGTTGATAATGTTCGATTAAACGAAGTCGCTGATTATGTCACCCCAGCACAACTTATTGAAATGCAAAATGCAGGGCATGAAATCGGGGCTCACTCACGCACACACGCCTCATTAACATCTATTTCTGAAGCAGATGCTCAATTTGAAATTAATGGATCAATCTCAGAAATCCTTGGCATGGGTATTTCTTCAGTTACAAGCTTTGCGTATCCATACGGTAACTACAATGCAACTATTCAAAATATGATGCAAGCTGCTGGAATGACTTCTGCTCGAAGCGTTGTGCCAGGTTACGCGTTGAAGTCTAGCGATAAGTATGCTCTCAAAGGACAATCTCTTGAAGTAAACACCTCAATTGAAACCGTTAAACAATGGATTGACACAGCAAAAGCAGGGAAGACATGGTTAATCTTGATCTTCCACCCAATTGATGGGTCAGGTTCTCAGTATTCAACTACTCCTGCAATGTTAACTGAAATTGTTAATTACTTAGACGCTCAAAACATAACAGTTAAGCCTGTTCGTGAAGTGCTTCCGTTAATGAACTAAGCATTGGATTGCGCCGATTCTTCGTGATAAACTTCTCTATCGTTTAGCCTTTCTCAATTTCAAAGTGAGGATGAAATGAATCCTGTACGTCGTTTAGGTGTTCTATATATTATCTTTTGGGCATTTCCGGTCACTGTGTTTTACCTGCTTGGCTTACGGCCATCCGCGTGGAAAGAACTAGTCGGTATGCAAGGTCATAATCTGCGCAATCTCACAGCTCGCGTTTTTCTCGTAATGTTGCCGAGCCAGCTGCTTTGGAGTCTGATGGCACTTTTATCTGTAAGTAAAGCTGACTTTGTGTCCGCCATTTTCATCTGCGTATTGGGGGTAGCTGTAAGCTGGTTACTAGTCGTATTGTATGACCTCTCACTGCACGGCACAAAACCAAGCGACCATATCTGTATGCCTGTGAGCCGATGGGAATTAGGAGTGGCAGTAGCGCTAACGGTGATTACGGCTGGATTGTTCCAATGCTTCGTAATGACTGATCGCCATAATGTTTTAAATCTGCTGACACTGGTGCTTGTTCTAGCAGTTCCTACCGGCGCTCAATATGTAGGGATGAGGATTGTAGCACCTCGTGTTGAAGAATTGGAGCCTACAAAACAGGTAGGCTAATGCGATTCAGAAGACTGTGATTTGTTGAATTAACCTGGGGAGACATCTCCTCAGGTTTTTTATACCTTATGGAAGTACTTTCTTGAATGCTTCGAGTGTTGCGGCATCGGAATTAACTCTCCAATCTCGTTCCTTTCGTTCATTGAACCAGACCCATCCGATGACAAGTGGGTATTTTTTAATCTGCGTGCCAAACCCGTCAATGATCCATTGTGGCTTTTCTGGACCTTCTTTAGATGCTGTTGAAGCAATAAGTATTGGCTTGTTGTATTGGGATAACATTGTTAATACTGATCCAAATACCTGATCCCATGTTTGCCATGGAGTACCGAAATTAAATCCATCAACTCCGACAATATCAACATATTCATCTCCAGGGTAATATCTTTCGATCTTGTTATCATCAGTCTGTGGGGAAGAGACGTTATTCATTGCCCATCCAAACTTAACATTCGGAGCATCATTAAAGAATTTCGTAATATATTGATAAGCTAGTTTAAACTTTTCCACAGTGTTCCCGTTTACTTGTCCGCCCCACGGACCAGAATTGTCGTTAGATTCGCTATATGGAATTAAAATGACTGGACCACCATATGTCCGTGCGTCTTTCGCAAATTGTGTAAAGTAGCTATCCCACTTTCCACTTAGAACTGCATCGAAATTATATTGAGTCTGATTTACAGAAGGGACATTGTAGTCTTTTGCTTCCCAGAAGATAACCATTGTTTTTCCTGCATCCCGGACAACGCCAGAGTACAGCATCGGGAAATCTTTCTCATTTCCCCAATGAACGAATGTTGCATAGTAATCAATTGGTTTACCGATCATGCTTTCAAAAGCACCGACAGCTTCTGGCTGCCATTCAGGGAAAGCAGCACCCCACTTGAGCCTTCCCTGCGTAGAAGGAAGTGCAACAGGGGATGGTGTTGTCTTTATTGGAGTTGGTGTAGCAGTAGCCATTATCGTAGGGCGGGCTGTTGCAGTAGCAGTCGCGCTCGGTTGCGGTGTTGCTCTTCGCCTTCGTCGCCAGTCATAACGACTTGTTTCTATCGCAACTTGGTTTCCATTTTCGTCTGTTACATATGACACTTCTTCAACAGGTACATATTCTGAATCCTGCAGAGTACTTGTTACGGTATTGAAAAATCCGCTAAACATTAAGATTGCTGCGCTAATTATTTCAAGTTTCATAGAGATTGATTATAAAGGGTTCTGTCAACAATAGGTTTTTTATTGCTTGTTTCATCAAACGAATCATGTATCGTTTTACCCGTATTATTGCTTTTTAAGTGATTATTCTGTGTGATCATGTTTATTTTCGTTACTGTTTGTGTGCCCAATAATTATTTGCTTCAAACAGTGTCTTAAAAGTTCCTGCGTCACGCCAATAGCCATCTAGTATTGTTGATTTCATCCGCTTTTCCTTGATGTACAAATTATTTACATCGGTGATTTCAAGCTCTCCCCTTTGTGAAGGCTTTATTTGGTTTATTTTATCAAACACCGTGTTGTCATAGATATAAAGACCAGTGACTGCGTACGGTGATGCCGGTTTTTTTGGCTTCTCTTGAATTTCCATTACTTCCCCAGATTTTCCTAATGTTGGTACACCAAATCGTTCTGGGTCTGGCACTTCCTTTAGGAAAATGAGTGCACCATCTTTAAAAGCACTGACATTTGTTTTAATTTCTGCATCAGTGCAATTATCTCCCAATATCACACAAATACTATCATTGTCTGCAAAATCCTCAGCGAGTTTTAGCGCTTCTGATATACCACCCTCACCTTCTTGATATGCATATTCTAAGTGACTAACGCCGAGTTCCTTTCCATTCTTTAGAACTCGTATAAAGTGTCCAGCGTGAGGTCCGCCTGTTACAACAAGTATCTCAGTAATGCCGGCCTTCACAAGGGTTTGTATGGGGTAAAACACCATTGGTTGATTAAACACGGGAAGTAAGTGTTTATTCGTTGCGTATGTAAGTGGGTATAGCCGTGAGCCCTTACCACCTGCGAGTACAACTCCTTTCATCGTAGATTCTCATTATAACATCCTTGTAAAGCCCAAGTATTTACTAATTCAATTAAAGAAACTGATATTTTTATTAGTTTTAATATTTAAAGACAAATCCTATAGATTTGAAATTAACCTCATTTTCTGGTATAGTGTGCACTCACTTTTAATTGTTGTAAACCAAAGTAAAGACAATTCATGAAAAAAATTCTTACCATTTTCTTACCATATTTACTCATCCTTTTCTTGGCTCTGCCTCAAACTGTTTACAGTCAGGAGATTACAAACGAAGCTGCATCTGTAACAAGTCAGTCATACAGTATTGCAGACTCATTTTCTGAGGACCGAGGTGGACTTTTATTAATACTCATTGCTGTAAGTGGAATCGCAGTTGGAACAACAAGAGTTTCGAAAAAGATGAAGAAGACAGTTCGTGCATATTAATTAATCTACCCCAACATTCGTTTCTAAATAATTTGACTTAGTTATATGCCCATTGAAAAACACTTCTGAAATCCCATAGAATTTAATTCGTTTATGAAAAATTTCTTCAACAAATACATAGTTTTAATAGTTGAAGTGTTGTTCTTGTTTGCAATTGTCGCAATGGGTTATTTTTTAATTGGACAGTATAGTAAGTACAATTATTTGGCCACAGGCTACCAGGATTGGATATATCAAGCTTTTCGCGTGCGTTCGATACTTGAGCATGGAATAGTCTCATGGGATCACATCTGGGCGAATGGGATCAATTACTGGCGACTATATCAGTACATTCCACATGTTACAGCTGCAGTGCTCACAATTTTCTTAAAGATATCTGCTTCGCAAGCTATTCTCATTTCTACTGCTTTTATTTTTATTTCATTGCGAGTTGTTCTCTACGCAATGTTAAGAGTTTTCAATATTTCCGCCATAGTTGCTTTGTGTGTAACCATCTTGTCGTTTAACATATCCCAAGAGTGGGCTGCTGTGAAAGAATATACAATCTTTTTTCCTGCTGTTTATCTGTTACTATACTTATCCTTTTACCTAACGAAGTCAGCGAACAAGCAGTGGATCCTTTTAAGCGCAATTGCTGGTTACTCTTGGAGCCTTCATCCTGTCTTGGGTATTGTAATGTTTGGTTTGCATTTCTTTTCACTTCTTTTCTATAAAAAATTATTTTCAAAAACAGGACTATACTCCGCTGGAGTAAGCTTAATAGCTGCTTCTTCATTTTTTATTAATTACTTAATTGTGCCGGTCAAGTTTTCTAACCCGTATTTGACCTCTGTGACTTTCGCTTTTAATGCTGTGGTTGGCGATTATTATGGACTCAGTTTGCCAATCATGATGCTGCTAGTGTTATCGATTGGAATTTGTGTGTTGCGGTGGAAAACCATACCAGATCAGCCGAAAATTATTCTCTCTTTCTGTATCGTTTATATTTTAGCTGTCATTTTTGCAACAAAAGGATATTTGCCTGGTTTTATATATCAAACCCAGTTCACTCGTGGGATGTATTATGTCGGCATATTGTTAATAGTAAGTTTTGCTTTTGTTATAGATAGGTTATTTGTAGACAAAAAATCAATTAAATTTCTAACACTTGTTGCTGTGTTCCTGGGGATCGTTAGTGTAAACGCAGTTCAGGTTGCTAGTGATTTTGGTTCACTTCCTACAAACAACGTCATAAGCCCGGTTACTTATTTTCACGATAAAGAAATAAAAGGAAGCGTTTTCTATAGTAATGATTCCGAAGCAAGTTATTTTGAACCAAACGTAAGAATGGCAGGGTCGTATAACACACATCTTTTACCAAGCCCGTTATCTCTGCGGTTCTCCGGCTTAATGGCAGAGGAAGGTGCCTACACGGGATTATCCGAAAAGAAGATGGAACTTATTAAGGACTATCTTGCAGTCGAGGGTGTTGAATATTTAGTTCTTCCTACAAACTCGCGACTTGTTGAGATTGTTACTAACGCACCAGACATATTTACGGTTGTAGACAGACTTGAGGGTAACAATAAATCTTATTCTATTATTCAAAATAAGCAGCCCATCTCATATGCTTTTTTAGTTGAATCTGAGGATCTTTCTAATATAGAAAATGTGAAGCTCTCAACTCCAACTCTAAACGCTGACACATATACACAATGGGATCAGCAAGTATCAACATATGCTAAGTTAGTTCGTTCGGCCAAAATAGTCCCGGTAAACCTAGAATTCAAGGACACAAATATTTTAGAACTTTCTTCGCTTGGGTCTGCTTCACAATTTTCCCATCCGATACTATTAATAATGCAGAACTATGATTCAAATTGGGTTATCAGTAATCCCAATCTGAAGATACAACCAACTAGTATTAATTATATGAAAGTAGATTTAACAAACTTTAATGGTACCGAAGTAACATTGACCAACAACTGGCCAGTTTGGTACTGGCCATTACAATTTCTTGGTCTTGGAGTATTGCTCTCAATATCTACCGTACAGTTTATAAAACACCTATGGAAAAATTAATTTTAAAAGCAAAGCACCTATCAAATACTACAATCCTTTTCCTGTTTATGGCGCCTGCTGCAGTTGGGTTATATATGAGCTATGCATTTAATCCAGTAAACGCAGATAATCCTATTTTGTATGTTTTTCTATTAATCTCTGATTTCATTGGCATATTTTCGATCATGGGTTTGTGGTTTACTATCCTTTTTGATGTTCTTGTACCTAAACATCATAACTCAACTAATCTTCTGAAAAACAAATCCTTTATGAAAACGAAGCCGACTGTTGATGTCCTAGTAACTGTTGCGGGTGAGCCTGCAAACATTGTTTTGAAAACAGCAATTGCTGCTAAGAATATCGACTATCACCATAAGGTTTTTATTTTAGATGATGGTAACTCTGCTGAAATAAAAAGAATGTGTGATGAGTTATCTATTGGATACGTATCTCGCGAAAGCAACAAGTTTGCAAAAGCGGGCAATGTTAATAACGGTTTACGTATCGCAAGTGATGCCGATTTTTTTGTGATTCTTGATGCAGATCAAGTTCCGAAGAGCAACTTTATTAAGAAATTAATACCATATATGTCAGACCCTGAGGTAGCCATGGTTCAGTCCCCTCAATATTTCACAAACACACATAATTTTATCGCTGAAGGTACTTCTCAGGCCCAAGAAATTTTTTATAAGTATGTTTGCCCAGCCAAAAACCTGAGCAACTCAGCTTTCTGTGTCGGAACAAATATGATTTTCAGGAGGAGCGCTATTGATAAAATTGGGGGTATCGCACAGGTTTCACATTCAGAAGACATCTGGACGTCATATAAATTGCATGAGTTAGGTTTAAAAACAATTTTTGTGAACGAGATACTTGCTGAAGGAATGGCCCCTGATAGAATTGAAAGTTACTTCAAGCAGCAGCTTCGTTGGGCTACCGGAGGGCTATCCATGTTTTTTGAGCGAAATCCACTTGCATCAATCCACCTGACACTTGATCAGAAGCTTCAGTACTTTTTATCAAACTCATACTATTTCGTTTCTATCACGATACTGGCATATCTTTTATTTCCGATCATTTATCTTCTATTCGAAATTAAGCCACTAAATGCAAATAGTTCTGCAGTCTGGCTGATACACTATTTACCTTACGTTTCGATGTACTATCTTCTAAGCTGGCTATTGTTAGGTAAGATTAGAATTTCGACAATTTCAGTATCACTAGCTTCATTTTATCCATATATTTTAGCCCTTGTAGCTGTAATGCGGGGTAGCCGAAACGAATGGGTTGCTACTGCTGCCAAGAAAAAGAAATCTGACCCAATTATGAAGTGGCTCTGGCCACACGTCTTCTTAATTGCACTGACAATACTGAGCTTGATTATGGGATGGTATAATCCAATAGACTTTTGGGCTACTGTTTTCTATTCTGCACTGGCTGCATGGAACATGTATTTATTAGTACTGTTCATAAATGGTGAACGTAAAAATGCAATACTAAATAATATATGAGAAAGACAATCCTAAACACAATATATCTTGTTGTCGTATTCATCGCAGTTTTTGCAGTTGCAGGGTTGTCACTCGCTCGCAAAACTAACTCATTGCGACTAAACGCTAATCAATTTTCATTAACTATCAATAAAGATGAACTAATAGTATCTAACGCGGTTGCTGGAACCGTAGAAGAGGTGATGGTCAATAGCGGCCAATCAATAAAAGAAGGAGATGTCCTTGTAAGATTGAGAGATGAGTTACTAGAAAGTAGATTAAGCACATTAAGTCAGTTTTCCTCAGAAAATTTATCTGCACAAACTGAAGCTGAAGTCTTAAAAAATAACGTAAAGCTTCTTGAAATTAGAGCCCCGAGAGATGGGGTTGTAGATTCGATAAATGTGAGTGTTGGAAGCAATTTAGCGCAAAACTCAAAAGTGGCAGTTATTTTTGCAGATAAGGATGTAAAGTTAAAAACTGTATTGCCTGCTCATCGTCTAAGTGAAATTGAGCATGCCAAGTCGTTTGAAGCCTTGAGTACAAGACTTGGCTTAACTTATACAGTTCGTTATATCGGGATTAGCAAAGTCGATGGGGTAAATCCTGGAGGAGAGCTGAATTACGAATTGTTATTTGGCTTTGTCGATGAAGGGGAAGGGTCAGCTTTTTTAAATGGGGAAATTTTAGACGTTAAATGGGTTGAGAACACTACTGCAAAAAGACCAGCAGACACCCTGACTGATTTCTGGAACAAACTTATTATTCGTGATTAAAAAAGTAATGCTACTAGGTATTGCAACATTGCTTGTCGGCGTCATTGCCAGTGTTGGTTTAACTCCGAAAGCAAATACACCCTCTACTTCAACAGTGGAAATTCATAGGAACCAGCCTAAACGAACAAACTCATGGATGAGTAGTTTGTATTCCTTCCCTAGTGCTAATGTGTTTGCTTTTCCAGGTATTTATAAACTAGAGAAGAAAGGTGTTGTTGTTTCAATCCCTGAAGTCAAAGCAGTAGAAAGGACTGTATATGGGTCTGGTTCATCTGAATGTACGTTAGTGTTTGGTTCTGATATTTCAAAGACTGAGATAGTCAATTATTCAGATTGGTCTACGCTGCTGAAAATAAGTCTTGCAAATGGAACGGAAGGTTTTGTCCGAATGACTTTAGGATCGCCATTTCTGTTCATGGAACAGTTTGAGGGTGTTCAATTATCATGCGATGCTGCGGCACAAACTAGATATGCGTTACAAACTTTTGAACCTGGAAAGTTCAGATTAACCATTTTCCCAATCGAGCCTGAATTTGAACGTACGAGCTTAACAAACATACCATGGGATCCAATAGAATTTACAGCAGCTGATCGAGCGGTAGACAAGACGACTGTTAATACAACATTACGTTTTGTGACTGAAAACAAAAAGACTACCCCAATTGCGATCATGCCGCACCACCAAACGGCTATCATTGAAAAGCCTCCATTTATTGGTTCTTATAATTCAGCCCTTGGAACTTTACAGTTAATAATTGCTGATAGCTTTACTGTTACTGCGCCCAAGCCGGTCTTAAAGAATACGTTCTTGGAAATTTCAAATACTACATATAGAGAAGAAATTATCGAGGCTTTAGAAAAAGATACTGAGGCAATATTGCTTGAGCAGGAACCACCTGGAGTGTACTTTAAAGGAACATATCTGGGTGCATTGTCTTCAGCATTTCAGATTGCGCAACTCTACAAGAAAGATGAATCTAAACAGTTACTTCTTGCGAAAATTGAAGACATTTTGCGAAGGCAGTTACAAGAACTGACTTATTCTGATGAAAAGAAAATGTTGATTGCAAATAACCCTGAGTTTGGACATGAGAATGGAAATGATCACCATTTTCATTGGGCATATTATATTCGCGCAGCAGCTATCGTGAGACGCGAAAAACCAGAATCAGCCAATTGGCTCGATAAGCAAATACTAGAAATGATTCATGACATCGCTGAAACTGATAGAGCAAGTAAACGGCATCCGTATCTCCGCAACTTTTCACCGTACGAAAGTCATTCGTGGGCCGATGGTCAAGCAAACTTCGGTGATGGTAACAATCAAGAATCAACGAGTGAAGCATTGAACGCATGGTATGCACTTCAACAGTGGGCTGTTGTTACAGGTGACACAGAATTAGAAGACTTGGCATACTGGCTTTTTTCACAAGAGTTGTTAGGAACAAAAACATACTGGTTTGGAAACAATAATCCTTTCCCTGCTGGGTATGCACACCCAATGGCATCACTTGTTTGGAGTGGGAAAAGAGATTTTGCAACATGGTTTAGTGGAGAGAAAATGCACATATACGGAATTCAGTTCCTTCCAATTACGCCCGCCTCTCAATACTTATCATCATTCACCAACTATGACGCAGTCGTGAATGATATTTACCGCGATGGAAACCCCGTGTCTCATGAGTGGGGAGATTTACTACTCGCATATATTTCATATACAGATCCCGAAAAGGCACAGAATGAAATCAATTTCTTACAAAGTAATCGTGGAGGGATGAAACTTCGATCAATACTTTTGCAAGTTATTTACCAAAATCTAGAGTCTAAATAAGATCTGGTCTGTTTTTTGAAGTTTTCTCCTGTGCCATTTTTTTCTTCCACTCATTAATTTTTTTGTGATCGCCAGTTAATAATACAGATGGTACTTTCCATCCTTTGTAATTTTCGGGCCGGGTGTATTGAGGGGCTTCAAGCAATCTTGGATCACTAAAACTTTCATATTTAGTTGCATCCTCCTTTTGTATTACCCCAGGAACGAGGCGGACAACCGTTTCCGTAACAACCATTGCCGGAAGTTCTCCGCCCATGAGTATATAGTCACCAATGGACAACTCTTCATCTACGAGGTGATCATGGATGCGCTCATCGAATCCTTCGTATCTTCCTGAAATTAAGATTAAGTGATCAAGCTTTGATAATTCCTGAGCTTTTTCTTGAGTAAATCTCTTTCCTCTCGGAGTCAGCAATATTACACGAGTTTTCTTTTTCCGGAACGGGTTGGAGAGTAACTTTCTTTTAGTAAGTTTGTGAATCGCTTTCTCAATTGGCTCAATCATCATAAGCATGCCGACGCCTCCTCCGTACGGTCTGTCATCTATGGTTTTTCTCTCATCAAGACCAAATTGTCGTAAATCGTGAATAGTGATTGTTACAAGCTTCTTTGCTTGTGCACGTGCCATGAGCGAGTCATCAAAAGGACCTGTAAACATTTTAGGAAATAGACTTAGGATATCAATCTTCATACTGCTAGTATACCGAACTTCTCTCTTTGACACTTTGGGAATTTGCCATACAATTAGCGTATGGAGTTAACATTTGACCCAAAAGAATTTGTAGAGAAGACAAAAAGCATTCTTAGAACCCCTGTTGCTTTTTATAAAGGTATTGAGAAGGAAAAAGGGTGGAAGCCAGCATTCACCTATTCAATTGTTTTATCTGTTATTGCATCAGTTATGGGGTTACTTGAGGTTACTCTTCTCTATCCATTGTTTCAAAACCAGTTGCAGGGTGTATTTAGTCCGGATGATAGACCTCAGTTTTTAGAATTATTGCCTGCATTCTTCTTATCTGCAATATTAGTTGTTTTGCTTGGATTTGTTTGGTCAGGAGCGCTTCATTTGTGGTTTCGTGTATGTAGATTAAAAGGCACTTATTGGAACGCATACAAAACATTCACTTATTCTCGAGCGCCTCTCTCATTGTTCGGATGGATTCCAGTCGTTGGAGGGTTTTTTGGACTATACAGTTTATACTTGCTCGTTGTTGGTATCTCAGTACACTATAAAATTACCAAAACAAAAGCGTTTTTCGTTCTCGTTGTTCCATTGATTGCACTATTTGTAATACAGGGAATGCTCTTTGCTGCGGCAACTTCAATAATGCCATGAGTAAAATTGTAGTAATCATCCCTACGTATAACGAGGCTTCAAATATTTCTCGAATGATTGATGTACTTGTCAATGAAGAGTTCCCTCGGATTAAAAATGTAGAAATGCATTTACTCGTAGTTGATGATAATTCACCAGATGGTACTGGTGATATTGTGAAAAAGGCGTCTCTAAAGCACAAGAATGTACATTTATTATCTGGACAAAAAGCGGGTCTTGGTATGGCATACGTTCGAGGAATGAAGCACGCCATGCACGAATTGAAAGCCGATGCAACTATTGAGATGGATGCTGACTTTCAACACAATCCAAAATATGTTGCCGATCTTGTCCATGCATATTCAGAAGGTGCTGATTATGTAATTGGTAGTCGCTATATTCCTGGAGGTTCAATCCCAAAAGAGTGGGCATGGCATCGAAAAGCTGTGAGTTATTGGGGTAATTTATTTGCTCGCGTAATGTTATTTCTTCCATCATTACACGACACGACAACAGGATTTCGCTTAACACGCGTAAAAGGTGTCCTCGATAAAATTGATCTTGATCATTTAATGGAATTACATCGATTTGCGTTTAAAGTGGATTTGTTTTATCAGTCTGTCAAACTTGCAAAGAAAACAGTTGAAGTACCAATTGAATTTGGTACTCGAAAAGAGGAAACCTCTAAATTCAGCTTGAAAGAAATGGTTGCGACATACAAAGTTGTTCTGCTTCTTCGGTTAAGAGCAAGCGAGAAATTGCTCAAATTTGCGGTTGTTGGATTTACCGGGTTTTTGATCAACTTGGTATTGCTTCGAGTTTTTCGTTCCATTGGGTTTGTCGAAGTTTTGGCGTGGTTTTTGTCTACGGAATTAGCGATTGTTAATAATTTTACATTCAATAATATTTGGACATTTAGGGACAAAAAGATTTCAGGACTCGGCGAAATTGCAAAGAAGTTTATTGAGTTTAATATAACATCAGCCGGAGCACTGCTTATTCAATCAGTGTTCGGTCCGCTCGGAGTCCGCTTGGTTGGGGAGAAATACGATTTTCTGGTATTAGGATTCGTCGTCGCGTTTTTAGTGCTTCCGTATAACTACTTCATGTATAGCCGCGTGATCTGGAGAAATAAAAAGAAATAATTTTTTTGCACAAAAAAACCGTGCGATTATCGTGTCTCGCACGGCTGATTCCACAGGGGAACCTCTATGCCGGCTGCGGGAGTGCCATCGTGACGTGTTGCGCCAAAATTTCAATGTCACCATGACCCCTCACAAAAAACGTATATGGGCGAATGCCGCCCCCGGCTTTTCGAATCTTCGGTTCAACTATTTGCGGGTCAAGTCCTTTGCCCACCATTACAATGGTCGGGACGTTTCGCAATAAGTTGAAATCGCCTGAATTGACAAGAAACTGCTCCGCTTCATCCAATGACTCATCATCCAAAACGTCCAGGACGAACACGTCTGGGTCCTCTTGGAAATAAAAGGACAAGGATTCAGGACGGGCTTCCAAACACCCGGAAACGATTTTCCCGGTACGCTCACTGAGCCTATTCACCAGTACCGCGAGCATCTCAGTGTACCGATTCAGGCACAAAATATCGATTTTTCTCACAATAGCCTCCTTGCTATACATTCAAAACCGATGTGTAATTATACTCTTTTTATTTGCTATAGGCAAAATATAGGTCGCGTGTTAAGACGCGACCTGTTCAACGGGTGAGATGACGCTTCTCGTATCTGTTTCGCTTTGCTTCGTCTGTTGGTCAATTGTTTCTACATTGCCGGAAGGCGGATTTGGTCTCGCCTGGAGGCTTACTTCACCATTTGCGTATCTGACTCCTTGCAGACGGTACCGCTGCGGATTCATTCTCCAGTGTCTTGAAATTTGCATTCTTCGTATCCTTTCACTCACCGTTGTGCTATTGTCGCCCACGACTTCTCTCAAAGTCTCTCTATTTTGCAAAAATAGCTGTAAATACGAAGATGTAGGCATACAATACGAAAGATATGGAAAAAAAGACTATCGTCCGCTATAGCGACGAATGGCTCATTAAGAGATATTTTCAGTATGGTTCAGTGGAAGAGGCGATTCTTGGTGTTGATTCAACCGTCCCTTTTTCATTTGCTGACTATCACCGAAGGCTCACACGGTATGGGATTGTTGGATCCGCAGGAAGGCACACAAATCTAACAGAAGCGCTCCACTTTTTTCGCATGAAGCAGATGGAACCCGGCACACCGCTTGAACGGTTATACAAACGAATGCCTTCCGACTTTAAAACTTCAATTTCAACCTTGCACCGAATATACGATCGCATCGAACAATCAATCCCTCACCGTAAAGCGACTGCAGTAATTGTGAGCAGTGAGAACGATCCCCATCAAGTGCTCATCGCGAGAGAAATCTTTAGCAATCCAATGTACGGAAAAGTCGCTGGCATTAATACCATTCCAATGACATTCTCCTCGCCACGAGATACGACAAATGACCGCATCTTTCGTGTTATCCAGCAAGAGGTCCTCGAAAACCATGCAATTAATGGGTGTTTTTCAGACAGAAGATTTGTAGACGAAATGGTGTCTCGACTCTCATATCGGTTCTTTACATATTATTTGCTTGATGTAGAAGTTTCTTGTTTCCAACTGAGGCTTCCGTATGGCTATTCATTTAGTAGCCATAAACTGACTGACCATAAGTTCATGTATGTCTCGGATGTGTTACATGATGCGTTCTCCACGCGAGTAGGGGTAAAGGAAATACTTGAAGCGTACACAGAATCGTTATTTGCAAAAGAAGTTGTCCTTCCACGAACCTCAGGCTTGAACCTCTCGCTCGTTAGCGCATTATAAAAATGGCCCCCAGTCTCCAATCGGCATTATGTTATTTGAGATAAAGGCATAACTATATAAAAAGATTGGAATTAATATAACAGCCCCACCAATAAGCACTTCCTTTTTAACGAGCTCACGACGAAATGCAACAATAAGGAATGGAACCATTGGTAAACTGTACCTTAGTAAGTCTCTGTGTGACACAAACAGCGTAGTAAAGAAGTATACTCCGACAAAACTTGCTAACGCCCAGTCTTTGTCTCTTAAGAGCTTGATAATGCCAATAGCACCAAATAAATAGATGAAAATTATTTCTTCAAGCCAATGTGTGTTTACCCACGGTTGGCTGTAGTTAAAAATCTGAAACGGTGGAAAGAACAAATGGATATTATCTCCAGACTTAAAATACGCGAGAAAATCACCAAACGTTAACTGATAGCCATAAAAGACCGCTGCAAGTGATAATGGAATAAGCGAAAGAAACACTACATTCCAATGGAATGTTTGTATCCATTTCTTCA
Source organism: Candidatus Woesebacteria bacterium UBA5941 (assembly GCA_002430735.1). GTDB lineage: Bacteria > Patescibacteriota > Microgenomatia > UBA8517 > UBA8517 > UBA5941. The sequence goes on along the minus strand of DJCV01000008.1, from coordinate 50,487 downwards.
AATCATTCGTGAGCGCGAGTCTATGTAGTCGAGGAAGAATGACTGCGATTGAAAGAGCAATAAAAAGAAGTATGCCTGGTGATTTGGTAGCTTGCGCTATTGCACCAAATAACCCGGCAAGCAAGTACTGCTTTTTTCTGAAATAGAATAGTGCTGCAATAATTGCACCTATAAAAAGTGGCTCTGGTGAGCCTACTGATCGTACGATCAGCCAACGTGCTGGAAAGAGTGCAAACACAAAGGTAAGCCAGAGTGAATGTTCCTCGGAGACATACTCTTTGATGAGCTTATAAAACATAACGTGCGCAAAGAAGCTGCCGAGAACCGTTGTAATGAGCATTCCCCATGGATAACCACTTGCGGTTGCAAAAAACCTGATGAGAAGTGGAAAGAGCGGAAAATGAGCCGCATAGTATTCATACGGAAGATTAAACGAGAAGTTTCCAAGAATGAGCTCCTTCGCGTAGAGGGATTTCGCAACTACTATATAAAGTGGACCATCGTAGTTTCCAACAATTAGCTGCATTCCACCTTTTGGAATAGGGATACCCCACACAGATGGGAGCTGGAAGTAAAAGGGTACCCACAAAATAAGCGTCGGCACTAGGCTCATTAAGAGAACCAATGCGTATGAACGAAATTTCATGGTCAATGGTACCACGTAACGGGTTGTATGTGCTAGACTAGCCATAACATGAAAGTTCCAGAGCTGACAGTCTTTTTTCCGGCTTATAACGAGGAAGCAAATATTACTGAAACGGTAGAAAAGGCTATTACAGTTCTTCCAACGGTTGCTTCAAAATGGGAGATCCTCATTATTAATGATGGTTCAAAAGATAAAACTGGAAAGGTAATTGATGCTATTGCCAAGAAACACAAACATGTACGCCCCATTCACCATGAAGTAAACAGAGGATACGGTGCCGCTCTAAAAAGCGGCCTTTATAACGCAGCATATGAGTGGATCACATTTACAGATGCAGACGGACAGTTTGATTTTTCAGAGGTAACAAATTTTATTGAGACCCAACGAAAAACAAAAGCTGATTTGGTTGTTGGGTATTATAAAAAAAGACAGGTCTCAACATTTAAAATATTAACAAGTAAATTATGGGAAATGGCGGTCTTCTTGCTATTTGGTTTGAAAGTTACCGATATTGATTGTGGATTTAAACTTATCTCTAAAAAAGTGGTTGATAAAATACCACAACTGGAAAGCGAACGTGGTGCCTTTATTAGTAGTGAATTCCTTATTAAATCTAAGCGATATGGGTTCAAGATTGTCGAAATACCAGTGAATCACTATCCAAGAACAAAAGGTTCTGGTACTGGTCGTGATTTAAATGTCATTATTCAAAGTTTCAAAGACTTATTTAAGTTATGGTTCAAGCTTCGATAAATAAACTAGCTCATTTTATACAATCGCTCCGTAACTGGTGCGTTGCACATAAGTCAGAAGCGTTTATTCTCGCACTCATTTTATTTGTAGCTGCTTTTTGCCGACTCTACCGCATAGGAGATTACTTAACATTCTTAGGCGATGAGGGGCGAGATGTCATTATTGTCAGAAGGTTTCTAACACAAGGGGACATAATGCTTATTGGTCCAGGAACATCTATCGGAAATATGTATCTCGGACCTTTGTACTACTATTTAATGGCACCATTTTTGTTTATTGCCAATTATTCACCAGTTGGACCTGCGGTAGGAGTTGCGCTTCTTGGAATTTTCACCGTATGGTTTGTATGGTTCGTAACGCGTGCATGGTTTGGAAAAACAGCCGCAGTCGTAGCTGCGCTTATCTATGCGTTATCACCAACTGTCATTATCTATAGTCGATCCTCTTGGAATCCGAACATTCTTCCATTCTTTTCATTGCTTGCTATGTGGGCTATTTGGAAAGTATGGCATGAGAAACAATACCGCTGGATACCTGTTGCGGCAGTTTCCTTGGCTGCTTCTTTGCAATCGCATTATCTAGCATTACTCCTTTTTATGCCGGTAGGGATTTTCTGGTTGTTGAGTGTTATTGAAATCGTAAAGAACAGAAAGCCTTATAAACAGTTTCTTCTCTGGAGTGTATTGGCAGGAGTGTTATTCCTAATCTTAATGTCACCATTGGCGATCTTTGATTATCGCCACAATTGGATGAACTTTAATGCCATCAAAGTATTTTTTACTGAGCGACAAACAACCGTTTCTATAAAGCCATGGAAGGCTTTGCCTGGCATTTTCCCTCAATTATCTGAAATAACCACCCGGTTAGTAGGAGGGTACGAACCTGAGGTCGGGCAGTGGATTGCATTATCAGTGCTCGCGAGTGCATTTCTCTTGTTGAACGGTGCACGTCGGTTTGCGTTTACGAAAGAGAAAAAGGCTGTTTTATTGCTTCTCGTGTGGTTGGGGACAGGGCTACTGGGATTAGCACTTTATAAACAGCAGATTTATGATCATTACTATGGCTTTTTGTTCGTTATTCCCTTTATATTGATAGGTGCGGTACTTGGGTATATTTCCCATAAATATCGATTTCGCGGCATGTGGTGGACGGTTGCAGCATTGATGTTATTAGTATGGGTAAATCTCAAAGCATCACCGCTTCAATATCAGCCGAATAGACAATTACCACGTTCAACGGAGGTTGCTGATTTTATTTTGAATCAAAGCGGAACAGAAACGTTTAACTTCGCGGTAATTGCAGAGCGAAACTATGAGGGCGCATATCAGTACTTCTTAGATGGGAATCCTCGCTTTAGAGTGATTGATCCTCAAAACACAAAAGACACGATTGCCCCTCAGCTTTTTGTAGCATGTGAATTACCAGTTGAGAAATGTGACCCGACACATAATGCTAAAGCAGAGATTGCGAATTTTGGCTGGAGTAAAATAGAAAACACGTGGAATGTTTCAGGGGTCAATATTTTTAAATTAGTACATGACTATCCAACACCATCTTCAACTCCAAGTGCGACCCTAAAGAAATCAAAATGAACTACCCAGAGTCTGCCGTAATGCGAGATCAGATTAACGCTGCCCAAAAGATACTTTTATCCTGTCATCATCATCCTGATTCCGACACTGTCGGTTCAGCTGTTTCCTTAGGACGCGTGCTTGAGGATATGGGAAAGACAGTGAAATTAATCTGCCCAGATCACATCCCACCATTTCTATCTTTTATTGAAGGTTCAGAAAAAATCGAAACACATAAATTTGAAGACTTTGCTTTTAATGAATGGGATTTATTTATTGTTTGTGATACTTCAAACTGGTCCCGGCTCTTTATAGATCCTCATTTCACGGAACCAAAGATACCCGTTATTGTTATAGATAATCACACATCCAATAAAGGGTTCGGTGAAATGAGTTTGCTTGATTACAAAACAAGCTCAGTATGTGAAATGCTTTGTAATATTTTTGATGATTGGGGTGTTTCAATAACAAAGCCAATGGCAACTGCCCTACTTGCAGGAATACTGGGAGATACTGGATCTTTTCAATTTGAAGTGTTTGATAAAACATTTGAAACTGCAGATAAACTGATTAAAAAAGGAGCAGATATCTCAACAATTAACTTTCATTTGTTCCAGAGCCTTCCTCTTGAGTTAATAAAATTTTGGGGCGTTGTGATTAATAAATTAACAAAAGATGAAACAGGATTTACGTATGTCGCCATTCCGTACGATGAATATAAGGACTTTGTTCATATCTATGGAACTCGAGAAACAGCAGCAAGCGCAATTCTTTCTAAAATTAAAGACTCAACGTTTAGTTTTATTATGACCGAAGAGCAGCCCGGGAGTGTCTCGGTGAGCTTTCGCTCTCGGACAGGAGTCGATACATCTGTGATTGCGCTACAATTTGGTGGTGGAGGCCATCCAGCTGCATCCGGTGCGTGGCTTCGAGGAATGAGCTTTGATGAGGCGTTACATAAAGTACTCAGCGCATGTAAATCTATTTCTTAATATGAAAAAAATAATAACGGAGATTTTTCAGAACAAAATAAATTACTTCATTCTTGGATTTATTCTTGTAAGTGCTACTTTTTTGCGAGTATTTCGTACTGATCAGGTATTAGGATTTTATTATGATCAAGGGAGAGATGCGTTGGTCATTGCTGATCTCCTTGAGAAGGGTAAATTTTTCCTGATTGGACCGACCACTGGTATCGCAGGAATTTTTAGGGGACCATTTTACTATTACTTAATCGCACCTTTTTATTGGCTGGGAAACGGTAATCCGGTTTATCCAGCGATATTTTTGGCGCTTACCACAGTAGCTGCACTGGTCCTCTTATACATTCTTGGAAAAGAACTCGTTGATCGCAAAACAGGAATTATTGCTGTGACTCTCGCTTCGTTTTCGTTTTACATCATGTATGCGAGTAGATGGCTTTCAAACCCTACGCCAATGCTTTTCTTATCACTCGCGCTTTTGTATTCAATGCTCCTTATTCAAAAAGGTAAGCAGTGGGCATGGATAGCGCTCAGCTTTATCGCCGGTAGCTCACTCTTTCATTTTGGCTCTTCAGGGGAATTTTTCTATTTTCCAGCACTTCTTGTGTTTGCACTGTGGCAATGCGGTATCTTTAGACGTAAACCGAAGTTCCCATCAGTACTCATAATTGTTTTCTCAATTTTTGCATTTGCAATAACGGCTGCACCACTGGTTATCTTTGACTTGAAGCACGATAATATCCTTTCCAACAATCTCGCAAAATTTTTTGGTGCTGACGAAAGCTTTAAAGCGTCGTTTTGGGAAGTTGCCCAACAACGACTTCAGTTTGTTTGGGACGTATTCTATAGCAAAATATTTTTACGAAAAGGTTCTCTCGAGAGCGTTTTGTTTTTACTCGTTATTGGAGTGGGAATATTGAAACTTCCAGCACTCCTTAAAAATAAGTATTTAATTCCTCTTTTTATTATTCTATTGTCGCCGGTGATTGGGTTGTTGTTTTTCCAAGGAAATGAAGGAAATATCTATGACTACTATCTCACAGGTTACTACTTACTGTTTATATTATTCGTTGCAGTATTACTCCGTGAGACTTTGCGCATTTGGGCAATAGGGATCGTGATCGCGGGAGTATTTTTGATTACTTCTTTCAAGCAGAATATTGAACCAACATGGTCGTTTATTCACGATGGTGTTGATGGTCCTACAACCATTGCATTTGGAAATCAAAAGCAGGTATTTGATTGGATATATACCGATGCTGCAGGGAGCGAATTCAATATCGACACGTATGTTCCGCCAGTTATCCCGTATGCATACACCTATCTCGGTAGGTGGTACACAAATGGGCTAGGTATGGAAGGTATTGTTGAAGATCAACGATCACTTTTATATACCATTTATGAAGTTGACCCACCACACCCTGAGCGATTAAGTGCATGGATGAAACGCCAAGAGGGGATAGGCCGAATAGTGTATGAAGCAAAGTTTGGTGGTATTACTGTTCAGCGGAGAGAAAGACTTCTTAAATAATGAAATATCTAACTCAACTAAAAACGATCAGTCCATGGATCTTTGTCATATTAATTCTAGGTGTGTTTTTCAGAAGTACGAGAGCACATGAGCTTTTTATGTATGGCCATGATCATGATCTCTCTGGGTGGTTCGTGAGAGATATTGTTGAGCGATATCATCCTCGTCTCATTGGGCAAGAAACATCCGTTCATGGTGTGTTCATCGGACCCTTGTGGTATTACTTGCTTGTACCACTATACGTCATGCAAGGAATGGCACCGACTTCGGGCATACTCCTTTCCGTAATAACAGGTGCTGCGACTATTGGTTCAATTTGGTATGTATTTAAAAGAATTTACTCCGAACGAGTAGGTCTCATCGGTGCGTTACTGTATGCACTCTCATTTCTAACGGTAATGACAGATCGTGAAGTAGTTCCGACGACACCTGTTGTGCTTTGGTCTGTTTGGTTTCTCTTTTCTATTCATTTGTTTCTCTCTAAACGCTTATATTTCGCACTCGTCCTAACTGCGTTTCTCTATGCTATTTCTTGGAATTTTAATCTTGCATTGGTTTTGTTAGTCCCCGTTAGTTTCACCGCTTTCATTTTGGCGCGAACACGGCCCTCCATCAGAATGGTAAGAGATTCGTTATTAGTTGGGCTATGTACGATGCTCCCATTTATTGTTTTTGAACTACGAAATGGATTTCTACAAACCCGTGCCATTTTGTTTTCTGCAAGCGGCCACGCAGCGATCAACTTTGGAGAAAAACTGGACCGCACACTAACGCTCCTTGCCAAAAACATACAGGGAATTTACTGGGGCAACTACATAACGCTTGCCGACAAGACGCCGCTTGTCATCATGAGTGCGTTGTTTGTATTGCTCGTAATATTACGCAAAATTACCTTTCGATGGGGTATCTTGATGGTTTTTTGGACAGCGTTATATACGATTTTCTTTAGTCGAAACCCGCTGAACTTGTCAGAATATTATTTAAATGGGTTAACAGTATTGTGGATCCTCATTCCAGCATTGGTCATCGAGCTTTTCTGGAGGCGTCCATATACCATGGTGTTCGGGGTACTGCTGCTCGCTCTTTTTTCAGTCGTAAACGCAAATCGCTTTTTCACACAACCAGTTAACAACAGCGGATATATTCACCGCGCAGCAATCGTTCATGAAATTGCACGAGATGCGCGAGAGAAAGGATACCCTTGTGTCTCTGTAAGCTATATTACCTCTCCAGGAAACGATCTTGGATATCGATACCTGTTTTATTATGAGAATCTCCATGTCAATCTTCCAATGTCTGAAGCACCAGTTTATACCATCGTTTTCCCACATTCCCTCGTAGACCGAATCGATAAAAGTTTTGGTGCTCTGGGACTTATCTATCCTAATTACGCTAAATATACAAAGGAGAGTATTGCTCAGAGTTGCTCTGGAGAAAATCAAAATCTCTCGAGACCAATGTTCGGTTTTACTAATTAGCAGATGGTTTGTTTGAGAAATTGAACCTCTGCAGATACAATGTGACTAATGACAAATAAACCCTATCTTTCAGTAGTAATTCCTGCGTATCGCGAAATTGCAAATGTTAAGCGTGGAGTATTAAATGAAGTGTATTCTTTTCTCAAAAAGCAACCATATACGTGGGAAGTAGTAATTGTAGACGATGGCTCTCCAGACGAAACGGCAATACATATTGAAAAAGACATTCGAAAATATCCAGGATTTCGTCTTCTAAAGGAGAGACATCGAGGTAAAGGGGGAACTGTCATTGCGGGTGTGTTAGCGGCGAAGGGTGAAATAATTCTTTTTAGTGATATGGATCAGGCAACTCCATTACCTGAAATAAACAAGTTCTTTCCTCATTTTGAAAAGGGAGCTGATGTTGTCATCGGCTCAAGAAGCGGGCGAAAAGGGGAGCCGCCATTACGCCAACTAATGGCATATGGGTTTTTAGTATTGCGAACAATCATATTGTTTCTTCCTTACCGTGATACGCAGTGCGGATTTAAAGCATTTACGCATTCGGCTGCACAAAAGATTTTTAAAAACATGAAAATTTTTACAATTCATAGCACTACAACTGGAGTGACCGCGGCATTTGATTTAGAACTACTCTATGTTGCACGAAAACAAGGGTTATCAGTTGCGGAGGTGCCAGTAAATTGGGAGCACGTTGGAAGTGTACGAGTAAATCCAATTAAAGATTCTCTCTTGGGATTAAAAGGCCTCATTGAAGTTCGGATAAATTCACTTCGCGGGGCGTATAAAAAATAATATGCTGCGACTTTCAAAACCGCTCGTTCTTTTTGGAATAGGGGTTATTGCACTTGTCCTTTTTGCCTTTATTTTTCGTTTAGCAAACTTAACAGAAATTCCTATTTTTGCAGATGAAGCGATATATATTCGATGGGCTCAAGTAATGCGAGCAGAACCGACGCTTCGTTTTGTGCCGCTCTCAGATGGGAAGCAACCACTGTTTATGTGGACAGTAATTCCATTTTTGAAATTGTTCCAAGACCCACTTATAGCTGGTCGAATGGTTTCTGTTTTATCGGGGGTTTCAACATTACTCGGCATAATCGCTCTAAATTTTATTATTTCTAAGTCAAAAAAATCTGCACTCTTTTCTGGATTTCTTTATGCACTCTCTCCGTTTGTATTCTTCTTTGACAGAATGGCTTTGGTTGATTCGATGCTCGCCATGTTTGGGGTATGGTTTTTCGTATTTTTAATTCTCGCCATTCAAAAAATGCGATTCGATTTCGCGATGCTTAGCGGTTTTATGCTTGCAGGTTCCCTCCTCACGAAGTCGCCTGGGCTCTTTTTTGCGTTAATGACACCCCTAAGTGTTTTCTTTTTGCGCGGTAAAGAACAACCTCGAATCCTGACTGCCGCGAAAGTCGCTGGTATTTGGATTACAACGTTCGTAATTGGATACGGTTTATCTCAGATAATGAGGCTTGGACCAAATTATCATATGATTGCGATTCGGAATTTAGATTATGTGTTTCCGTTTGATCACATTTTACAAAACCCACGAGATCCTTTTATTTATAATATTGATCGAGCACTTGAGTGGCTTGTGGCACTTGCACCCTTTGAGCTGCTCATTGCTGCGGTTGGAGGATATTTTGTCCTCGTCAAAAAGAAGCCATTCCAAGCAGTTACGCTTGTTCTCCTTTTTGCATTTCCTTTCTTGGTGGGGAGTATGTATTCCAAAGCATTCACTGCAAGGTACATCCTATATACCTTGCCACCACTTTTTGTATTAGGTGGGTTTGTAACGTTTGTAAAAGCAAAGTATGTAATTCCGTTCGCTCTGTTGTTTGCACTCCACTCCATGTCCATTCTTACAATGTTTTGGCAAAAACCAGTTGATGCACCGCTTCCACAAAGCGAACGCTCTGGCTATTTTCAAGAGTGGAGCGCTGGGTGGGGAATTGCAGAAACGGCAGCGCTTGTGCGAAAAGAAGCACTTTTGCATCCAGACGAGAAAATTGTGATTGGGACTGAAGGTTATTTTGGTACGTTACCTGATGGATTACAGGTATATTTGGAAAAAGTACCAAATGTAACTATTATTGGTACCGGATTAAATTTCAAAAAAATCCCTGACAGTTTGATTGCCTCCAAACAATCTGGGAATAAAACATACTTTGTCGTGAACTCTTCACGATTAAACGAAGAATTTAAAAAAGAGGGATTAAATCTCTTGTATTCATACGTTAAACCTGCACGGACACCAGGTACACACGAGTATGTTCAGTCAGGACCGCAGGAGACGTATTACTTTTTTGAATTGAAATAAGTACGTTTGCCCCGTATACTAACCTCCAATTACAAGCCTATTTAAAGGAGATTGTGATGCATCGCGTTATCACAGTACTGCCCAGCGGAGTTGCTGTTTTTAGTAGCGAGAATCCTCAAAAAAGCACTTTGTTTGCAGCACGACATATCGAGGAGCGAATTGGATATAAGCCTCGCATTTCAATAACGCAGACGACGTTTCACACTGAGACAACCGCAGTTGCGTTAATTCGGCTCAGTTCTACTCAAGCTGTTATTGCAGCGATTTTTACGTGGGACGTGTCAATGAGGGGCAAATATCTGTCTGTTGTCTTTGGCCCGCATTGGAAAGATGCGCATGTTTCATCAACCGATAAGCTGGATCAGGTATTTGATTCGGCAAAAAGAAATGGTGTTACCAAGTTTATGACAGCACGTTTATATAATAACGTCTGGTCTATTCATAGCCAGGGACGTTCATTGTCACCACTTGCGGTATATGTTTCCTGCTTTTAGGAACCCTGGGTATATGAGCACGCTCATATACCCTTTTTTATGCTATGATCAACTACAATGACTGGAAGGCAGCTATTACGCAGGATAACTTCTCACCCAGATTTTTTGGCACTAGTTGCAGTGTTTTTCTTCGCTTGGCTTGCCGCTAAACCATTATTTGGAAGTGGGTACTTCAATATGCACGATGATCTTCAAATGATGCGTCAGCTCAACATGGAGAAATGTTTTATTGATGGACAGATTCCATGTAGATGGATTCCTGACATGGGGTATGGATACGGATACCCACTGTTTAACTTCTACCCACCGCTCCCGTATTTGACCGGACAATTATTCCGAATCGTCGGCTACTCTTATGCTGATACTGCGAAGGCGCTGTTTATTGTCGCGTTTATAGCATCGGGAGTCACGATGTATTACCTTGCAAAACGATTTTTTGGTCGCCTTGGGGGAGTTGTTTCTTCGATCTTTTATGTGTGGGCGCCATATCACGCCGTTGATGTGTATGTTCGTGGTGCTATGAATGAAAGTTGGGGACTTATTTGGTTTCCACTCATTCTCTTGTTTGCATACAACGTACTTTCGCTAAAGTCTAAAAAATGGGTTGATTATGCCCCAGCAGTCATTGGCCTTAGTTTGTCATGGTTTGCACTTATGACTTCACATAATTTGATGGTAATTGTCTTTACTCCATTCTTTGCCGTGTGGTGTGCAATATGGCTCCTTTATTCACGAAATTGGAAATCTGTCTTACCGCTCATAACAGGAGGTGCTTTAGCTATTGGACTATCGGCATTCTTTTCACTACCCGTGCTTTTTGAAAAAAATATTGTGCAGACAGACACTTTGGTTCGAGGGTATTATGAGTTCACCGCACATTTCCCAAGCCTGAGGCAGCTTTTTATCTCACGATTTTGGGGTTATGGTCCATCAGTCTGGCTTGAGAATGACGAAATGTCATTTCAAATTGGATGGTTCCACTGGGGTATCCCATTGTTTGTCGCTCTTATTTTGGCTGTTCGAACGATCAAAACAAAAAAGTTTGATGCCATTTTCTGGGCCATTCTTGGAATGGGATTAACGGCGGCAGGTGCAGCGTTCATGGATCATCCGAGATCTACTCCTATTTGGCAACAGTTTACCGCTCTTCAGTTTATTCAATTCCCTTGGAGGTATTTAACAATGGTAATTCTCGGCACTTCTTTTGTCGCTGGAGGGATTGCCGCGTTACTGAAATCGGTTCCCCGGTATCTAATTGTGACATTCTCAATTATTGCGGTCGTCGCATACAGCTGGTCATTTTTCCTTCCGCAAAACGGGAAGCTTGGGCCACTTACGGATGAGGAAAAATTTACCGGCGCGGCCTGGGAATTACAACAAACCGCGGGAATCTATGATTACCTTCCTGCAACAGCAAAGACCGCCCCAAAGGCACCAAGAAGAACACAGGCAGATATCCTGGAAGGTAAGGGTGTCATAGAAGAAGGTCGTTCGGGAACAAACTGGGAAGAGTTCAAAGTTGTTGCTGAAACCCCTGCCATAATTCGTATTTCGGTTCTCGATTTTCCTGAATGGAAAGTATTTGTAAATGGGAATGAAGTTGAGAAGTTTATTCCTGAAACCGAAGAATGGGGCAGAATTCACATTACTGTACCAAAGGGTGATAATAAAGTGACTGCTCGACTGTACGATACACCAGTCAGGACATTTGGGAATATTCTGTCTCTGTTTTCATGGGTGACACTTCTTGTACTGTCAGTCTATTTATATAAAAAGCGCGAAACAGCTTGAAAGTACGTCACAATCTCCAGTTTCTGATACAATTTAAGGGTGAAAAGGATTGAAATTGAAGAAACAGTTGAGCCTCATGAGGTAGAACAAGATATTAGTCTTGAGCAGGTAAAAGCACGCACTGTACGAGGAATCGCCATTGTAACCGGGCGAGGCCTCATTCTGAACTTGATCGCGCAGACGGCATTTATCTTTCTTCTCGCATTTTTGAACCAGGATCAGATTGGTACATTTTGGATTATAACTGCTGCCGTTTCATTTGTGACTTACTTTTCAGACATTGGTTTAGCCGCCGCGCTTATCCAAAAAAAAGATAAGGTTACTGAAGTTGAATTAAGAACAACCTTTACGGTACAACAGTTCCTTGTAATTTCTTTACTCGTTATTATTCTTTTGTTATCTCCAAGTATCGTGTCTACGTATAAACTGACATCTGAGGGTCAAGTACTTCTTTATGCGATATCTGCCTCACTCTTTTTCGCGTCATTGAAAAGTATTCCTACAATTTTATTAGAACGAAAACTCGAATTTGGAAAAATGGCAGTACCAGATCTTGTTGAAGCACTTGTCTACAATCTTGTCCTCGTGACCTTGGCCTGGAAAGGGATGGGAATCACAAGTTTTACCTACGCTGTTCTCGCACGCGGAATTATTGGCGTACTTGTTATGTATTGGATTTCACCATGGACGCCTGGTTTTGCATTTTCAAAAAGTGCATTGGGTGGGCTTTTTAAATTTGGAGTACCGTATCAGTTTAATACCTTCCTTTCAGTGCTGAAGGATCAAGGAGTCACATTAATCTTAGGTTCACTTCTTGGTGTGGGTGGAGTCGGAATATTAAATACTGCTCAAAAGTTTAGTCAATTGCCACTAAGGCTATTCATGGACAGCGTAACAAAAGTCACATTTCCTGCATTCTCGCGTATGCAAGATCTGAAGAATGAATTAGGACATGCAGTAACAAGATCGATGTTATTTCTCACATTTTTGGTGTTCCCACTACTAATGGGTTTTCTGGTACTCGCACCAGTACTTATTGATATATTTCCCAAGTATGATCATTGGAGACCTGCCCTCTTGCCATTATTCTTCATGAGTATTAATTCGTTTTTCGCAACATTTACAACGCTCCTGACAAATACACTGTCAGCTGTCGGGAAAATCAAAACAGTATCAAAGTTAATCATTATGTGGACTGTCGCAACGCTACTGTTCGTTCCCGCCCTCTCATATTACTACGGTGTTGTAGGAGCAGCTCAAGGATATGCGTTGGTTGGTGCACTCTCTATTGTTGCAGTGTGGATTGCGAAGAAAACAATAAACTTTTCTCTTATGGAGGGCGTTTACAAGACACTTGTTGCGAGTTTAATCATGGGAGGGACCTTGATGACCCTTCGAATACTGCTTCCTCACAACGTTGCAAGTTTAGTTGTTATGATTTTGACCGGAAGTGCAGTGTATGGGTTAACTTGTCTATTCTTAATTGGGCCTACCCTTTTAAATGACGTCAAGAGAATTGTTGGAAATGCGCTTTCTCGCTAATACTGCATGATTACACATATACGCTCACACATCGGCAAATACATTCTGATTCTCTCGGGGGCGATTTCATGGCTTATCCCCATGGTCAAAAGTGGAATGCCTATTGCCGGAGGTATCGGATATTGGGGTCCAAATGGACACGATGGAATTTGGCATATCGCTTTAATTGAATCACTCTCAAGAGGATCGTTTGATATGCCCACGTTTGCAGGAGTCCAATTGCAAAACTATCATATTGGGTTTGATTTATTTGTAGCAGTACTTCATATCATCACACGCATTCCAGTTTCATTATTATACTTCCAGGTTATACCAATTTGTTTAGCGTTCGGGATCGGAATGCTTGTTTGGCACGTTGTCTATGAATGGAAAAATTCGAAACAAGCAGCATGGTGGTCAACATTCTTTGTATATTTCGGCGGTAGCTTTGGCTGGATTGTGACACTCGCTCGTGGACAGGGGGTTAGTGGAGAGTCGATGTTTTGGAGTCAGCAGGGTGTATCTACTTTGATTAATCCACCGTTTGCCTTTTCGCTCATATTTCTTCTCTCTGGAATATTTTGTCTGCTTCGTATGCAAAAAACTAAAAAGCAATTGATGTACACATTACTAGCGATAGCATGCTTTGGGGTATTAATTGAGATTAAAGCATACGCTGGAGTCCTCGCATTAGGCTCACTATTTGTGATAGGTATCTGGAATTTCCTGCGACACAAGAAGAGTAATGTCGCTGTTATTTTTGTTGGATCGATGATTGTTTCGGTGTTGCTCTTCATTCCATTAAACCACTCCTCATCTTCGCTTATTGTTTTTCAACCCGGATGGTTTCTTGAAACAATGCTGGCACTTTCAGATCGATTTAGTTGGCCGAAATTGTATGAAGCACTTATGAATTGGAGATCAGGACAAGTATATGCAAAAGCTGTAATTGGATATTTGGTTGCTCTGGTAATATTTCTCGCTGGCAATTTTGGTTTGCGCATAATAGGACTCGTAGAGCTGAAAAATTTTTATAAATCGCGGAACGTTGATGTCATTCATTTGTTTATGCTTTCTGTATTAGGTGGAGGAATACTTGCACCACTTTTGTTCGTACAGCAGGGTACCGCGTGGAACACAATTCAGTTTTTATATTATTCGTTATTCATTGCATCACTCTATGCAGGAATGGGATTTGCTTCTTATATAAGTACTGTAAGACGCCCGAATGTTCGTATCACGTTATCTATTATAGTTGTGCTTTTGACTCTGCCTACTACGTTGTCTACTCTTCATCAGGTATATGTACCGAATAGACCTCCTGCGATGCTTTCGAATGCTGAGCTTGAAGCGCTTGCTTTTCTAAAGAAACAAGATCAAGGTACCGTTTTAACCTATCCTTTTGATAAGGCAAAGGCAGATGCTGCGGTCGTCAATCCTCCACGTCCCTTGTACTTGTATGAATCTACGGCTTACGTTGCCGCTTTTAGTGGCAAGCCGGTCTTTTTAGAGGATGAAGTGAATTTAACAATCATGAGTTATCCGTGGAAGGATAGACGAGCTTTAGTTGATTCGTTTTATAAAAGCGGTGATCATAGCTATACCAAAGAGTTTCTAAAAACTAATAAAATTAGGTACATTTATTGGATCCAGCCACAACAAGCAGTACTTGGAGACAAACAACTTGAGCTCACTAATATTTTTGAGAACAAGGAAGTCGTAATTTATAAGACGAAATACTAAATGAAATTCCTGATCTGATGTAAAATACCACTATGATCTCTGTTGTTATCAATACTAGGAATGAAGGTAAAAATATTGCTCGTGCGATTGGTTCTGTGAAAGGGTTTGCAGACGAGGTTGTTGTTGTTGATATGGAGAGTTCAGACGACACTGTTTCCATTGCTGAGAAATTCAAAGCACGAGTCTTTCCTCACAAACAAACATCCTACGTTGAACCTGCTCGAAATTATGCGATAAAGCAGGCAAAAGGCAGCTGGATATTTGTGCTTGACGCTGATGAGGAACTTACGAAAGAATTAGGCGTTTCGTTAAAGAAAGTTGCAGACGATGATACCGCTGATTTTGTAAGAATAGCTAGGAAAAATATTATTTTTAACAAATGGATGAAACATTCCCGATGGTGGCCAGATTATAATGTTCGTTTTTTTAAAAAAGGAGCAGTGACTTGGGAAGATGCTATTCATTCGGTCCCGGTCACAAATGGGCGAGGTATGAATATTGAGGCAGACGCGAATCATGCAATTGTGCATCACCATTATGAAACCGTTGAACAATTCATTGATCGACTAAATCGTTATACAACTGTTCAATCAAAAGAACTTCATGAGAAAGGGAGAACTGTCAGTTTCTCTGATTTCATTAATCGGCCGACATCAGAATTTTTAAGTCGTTACTTTGCAGGGGAAGGATATAAAGATGGCATGCATGGTCTTGCTGCATCTCTTCTCCAGTCATTCTCAGAGTTGGTTGTATATATAAAACTATGGCAACTTGAAGGTTTTTCTGAAAGCACCCCTGACCTTCATAAAGTTACTACAGAAATTACAAAAGCACAGAAAGATATAAATTATTGGAAAGCACAAGCAAAGGTGATTGAAACAGGTTCACTGCGTGCGCGTATCCAACGCAAACTCAAAATATAATATGTCACGCGTTGCAATTATTATTTTGAACTGGAATGGATGGAAGGATACAATTGACTGCTTAAAGAGCATTGAACAACTAAAGGGCTCCAAAAGTGTACACACCTACGTCGTTGATAACGGATCAACAAATGAATCTGTCTCCAAAATAAACGCGTTTATTCAAAATAAACGGAATGTATCTCTTATCGTGAATGAAAGGAATCTGGGCTTTGCTGGCGGAAACAATGTCGGTATCAAGGAAGCTATCCGTCTGGGGTTTGAGTATGTCATGATCCTGAATAACGATACTGTCCTCGATAGTGAAATGGTAACAACACTCCGTTCCTATTTAGATAAAAACCATAACGTGGGTGCGGTTTCCCCAAAAATGTATTTTGCAAAAGGTTTTGAGTTCCATAAGGGCAGATATAAAAATCGTGAATTAGGACAGGTGATTTGGTATGCGGGGGGAGATATCGATTGGGATAATGTCTACGGATCAAACCATGGTGTTGATGAAGTCGATACTGGGCAGTTTGAAATAGCGCAAGAGACTGATTTTGCGACAGGTGCCTGCTTCTTCGTTCGTACCGCCGTCTTGTCGAAAGTTGGGCTGTTCGATGAAGGCTACTTTTTATATTTGGAAGATACCGACTTATCCATGCGGATTAAGAAAAGTGGATATGCAATTCATGTAGTACCAAAAGCGATTTTGTGGCATAAAGTTTCCAGAAGCTCCGCAGTGGGAAGTCAACTGAACGATTACTTTATTAGTCGGAACAGGATGTTGTTTGGAATAAAGTATGCGCCACTTCGAGCAAAATTCGCGCTGATCCGTGAAAGCCTTCGACTGCTTGTAACTGGAAGGCCGTGGCAAAAGCGAGGAATTCAGGATTACTATTTTAATCGTTTTGGTAAGGGTTCTTGGAACTAGTCCCTAAACCATACTTCTGTTTTCACATCTCCGCTGTGTTTTTGTCAGATTTGAGGTAAAATCTATACAAGCACCCGCATTAACCCCTTCCATATGAAAAATACCATTAAACTCTCAGCAGTTTTGATTGTTAAAAACGAGGCGCTTCTCATTTCGAAATGCCTTCAAAGTTTAGATTTTGCCGATGAGATTGTTGTCATAGACACTGGCTCCACCGATACGACCGCACAGATTGCCCAAAAATTTGGAGCACGAGTTATTTCCTATACCACTGGGGCATCATTTGCAGATTGGAGAAATAAAGGTTTGAAAGAAGCAAAGGGGGAATGGATTTTTTACATTGACGCAGATGAGCGTGTGCCAAGTTCTTTGCGAAAAGAACTCCTTTCTGTTGTGAATGAATCAACGTTCGATTGGTACGTAATCCCTCGTTCCAATTTTATCTTTAAACGCGAGTTTCGGCACGGCGGGTGGTGGCCAGATTATGTAAAGCGAGTGTTTAGACGAGATGCACTTAAAATGTGGTCAGGAGACCTGCACGAGGAACCAGTAACCGAAGGGAGTATGGGATATTTGAAAAACTATTTAGTTCACGATAAGCATGAAACACTTGCAGAAATGGTTGAGAAAACAAATAAGTGGTCAGCAATTGAAGGGAAACTAATGTTTGATGCAAACCACCCTCCTATGAATATCCCTCGATTTATAACAGGAATGGGACGAGAATTTTGGTACCGAATGATCGTAAAGCAAGGGTTTCGAGATGGCAAAGAGGGGGTCATTATGACGATGTACCAAGTATTTAGTCGCTTTTGTTCATATGCAAAACTTTGGGAACTGCAAATGAAGGCGGGACAGGTAAAATAAGAGCCATTATGAAAGCAGCACTTTATACACCATATCTAGATACCTTAGGAGGCGGTGAACGCTATATGCTCTCTATCGCACGAGCACTCCTTGAATCAGGATGGAAAGTAGACATCGAAGCAAATGATCCGAAACTTATCGATCGTGCAGCCAAACGATTTGGATTTCCCTTGACTGGTTTAAATGTCGTTCCTTCCATTAATCGAGGAGAAGGATACGATATTTGTGTGTGGCTTTCAGATGGAAGCATTCCGACCCTTCGAAGCAAGAAGAATATTCTCCATTTTCAAAGACCGTTTCAAGATGTTGACGGGAGGTCGCTCGTCTCACGAATGAAATTCTTTCGAATCTCCACTGTTATCGTCAATTCAGCGTTTACAAAGCGATATATTGATGTAGAGTTTCCAAAGCAAAGCGTTATTTTGTATCCCCCTGTAGACGTAGCTAAATTTAAAACTTCAGAGAAGGAAAATGCCATCCTTTACGTTGGTCGATTCAGCCAGCTCGAGCAATCCAAAAGACAGGATGTTCTTTTGACCGCCTTTTTAAAGTTTAATAAATACCAGTACGGGAATTGGCGTTTGTTATTAGCAGGTGGAAGTGACGTTGGTCGCACAGAAGAAGTTGATGTGCTCCGCGCGCATGCGAAAAAAGAACCAATAGAGGTACTAGAAAACCCAAGTTTCAGCGCGATTCAAGGGATGTACTCTAAGGCCACCTTTTTTTGGTCTGCTGCAGGGTATGGGGTTGACCCAAAAACTGATCCTCAGAAACTCGAACATTTCGGAATGACCGTTGTTGAAGCGATGGCTGCGGGGTGTGTCCCAGTGGTATTTAACGGCGGTGGTCATCCAGAAATAATTGAAGATGGGGTTAATGGGTTTTTGTGGAGTAGCCCCCAAGACATGATAAATATTACAAAAAAGCTGACGTTAGATCGAATGCGACTTCGCGAGATTTCAAAGAATGCAGTGGTTCGCTCGAAAGAGTTTTCCTATGAACAATTTAAAAAGAACTTTTTAAAGCTGATATGAATGTCTCTTTAGTGATCCTGTTTCGATTTCCAGTACAATATCGATATCTATGAATACCTCAATAATTATTCCCAATTGGAATGGTGTTCGGTTGCTCGAAAAAAATCTCCCCTCAGTAATAGCTGCCAAGAAACATAAACGCAATAATATCCTTGAGATCATTGTCGTAGATGATGCCTCTACTGATGGTTCATATGAATATTTGCGCAAGCATTTCAAAAAGTCAGTTCGAATTATTCACCATAAGACCAACCGTGGATTTGCTGAAGCAGTAAATACAGGAGCTCGACACGCCAAAGGAACACTTATTTGTTTACTGAATACTGATGTTGTGCCAACTGAACGTTTCCTAGAAACTGTTACAAAATACTTTGAGTCCCCGAAACAATTTGCAGTAGTATTGCACGAAAAAGGAAACGGTCCTGCAACAGGCAGGTTCAAGAATGGGTACTTAGCTCATAGCGGATCCCCTGAATCACAAACAGCGAAGCCATCCTTATGGGCAAGTGGTGGAAGCGCAGTGTTTAGTCGAAAACTCTGGTGGGACCTTGGAGGACTTGACGCTGAGCTTTTGAAACCATTTTATTGGGAAGATGTAGATCTCGGATATCGTGCTTGGAAGAGAGGATTACACATTGTATGGGAGCCAAAAGCACTCGTATCTCATGAGCATGAAGGAACTATTAACACAAATGCGTTTCAAAAGACTTATATGAATCAGATGAAAGAACGAAATGAGCTCTTGTTTTTGTGGAAGAATATAACCAGTACCAAAATGTGGACTCGACACATACAAGGTGTTTTAAAACGATTACTTCGTCATCCAGGATATATCCGAATTGTACTCTTAGCGTTAAAGAAGCGTGAAATTGTAAAACGAAAAAGGATGAAGGAAATGAAAGAAACGACAGTTTCTGACGAGGCTGTTTTTGCAATGTTTAACAAATGACGCTCTCCATTATTATTGTGAGTTACAACACAAAGCGGCTGACCGTGCAGTGCCTTGATTCAATTGAAAGAAACAAACCATCGTTTTCATATGAAGTGATTGTCGTAGACAACGGATCTACTGATGGAACGGTAGATGCAATACAGCGTAAAAAATATAAAAACACCAAAGTATTAATTAACAAAAAAAACCTCGGTTTTGCAAAAGCAAACAACAAAGGAATTCAGAAGTCTAGGGGTTCGTATATTTTATTGTTGAATTCTGACACAAAGATACTTAATACTGCATTGTCTCAGTTGGTTTCGTTTGCTCAATCCCACCCTGATGCAGGACTTGTTGCTCCTCGATTGCTAAATGTAGATAAAACGATCCAAGCCTCATGCTTCCGTCTTCCAACAATCACACGAGCGGTTAAACAATATTGGCTGGGACAAGCGGGTATTCTCGATAAGTATTATCCCGAAACTGAAACTGAAGTTGTAGTAGAGTCGGTAGTTGCAGCCGCAATTCTTATTACTCCTGAGACACGCAAAAAGGTTGGTTTATTAAACGAAACGTTCTTTATGTACTTTGAAGATTTAGAATATTGTAAACGCGTAAACAAGGCAGGCTTACATGTCTATTATGTTCCCTCAATTACCATCGTTCATATTCATGGTGCAAGCGGCAAAGGTGGTGTAAACAGGCTCTTAATCGACTCAAGCAAAAAATACTTTGGAAGTGTGCGATACTATCTATACACATTCATCCTATGGAGCGGGCAAAAAATTCAAAGGTCTTTTCAATGAGGCGTTCCATTCTTGTCTTAGTTATTATCACGCTTCTCGGAAGCTTTCTTCGTCTCTATCGATTATCTGAAGTTCCAGTATCTTTATTTGGTGATGAGCTTGATGTTGGATACCACGCCTACTCGATACTAAAGACAGGAAAAGATTACTCAGGGAATCAGTGGCCTTCACATTTTCAGAGTCTTGCTGAGTGGAGAACCCCACTTTATTTATACAGTGCAGCTCCAACGGTTATGCTGTTTGGTATTTCTCCTTTAGGGGTGAGATTACCTGCAGCCTTATTCGGAATTTTAGCTATTCCAGCATTTTACTTTTTACTCAAGGAATTAACAGTTGGAGAAAAATTAAAGAAGCGGCAAACACTCATATCGTTACTAGGAGCATTTTTGCTTGCAATTTCCCCTTGGCACATTCAATACAGCCGCGCAGCGTTTGAGGTAACTGAAATGCTTTTTTGTTTGTTTGTTGGTATTTACATGCTGCTTCGTACCTTTAGGACAAAAGAGAACCTCTTGTGGGTTTCTGGCATTTCATTTGCGCTTATGCCATGGATTTATAGCACTGCTAAATTGTTTACCCCAATGTTTTTGGTTTTGCTCGTCGCTATTTATTTGAAAGACTTTTTACGATTGCCGAGAAAGACGCTTGTGTACGGATGCATCGCACTTTTTGTAGTAGGTGCTCCCATCGCGTGGAGTACTGTTTTCGGAGGCGGAACGCAGCGGTTTAACTATATCAGCGTCTTTTCAGATCCAACGATTGAACCAGAAGTTGGCACATTGAGAGGAGAAGATGCCTTCTCTCGTGGAGAAACAGGAACTGGGTTATCACCTACGATTGTTGATCGCCTCTTCCATAACAAATTTACATACGTGGGAGACATTGTGATGCGGAATGCTCTTATGCCATTTTCGACAAGCTTTCTCTTTCTTAATGGCGATCCGAATCCGAGACATTCCATTGACAAAATGGGTCAATTCTACCGCTTAGAATTTGCATTTCTTGTTTTTGGATTAAGTTTTTTTCTTATCCCAGGAGTAACCAAAAGGAAATGGTTAATTGCAGGATGGATCCTGCTTTCTGTTTTTCCGTCTTCATTAACAAGAGACGGAGGGGATCATGCGACACGATTAATTCTCCTAATGGCTCCATTAATTTTTTTAATTGCGGTTGGGATCGTTACTTTAATTGAACAAAAAAACATCCTCTTAAGATCAGTGCTCATTGGTGTCGTGGCAATAGGATACGTGTTCTCGTTTGCGTTTTACCAACACACATTTTGGATACACAATCCGTATCAAAGTGAGCGATGGTGGCATTACGGCTGGGGACCTGCAATTTCTGAAATGAAAAAAATTGAAAATCAGTTTGATCGTGTTGTCATAACTTCAGCAGATGAACCGCCGTGGATATTTTTCGCAGCGTGGTCTGAATTTGATCCTGCTACATGGCACAAAGGATATCCTTTCTCAGAAACCGATCTTCCTGGTTTTGGGAAGGTGAGTTATATCGATAAATATTACTTCGGAAAACCTGCTGACAAAATGGGATTATACGACTGGGGGAAGATCTTAGATACAAAGACGTTATATATAGCGAGCGCAAAGGAGGTTAATGTGAATTTAATTACTGAACCACACAGGACTCCTGGAGATCTGAGGCTTATCAAGTCTATTGCATATCCATCTGGTGAGCCAGCGTTTTATCTCTTCACCCATGCTCAAGTTCAGCCATAAAAAAACACTTTTACTGGTTTTAATTGCAGGGTTGCTGCTTAGGGTTTTCCTCATTCCAGTTGCTCGACACGGAGATCTAAATAACAACATCTCGTGGGGACAAGAACTGTTAACACGTGGACCGGCGAATTTCTACGAACATGAAGAATGGCCATTTTCAGCACCTAACCAACCACCACTTTACATTTGGGTATTTGGAGCAACTTCAGTAATTCAAAATACAGCGTACTCAGTTATTCATTCACTTAACCAAGCCTTACCTGTTTTCCCATCACCAATCGTTTGGTGGTTTGAACAGTGGGGAGAGCTGTATATAGCAAAGATTCCAGGAATCATTGCGGATCTTGGTATTGCATATGTGGTTTATCGCTTTGTTGGTGGAAAAAAAGGACTGCTCCTTTCTGCAGTCTGGATGTTCAATCCGATGACTTGGTATAACAGCGCAATATGGGGTGGCACAGATGGAATTGTGAATATGCTTGGTTTGTTTGCATTGGTATCACTTGCTAACCGAAGACTCCTGTCCTTTAGCTTTTTTATTACGCTTAGTATTCTCTTTAAAGGATCACTGCTTATATTTCTTCCGTTCCTCACGGTATACATATATGTTCAGAAGTATCCACTGAAACAATGGATGCATGCTGCAGGGGTGGGTTTACTGACCTTTTTGTTTGTTACTATTCTGTTTCATCCGCAAGGTGATGTGTTAGTTTGGTTTTTCAATCTCTATACAGAACGGTTCCTCCCTGGTGAAATAGGAAGTCTAACAGCAAATGCGTTTAACGTGTGGTGGCTAGTTGATCCCGGGAAAACACTAGACTCACATGTTTTTATTGGCCTGCCGGCACGTGTTTGGGGGATACTGTGGACACTTCTCATATATCTCCTTATTTTAATAAAGACATTTTACCGTCAAAAAAGTCCTCGTCTGTTTCTCCCGCTTGCGATTATTGCCCTCACATCCTTTATGTTGATGACACGCATTCACGAGCGATACTTATATCCATTCTTCCCCCTTGCAACTATTGCGTTATCGAAATTTAAGTGGTTGTGGATACCATATTTAGTTCTTTCAATTGCACACCTTATGAATTTGTATCATCTGTTTTGGGCGCCTGGTAATGCACTTCTTGAAAACGCGTTTTTGAATCCATCGTTAATGATTTGGCTCTCGATTCTAAACGTAGGCATATTTGTATATATTCTCAAAAAGTACGTAAATTCGGTATAATAATTTAACATGCACAAGTATTTGCTCGTAGGTGTTTTTCTGATTGCGTTATGCCTTCGAGTGATAGATTTACCTCATCATCCTGCTGGTTTTACACCAGATGAAGCTTCTTTTGGCTACGATGCGTACTCTCTACTACAAACCGGAAAAGACCAGTGGGGAACTGTGTACCCGATGGTTTTTAAGTCGTTTGGAGATTACAAAATGCCGCTTTATACCTATCTTGCAATGCCTTCGGTTGCACTATTTGGGTTAACACCTTTTGCAACACGATTACCCAGTGCAATCATTGGAGCATTTGCAGTCTTGGTCGTGTATTTCTTAATTCGTGAAATTCCGTTTGAAATTTCTAAAAACAGAAAAAATGTTGCGCTTTTGGGAAGTTTATTCTTAGCGCTTTCACCGTGGCATCTTCCATTAAGTAGGGGAGCATTTGAAGCGAATCTCACAGTGCTTTTTTTGCCCCTGGGTATTTTACTCTTTTTGAAAGGCATAAAGCGGCCGTGGTTCCTTGTTTTTTCAGCAGTAGTGTTTGGAATAAACCTATTTACATACCATTCCGCTCGGTTAATTACACCACTCGTTGGCTTATTTTTATTGTGGGAGTATAGGGCGCAACTGAAACCTCATATGAAGAAAACCCCTCTTGTTTTAGCAGCAATTGTCTCAGTTATTGTGTTTATTGTTTCAATTTATTCGTTTAAGGTGGGAGCCGGCGTTAGACTTACGAATTCTTCGATTTTTGCGCTTGGTAGTCAGGCAGGGGATGAAAGATATTTGTACATACAGTATGGGATGCCTACTGCCTTAGGTTATTTTTTCTACAACAAATATCTTTTTGTTATTGAGCGATTTTTTAGCAATTATCTGAGCTATTTCTCGCCGCAGTTTTTATTCACTCAAGGACCAATTGAGGGGACATATGGAATGATGAATGGGTTAGGTGTGATTTATGTCTTCGATGCAATTTTTATTATTGCTTTTATTGTGTGGTATATTCGCTCCCATCGCAGGCCAACTTGGCTATTTTTCTGGTTGTTTGTCGCACCAATTCCAGCAGCGCTTTCAATTGGAACAGGCGCTGCTGCGAATAGAGCTGCCGTTATATTACCTGCGATTCAGATTTGCGCGGCCTTCGGAGCAGCCTATTTTTTGCATTATTTCTATAAGTATTTTACAAAGAAGCAGGTCATCGGCGGGTTTCTAGTTCTCCAATTTTTCGCTTCATTTTCGTTCTTTATCCATTATTGGTATGTACAGCCAATTAAAGAAGCCCGTGCCATGATCTATGGGCAAGAGGAGTTGTATTCAAAAATCAATCAGTACGCAAACGGAAGGCCAGTTATTATCTCGAAAAAAATCTCTGAGCCACACATCTTTGCAGCGTTCTACAACAAAATCGATCCAACAGAGTACCAAAAGGCGAGTGCGCAGTGGTCATTTGAAGGGACAGACTTTACGTGGGTAGATCAATTGCCGGTATATAAACTCAATAAATTTACCTTTAAAACGATTGACTGGGTTGCAGATTTGGATCGTGCAAGTACTCTCGTTGTAGGCTTGCCAAATGAATTCCCTCCATCAACCAAAGCAGACTTTGTAGTATTTTCTACCGCTGGAGATAAAGCATATATCGGCGTAAGCTCAATTCACTGATATGAAGCAAAAATACATTCTCTTACTCATTCTGATCATAAGTTTACCCGCTGTAGTTCGCATGCTTCCTTCAGGCATTTACTCAATGCAAGATTTCCCGTATTTTCGTATGGTTGAATATGCAAGGTGTATTTCAGATGGGCAGTTTCCTTGTAGATGGGCTGCAAACGCAGGATTAGGGTATGGTGAGCCAGTCTTCAACTTCTATTCGCACATCCCATTTTTATTAGGTGGGATACTTGCAAATCTTGGTATCTCTGTTGTGAGCTCCCTAAAATTTGTATTCGGGTTTTCACTTATTGGTTCAGCGTTTGCGATGTACCTGCTGTCACGTACTGTTTGGAAGAGCGATTGGGCAGGGGTTCTCTCATCCATTCTGTACCTGTATGCTCCGTATCGAGCTGTTAATGTGTGGGTTCGAGGCGCCTTGCCTGAATCGTTTGCATTTATAATCCTCCCGCTCATTCTATTTTGTTTTGAGAAGTATATTCAAAAAGAACAAAAACAATGGCTCGTGGGATTTTCTATCTCCCTTTCAGCACTCTTGCTTACCCATAACCTCTCTGTCCTTTTATTTTCGATGACGATATCCTTGTGGATTCTGCTGCGGCTTTTCATTCATCATAAATTAAGGCTACTACTTCCTATCTGTATTGCATCAGTCTTATCTGTTGGGCTTGCCAGTTTTTATTTGTTACCAGTCATTACAGAATCTTCATTTGTGAACTTGCAAACAACCACTGAAGGTTATTTTAATTTTAGAGCCCACTTTGTAACCCTCGAGCAAATTTTTCTCTCGCGATTTTGGGGGTATGGTGGGTCAACGTGGGGATCTGAAGATGGGCTAAGTCTCGCTATTGGACCTGTTCAATGGAGTATGTCGCTTATTACTGGTGTGTATGCAATGGTTTTGCTATGGAAAAAACGGAGAGTATCTACGAACCTTTTAAGCGTTTTATTCCTGGTGGGCAGCGGATTTTTATACTTGCTTCTGATGCATAATAAATCAACTCCGCTTTGGGAAATGACTGCAAGTGTTTCTCAATATATTCAATTCCCCTGGCGATTTTTAGGAATTGCATTATTTTCATTCTCGTTCGCGGGCGGTTTTTTAGTAAGTACCTTTAATACCCTACGAAGTAAATTTGTATTTGCCGCTTCAATTCTTACCCTTGTAATAGGGTTAAACGCACCGTTTTTTAAAGAGGACTACTGGATATCAGCATC
Organism: Candidatus Woesebacteria bacterium UBA5941; assembly: GCA_002430735.1. Lineage (GTDB taxonomy): Bacteria > Patescibacteriota > Microgenomatia > UBA8517 > UBA8517 > UBA5941. Next base: position 24,320 of record DJCV01000008.1, on the reverse strand, counting down.
GGATCGTGAACTTCAGTCGGGCGAACGGTGGGTTGATCAATCACGAGCATCAATTGGTGACTACTGGCCGAAGTATGGACCAATACCGACTGAATACATGACAGTTCCTGCTAATACTCGATTGATCGAGAAAGGCTCCCAGATGCAACAGTACGAAGTTACAAATACAACTTCAGGAGTTGTTTCTTTTCCTGTTGCATACTTTCCTGGCTGGAGAGCATACCTGGGCCAGGACGAGGAGATTTCAATTACCCCTGATGTGAATGGTATGATCTCAAGTACCATTAGTGAGGGATCTCATACGGTGCGGCTCGTATTTACTCGTACTCCTGTTCGAGTTGCCGGTGAAATAGTATCTTTGGCGAGCATGTGCACATTTTTGGCATTTCTCTTTGTGAACAAAAAAAAGAAACATTTATGAAAAAACTCTGGTGGATTTCGTTACTTGTGGTTGTGCTCGGTGGAGCCTTTCTTCGTTTGTATAAAATCGATTCAAATCCTCCTGCGTTAAACTGGGATGAAGTTTCTCACGGGTATAACGCTTTTTCTATCCTTCGAACAGGAGCGGACGAGTGGGGCCAAACGTTTCCAGTCACTAACTTTCGGGCGTATGGAGATTATCCGCTTCCTTTGAATCTCTATATTACTATTCCATTCATCTCACTTTTTGGACTCAATGAAATTGGAATAAGAATTCCACATGCGTTGCTTGGTGTCGGAACAATTATCGCAACTTACTTCCTTACGCTTGGGCTCACAAAGAGAAAAGGAATGAGTACTGTTGCGGCGTTTTTAGTTGCAATCCATCCCTGGTATTTATTCACTTCACGGTTTGTATTGCAAAGTAACGTTTCCATTTTCTTCTTAGTAACTGCGATGGCATTGTTTATTAATAGAGCACGCAGCAAGTGGTTTGTTCCCGCTTCCTTGTTTTGTCTTGGGCTTACACTGTTTTCGTATCACACGACGCGAATTTTCTCTCCACTATTGCTGGTTGTCTTAGTCATGTTGTATTGGAAAGAATTTCGAAGGAAACTGAATATTTTTATTATTGTCATTTTCTTTGTTCCACTGCCCTTTATATTATTGAATCCAGACGCACGAGCCCGCTCTCAGGAGGTATTTATTGTAAATCCTGGCGTAGTATCAGAAATTGAGGAACTGCGAAATCAATCAACCTTACCACCGCTTGCTTCTAAATTGTTATATAACAGACCCGTGTATGTCCTAAAGAAAGCATCTCTTCACTACATTGATTACATGAGCCCTCACTATTTATTCTTAAACGGAGGAACCCAATATCAATTTAGTGTACCTAACCAGGGTTTGTTATATGTTATCTCTTTACCGTTTCTCTATTTAGGGTTATATATTGTTGGAAAACGAGCACTCATTTCTAGAGACAAAGCATATCAGCTGATTTTCGCTTGGTTCTTACTTGCTCCTATACCTGCAGCTATTACCACAGAGCGGTTTGCAGTACTTCGTTCAACTTCATTACTTCCGCTTCCTGAAATACTGGTCGCATTAGGACTATTTTCTTTCTTTACCTATATACGCGCAAATCTTCGTGTACAGCAATTTATGGTTCTAGTTTTTATTGTTATAAATATCTTTTTGTTAGGGCAGTATCTAAACCAGTATTTTGGACAATACCGTGAGGATTATTCGTGGACTTGGCAGTATGGATATAAAGAGATTGTTCAATATGCAGAAGAGAATAAGGGTATGTATGACCGGATAATTGTGACAAAGAAATATGGTGAACCACACGAGTTTGTTCTGTTTTATTCAGGGCTAGACCCTCGCAGCTACCAATCGGATAGTAACCTAATGCGATATACTCAATCTAACTGGTGGTGGGTTGACACATTTGGACAGTATGTTTTTGTCAATGACTGGGAAATTCCAAAAGAAGGACATGTTTTTATAACTGAATCCGAAAAACAAGTTGATTGTGGTCCACTTCGTTGTTTGCTAATAACCAGTCCAGGAAATGCTCCACGCGATTGGCAAAAGGTCAAAACTGTGCAATTCCTGGACTCGTCCCCTGCATTTGAATTGTATGAACATAAATAAGCCATTATTACGAAAAGTTGTCATAACGCTGATACTAGTAACTGCGTCGCTTGTGCGTTTGATCCAGTTGGGAAGCGTACCACCACACCTAACACCTGACGAGGCAGCTCTTGGATATAGCGCATATTCAATTTTAAAAACAGGCAGAGATGAACATGGAACTTTACTTCCGTTTGTCTTCAAATCATTTGGCGATTTCAAACCAGGGTTATATGTGTATCTCACAGTACCTTTTATTGCGACACTTGGATTAACGGAAATTGCAACAAGGCTTCCGGGGGCGTTATCAGGGATTCTTGCTGTATTTGTACTCTTTAAAATTATGCAAGTTGTGGTGAATGACAAAAAAAGTTTGCTTCCGTACATTGTTGCTGCAGTACTCGCCTTGTCTCCATGGCATATTATGCTGAGCCGTGGCGCGTGGGAGGTAAACGTTGCGCTTACACTAACACTTATAGGTACCTACTACTTCCTACGCGCTATGGAAAAGTCTTCATCACTTATTCCAGCAGCCGCTTTTTTTGCATTAACACTTCTTTGTTATCAAGGTGCTAAGTTATCAAGCGTGATAGTCATTCTTCTCTTAAGCATTACCCACTATAAAAAACTTATGCAAATGCCAAAGCGGCAATTGATTCTTTCCGCAATTGTCGGTTTTGTAATAAGTATTCCTATTTTAGTTTCAATGTTTGTTGGGCAAGCAGGCAGACTTGCAGTATTTAGTGTTTTTTCAGCACCTCGGCCAGCGGCTTACTTAGAACACTTGCTTGCTGAAGGGAATGAACAAAATGGAAGCATTTCCTACTACGCGTTTCATAATGAGCCATTGAATTTTGCAAGAGGTATTCTTGGTCGTTGGTTTAATCATTTTTCTGGCAGGTTTTTGTTCTTCGAAGGAGATTGGCAGAATCCGCGGCATTCTGCGCCATATGTTGGAATGCTTCATATTCTCGACTTGCCAATGATCTTGATCGGGTTATTCGTGATTGTGAAATCTAGAAAAACGCCATTCCTACGCTTTATTGCATTATGGCTTGTCATCGCTCCACTGCCAGCCATTCTTTCTCGGGATCAAGTGCATGCAGTGCGTAGTTTACAAATGGTAATTCCGCTAACAGTACTCATTGGATATGGTGTTCACGCACTTGTGAGTACCGGGAAGTTTAAAAGCATAGTTGGTGCGATTGTCTTCTTCGGGTATATATTGTCGTTTGTGTACTTTGCTGATGCATACTTTATTCACCTGCCAAAATTACACTCTAAATATTGGGAATATGGGTACAAGCAGGCTGTGCAATCAATACTTCCTATTCAGTCACAGTACTCATCAATAATTTTCCAGCAAAGCTATTCACAGCCTTATATTTATTTCTTGTTCTACGGTGCATATGACCCTCAGAAGTTCCAGAGTGCAATAAACGACCATTTCGTAGAAAGTAAGTATGGAGATGTAGGACAATTAGAGCAGCTTGATAATATTTCCTTTAAAGGAATTGACTGGCAAGTTTTAAGAGGTAAGACCGGAACTTTGGTAGTTGGCGATAGTGAGAGAATTCCAGAAGCTGATTCTCAAGAAGGGACTGCGTTCCGAGTAATTTCAAATATTAAGCATCTTGATGGTAAAAATGTTTCACTGAGAATTATAGATATTAAATGAATATGAAAAAACAATTAATACTCCTCTGTGTAATCGTTTTGTTAGGAGCTGTTTTACGCCTATACAAACTTGATACCGTACCCGCGATAAACGCAGATGAAGCTGCACTGGGATATAACGCTTATGCACTATTGAAAACAGGTTTGGATGAGCATGGGAATAAGTGGCCGCTACACTTTCAATCGTTTAATGACTTCAAGCCTGGATTAACCGTTTATGCAATTCTCCCTTTTATAGCCGCGTTTGGATTGAATGAGTGGTCTGTTCGATTGCTCCCAGCGCTGATTGGAATATTCACCATTGTTGCGTTGTACTTGCTTGCAAAAGAGATGGTCAGGGAAAAAACAAATAAGCAGTTGGCTCAATACTTTCCACTGTTAGCCGCATTCTTACTGTCAGTATCGCCATGGCATATCCACTTCAGTCGAGGTGCTTGGGAAGTAAATATAGCCACCTTCTTTTTGGTATCAGGTGCGTATTTTTTCATGCGATGGAGAGAGCGGTCGGTCTACTTACTCGCCTCATGTGTGGTGTTTGTCTTGTCGCTTTATACGTATCACGCTGCACGGATTATTACACCGCTACTCGTACTCGTTTTAGTAGCTAATGATTGGAAAGCACTCCTTCAATCATGGAAACGTGTAGTAAGCGTAGGTAGCATTGGCTTTTTACTATGTCTACCGCTTCTTTTTTCACTGGTGAGTCCGGCCGGTTTAGCGCGTGCTGGAGGGGTGGGTCTATGGTCTGATTCAGGTCCTGAAAATAGAGTCAACGAATTACGAGGCAACTACGAAAACACAAATGGAGTAATACCAAGACTACTCCACAATAAACCAATCGGATATACGTTGGCGTTCCTCTCAAACTGGGCAGAACATTATTGGGGAGAATTCTTATTCCTATCAGGCGATGATATTCAACGAAACAAGGTGCCTGAGACAGGACAGCTTCACTTAATAGAGATAGCGTTTCTCGGGGTTGGGATTTTATATGCCATCAGGTCGAAAAACAAAAAGTGGCAAACGGTTTTTCTATGGTTACTGATTGCACCACTTCCTGCGGCACTCACGTTTCAGTCACCACATGCCCTTAGATCTGCAAACATGGTTATTCCACTCACTTTATTAAGTGCATATGGTTTGTTTATTATCTGCACATACTTTAAGAGTTATACGAGAGCCATCTGTGTTGTAATGACATTGTTGATCGCCTTGAGCGTAGGTCGATATATTCATATGTACTATTCTCATATGGCAAAGGCTTTTCCATTTTCATCTCAGTATGGTGTAAAGGAGCTTGTGACGTATTTATCACCGATTCATACCCAGTATCAAAAAGTAATAGTTACTGATCGATATGATCAGCCGTATATTTTGTTTCTTTTTTATATGAAATATGATCCAGCTCTGTTTCAGAAGGAGCATACGTTAACAGCACGAGATCAATATGGATTTTCTACCGTTCGAAGTTTCAGTAATTTTTCTTTCGAATCAGTGCCATACGAAAAAATGATACAACAATATCCAAACAGTTTAATTGTCGGAACAAGCCAAGAAATTTTGCCTGAAGCAAACATTAGTCAAGACATTATTGGAGAAAATGGATATCGTTACTTTAGGGTTGTTGTAAATTAATCTATGAAACTATCAGTGGTCCTTGCAACCAGAAATGAAGAAGAAAATATAGCTCGCTGCTTGAATTCAGTCAAAGAAATCGCTGATGAAGTTATTGTCTTTGATGAACATTCTATTGATAAAACAGTAGCTATTGCCAAAGAGCTCGGTGCCCGTGTCTTTTCTGTTAATCATGAAGAAATTTTTCATGTAACGAAACAAAAAGCGATTGACAAAGCACAAGGTGATTGGATTTTACAGCTTGATGCCGACGAAGTTGTAACCCCTGCATTACGCAAGGAAATACTGTCTGTACTGTCGATGTCGTCGGATGAAATCCTAAGAAGGACACCTAAAGATGCTAGACGCAGCAGATTATTTAGCCGACATTTATCATTGCTGCAGTCACGCGATGGTGAACTTGGCGAGCGGGACCGAGAAATTGTTGCGTTTCTGATTCCACGCATAAATATGTTTCTCGGTAAACCGTTGATTTATGGAGGAGTATATCCCGATGGCGTTGTGCGGCTTATAAAAAGAGGGAAGGCTAGGCTTCCTGCAAAATCAGTACATGAGCAAATGCAAATTGACGGGAGCGTCGCCTGGCTCTTTGAACCGTTGGAACATTGGGACTCACCTACAATTAAACGGTACTTAGAGCGGCTTAATAGATATACAGATTTAAGCGCACAAGACTTATCAAATGAGGGAGTACCACGCAACGCAATAACACTTTTTAGATATATAACACTTGAACCGTTAAAAGCATTTCTCTTGCGGTATGTGCGTCACAAAGGGTTTAAAGATGGAATGCGTGGCTTTTTGTGGGCAGCGTTCTCTGCATGGCATTATCCGATTGCATACTCAAAATATTTCTTCAATACTAAAGTATGAAGTTTAAAGATAAAGTAGTCCTTATAACTGGTGCTTCACGGGGAATTGGAAGATCTACTGCTCTTTTATTTGCCTCACAAGGTGCTAAAGTAGCGGTGAATTACGTAAGTAATAAAAATGCGGCTGATGAGGTGGTAAATCGAATCATCGCAAAAAAAGGACACGCTATTGCTGTTCAGGCAGATGTCTCGAACCCTGATGATATTCAACGAATGTTTGTTGAGACATTACAAGCATTTGGAACGATTGATGTGCTGATTAATAATGCAGGTGCCCATGTGCCGAAATCATTCTGGGAAATAAATTGGCAAGATTGGGAGAAAGTATTACATACAAATGTGATTGGATCGTTTATGTGTGCCCGAGAGGCTGGGCGAATTATGCTGGATAGAAAAAGCGGTGTAATTGTAAATGTTGCTTCTGTTCGTGGACTGTTTCATTGTGGTCGCGTTGGTAATTTAGATTATTCCGCAGCGAAATCAGCAGTTATAAGTATGACAACAACAATGGCTAAAGAGCTTGCCCCACATGTGAGAGTAAACGCGATTGCCCCTGGGCCTACAGAAACAGATTTGACCGCTTCATGGGACAAAGAGACCCTGTCGTGTGCCATTAACGATGGGTTAATGAAGAGACTCATGAAACCTGAAGAAATCGCGCAAGGCATTCTGTTTTTATCCTCTCCAGAGGCTTCAGGGATTACTGGACACGTATTAGTTGTTGATGGCGGATATAGCTTAAAATAAGTGCAAACCTTTTGCTTTCGCCGAGTTCGGGCTTCATAATAGAGGTATGAATATTGGAATAGATGGCGGTCCTCTCTCCGATGGGAGTGCAACTCGTGGAATTGGTGTTTATACGAAGCATCTTGTGAAGGCACTGAAAAATATTCGTTCAAAGGGTATTCAATTTGAAGTCATAGATGCGAACAATGAAAAAAACCTTCATAGGTTTGACTTAATTCATTACCCATCGTTTGATTTCTTCTTCCCAACACTACCACTTCGTTCTCCTGTCCCATTTGTTGTGACGGTGCATGATGCAATACCACTCATCTACCCTGAGCATTATCCCGCAGGAGTACGAGGGAAATTAACATTTCTCAGGCAAAGACATGTGCTTCAGAATGCAAAGGCTGTCATTACTGACTCAGAAACAAGTAAGAAGGATATTATTCGACATCTTGGAATTGACCCATCAAAGATATTTCCTGTGTACTTAGGCCCAACTGTTGATCCGATTGATAAACGGGTACAACAAGCCAAAGTCCTTCGCGACCATTCCATATCATTCCCGTATGTGCTTTATATCGGCGATGTTAACTGGAACAAGAACCTCGTTAATTTATGTGATGCATGTGAACAAGCAAAGATTCACCTCGTAATTGTCGGGAAAAAGGCAGTTTCTACAGAATATGATAAGACACACATCGAAAACAGGCCATTATTCGAATTGCAAACACGATTTGGCGATAGCAAGCACATTCACCGGGTTGGGTTTATATCTGACAATGAACTACCTATTTTAATAGCCAACTCCCAAGCTCTTATTCAACCGTCGCATTATGAAGGGTTTGGTTTATCGGTTCTGGACGCAATGACCTTAGGTGTTCCTACTATCTGTGGGAAAACGCAGGCTTTAACTGAGATTTATGGTGATGCATCCGTCTTTTTTGATACCAATGACGTACGTGATATAAAGTTTTGTATTGAAACGGTACTAAAGGACAAACGTCTGCAAAAAAAGTTGGGAGAGCAAGGTGAAAAATTATCAAAAAAATTTAATTGGGAAACAACTGCACATAACACCATCTCTGTGTATAAAAAAGTACTATTAAAATGAAGCTTTTAGCGGTAACTGCTGCCTGGATTCTTTTTATTAGTCTTTTTGCCTTCGCAGCGGCACAACTATTCCCATTGCAACCGAATTATCTCGGCGGAGGGCGAAGTGAATATGTGAAAGCGCCATTACTGCTTATGCATGCAAACTTTGATGGCGAGCATTATGTAGAATTGGTCCGTTTTGGATATAAGCCACTCCAATACTTCTTTTTCCCGCTATACCCGATAAGCATAGGTATATTAGTGAGCGTGATAGGAACTCAACTGCAATCTGTTGTTGCTGTTGGTACGATATTTTCCATTAGCTGTTTTATTCTTGCACTATTTGTATTGAAGCGATTACTTGAATTAGATTACAAACAGAATGTTGTATGGCTTACCGTATTACTCATGCTTGTTTTTCCTACAAGTTTTTATTTTCAAATGGTATATACAGAGAGTCTTTTTCTGCTGGTGTCTGTCAGTGCCTTCTATTTCGCAAGAAAACGCAAATGGCTGATTGCAGGTGTCCTCGCGCTCTTTTGTTCAGCTACTCGACTGATCGGAGTACTTTTATTACCTGCACTTCTCTTTGAATGGTATATGGCATACCGTGGAGATCTGCGGTCAAATATTCTTTCGTCAATACCCCTACTTATGGCTCCTTTAGGTTTGGTTTTTTATATGATTTTCCTACAACAAACAACCGGTGATTATATGGCTTTTTATAACAATATTGCCATTTTTGGCGAACAGCGTTCAAATACGATCATTCTTCTGCCACAGGTGTTTTTTAGGTATGTATTTAGAATTTTACCTTCAGCGACTTCGTACTGGCCAACACTTGCAACCACTTTGCTCGAGTTTACTGTGGGAGTGCTGTTTTTTGTATTAAGTATTATTTCGTTCTTTAAGCAACGCGGAAGTTACTCAATCTTGTTAATCGGAGGATATCTCATTCCAACCTTTGCAGGAAGCTTTTCTTCAATGCCAAGATATATGGTGGTACTGTTTCCTGCATTTATACTAATGGCCCAATTTTTAAGTACACGCTCAAAACTATTGCAAATACTAGTACTCATCGTTTCTAGTCTCTCTTTATTGCTTTTTTGTAGTATGTTTATAAGAGGCTATTGGGTTTCTTAATTATGAAACGATTTGTAAATATCACAGAAAACATTTTGAAAACGAGTACTTTCAAACAGTCCGGTGTCACGTTGTTTGGCACTCTCTTAAATGGATTAATTGGAGTTGTTTTTTATATTTACGTCGCGAGATTACTTGGACCACATGACTATGGAGTATTTTCATTTGTGACAATTACGGTTGCCCTGCTTGCTTCAATTGCAAACGTGGGAACAGACACTGGAGTTACAAAATTTGCAGCTGAAAGTTGGAGTAAAGATAAAAAGAGAGCAATACGTTTTTTGAATGCCGGTTTCCTCATCAAATTAACAGGCTTTACGATAGTGCTGGCTGGAGGGTTTTTACTGACAAGCTTTATTACGGAGTTTCTGCTAAGCAAGCAGGGATTAAATGATGCATTCCGTTGGGCCTTACTAGGTGTAGGAGGGAGTATGTTGTTTTCCTTTGGCTGCGCCGCATTACAGTCTCTTCAGAAGTTTTGGGGATGGAGCTTCGTAAACGTAGCAGGAAATACATTTCGCTTTTTAGTCTTTCTACTCGTCATTTCGGTAGGGTTTCCTGCAGGAAACGCAGCGATTTTACTTTTTGTCTTATCTCCTTTTATTGGATTTGTATTAAGCATCCTCATGATCCCGAGATTTATGGGTGTACCACTTAGAAAAAGCGAATTATCAGAGCTCTTTCATTTTAATAAGTGGGTTGCAGCAACAACAATTATAGTCGCAGTTTCTACTCGATTAGACACACTCTATTCGACTCGCTTTCTAACGCTAGAAGAGGTTGGGTACTATTCAGTCGCAGTCAGTCTTGTTGGGTTTATTTCACAAATAGTTTTAGCGCTTGGTACAGTAGCAGCACCTAAGTTTGCGATGTTTACTAAGCTTCAAGATGCCAAACGGTATTTATACAAATTTGAATTATTCGTGGGAGGGTTGATTGTGATTGGAATACCCGTGGGTGTTCTCGTTGCAAATACTCTTGTACCGCTTTTATATGGTGAAGAATATAGACCTTCAATAATCCCATTAATTATTCTAATAGTGGGGTATGCATTGTTCTTATTGAGTATGCCAATTCATACGATGATTCTGTATTTTCTTGGTAAATCAAGATTTTTCTTCTGGCTCGCGATTGTTCATGTGATTACAATAGCGATTGCAGGCTTTTTCCTTATTCCAGAGTATAAAATTATCGGTGCTGCAATGACTGCGTTTCTGGGAATGTGTGTCAATCTGATAATTCCTGCGATATTCGTTTTACGATACAAAAAATGAGAAAAATTACAAGAGCTATTCGGTCAAATCAAATGATTTCAGGAAGTATGATTTCGCTTGTTGGAAGTAACATCGCGAATGTGTTCGCATATTTGTATCATTTTGTTCTGGGTAGAATGCTCGGGAAAGCAGATTATGGAGAACTCGCAGTGTTCTTATCAATCCTCACATTACTCTCCTCAACGTACGGCTTCTTAGGAACGATGGTCGTGAAGACCGTTTCTCGACAGAGAACTGAAGAGGAAAGGAAGGTTTCATTTATTGCTCTATTATCATTCTTGTTAAAACCTGCTCTTATTATTTCTTGTTTATTCTTCGGAATAATTCTTCTAAAGGAGCAACTCCAACTGCATGTTCTGACAGCCGTTTTAATTGCACCAATTGTGTTCGTATCTTTTGTGCTGTTTTTGTATAAAGCCTATTTCCAAGGATCACTTCGATTTATGACTGCAGCCATTTACTCAATACTAGAACTATTCTTCCGCTTAGCATTTGGTGCATTCTTTATATATCTTGGATTTGATGCAGGAGGTGCTGTAATTGGATTTTTAGTCACGATTTTGATACTGACCTTTTTTGCATATCGATCAGTACCGTTTGATCGAAAAACCATACAAACAATTTCCCCTAAACATTATTTCAGTAATCACACATTTCCGATTATTGCTTCAAGCCTTGCAACCACTGCGTTTTTTACAGTGGATTTACTATTAGTTCGTATGTTTTTTACAAATGGGGACTCAGGAAGTTACGCTGCAGCAGCAACATTGGGTAGAACAGTGCTTTTCTCGACACTTCCAATAACTGGTGTTTTATTTCCTATGATTTCAAGAAAGCACGCAGAGGGGGAAGATGGAACGATACTTTTATTAACCAGCTTGGCATTAACATTTTTAGTGGGAGGGGTATTTGCCTTTGCGTTTTACTTCATCCCTGACATTGCTATCAGTGTGTTGTACGGAAATTCATTTACCGATGCAGTTCCATTGCTATTTCCATACAGCATTTTTATGATGTTTATGGTGCTATCTCTTGTGTTTGTGAATTACTATTTGCCACAAGAAAAATATGTAGCCATCAAAATGCTTGTAATCGCAAGTGTTACTCAAATTGTTGGTATTTATCTATTCCACAATTCGCTTCAAACGGTCTTGTCAATCTCGATAATAGTGACACTCGCGCTTTTCATGACACTCTTGATATACTTCTGCTATGAAAACAGAGCAATCAAGCATCACTTCTCAAAAGCTTTCCGTGGTAATACCCGCGTATAAAGCGGAGCAATTTATACAGAAGAATATTGAAAGTTTATACAAAGTACTTCAGGCAGGCAGATTCCAGTTCGAGCTTATTTGCGTCGTAGATGGACAGATCGATAGAACATATGAAAACGCAGTAAAGCTCTGCAAAAAATATGACAACCTCCGTGTACTCGGCTATAAAAACAATTTAGGTAAAGGATATGCTGTCAGATATGGAATGTCGCGCGCGAAAGGTGATATTGTTGGGTTTGTCGATGCCGGAGTAGAACTTGATCCAAACGGTATGGCAATGCTTCTCGAACATTTTCAATGGTATAACGCAGATGTAATTATCGGCAGTAAACGACATCCTGCATCTCAAGTTGTTTATCCATGGCAGAGAACGATCCTCTCATTTGGATACCAGTTACTTGTACGGGTACTTTTTGGCTTGAAGGTCAAAGACACCCAAGTGGGTATGAAATTTTTTAAGCGGGAAGTGATTGAACGTACTCTCCCTCGCTTGCTTGTTAAAAAGTTTGCATTTGATATAGAAATGCTCGCTGTTGCTAATTATCTCGGGTATTCACGTATTTACGAAGCTCCAGTACGACTAAAAATGAAATTCTCTGGCCCGTCTACAATTATTTCTAAAAAGTTCTTTAATATTGTCTTCGGTATGGTCTGGGATACTGCAGCGGTATTTTATCGGCTTCGTATTCTTCATTTCTATGATTATAAGAATCGAAAGATGTGGGTGAATCCGAAATACCTCGCGTTAGTCAAAAAGTAATATGAATATATTGATGTTGAGTTGGAGAGGGCCTGGGCACCCCAACAATGGTGGAGCAGAGCAAGTTACCATTGAACATATAAAGGCTTGGCAGAAGGCAGGTCATTCTGTGTGGTGGTTTACGTCAATGTATCCAGGGGCAAATGCGACTGAAACGCTCGATGACATTCATATTATAAGAAAAGGATCAGCTGCATTCGGGGTGCAACTTTCTGCCGCTATTTGGTATTTATTCAAACAACATCCATCGTTTGATCTCGTCATCGATCAAATTCACGGTTTACCATTTTTTACTCCGTTATACGTACGAACAAAAAAGCTTGCGTACATTCATGAGGTAGCTAAAGAAGTCTGGTGGATGAACCCGTGGCCGAAACCATTTAATTTAATTCCTGGCATATTTGGGTCGCTTTTTGAATCAAGTATTATCCGTTTCGTATATCGACGCATTCCATTTTTAACAGTGTCAGAATCAACAAAAAAAGATCTGATGGAATGGGGTATCCCACAGAACGCAATTACCGTGATTCACAATGGCACTAATTTCTCAGATGTTCCAAAAACACCCGGAGCAAAAACCAGTGTACCAACTATCACCTTTCTCGGTGCGGTGAGTAAAGATAAAGGAATTTCTGATGCATTGCAGGCATTTTCTTTAATCCACAAACAGGAACCCACTTGGAAGTTTTGGATTGTTGGGAAGACAGATAAAGAAATGAAGGATTTCCTTAAAAAAGAGGTTATACGACTCGGCATTGAAAAGAATACCGTATATTGGGGGTTTGTAAGCAATGTTAAAAAATTCCGCTTACTTGCCAAATCTCATGTGTTGGTGAACCCGTCTGTCCGTGAAGGTTGGGGACTCGTTAATATTGAATCAAATGCGTGCGGAACACCTGTTGTGGGTTATGACGTTGCCGGTACCCGGGATTCTGTGCTTGATGGGGTAACCGGTGTTTTGGTGAAATCCTCTCCAGAGCTGCTTGCTCATGAAGTCATTTCGCTATGTAATGACAAAAAGCGATACAAAAAACTTTCATCTAATGCCAAACAGTGGGCACACACTTTTACTTGGAAAGAAAGCTCCACCAAAAGTCTCAAGCTTATCGAGGTGTTATAATTTTCAATGTCGCCAGAGAGATCCATTGAAAATGATTTGCTAGAAGGGTCTTCCGTACTTAAAATTGAACAGTATCCAGACCAGAGTATTGAGGCATTAGTTTCTTGTGAAGGACAAACCTATCCACTAGTATGGACCGCTTCCTACGGACCAAATGTAATAAACCCTGATATAGACACCTTAAAACAACTTCTTTCTGTTGAAGATCAGCCAACTTTTAAAAACCACACCCTCTTATTGCCGCTACAGGCAAATGGCCACTGTGCCGCAGATTGTCGAGGATGTGTATTTGCAAACCATAGAGAAGTGACTGCGTTAGAAGGTTTTGGTCGAGAGAATCGAATTGCCTCACGTGTTGAACCGTCAACAATGAACATGCTCATTTCTAAGGCTGTTCAAATTGCCGAAATGAGAGGACTTCTAAACCCTGGAGAATCATTCCGAGTGAACCCGCTCTTATCTGGTGACCCTTCATATAACAGAGATACGCTGCAGCTCATATTGACTATTGCCGCGCATGATCGAATAGAAGCTTCTCGGTGGTCAACGATAGCGGCGAAGACAGGAAACGCACCCCTTGAGCAGTTTGAGGAAGCTACCCGCGTAATGCGAGATCATCACATGAACCATAAGGCTCGATTTCAGGTATCACTTCATAGCACCGAACAAGAACAAAGAATGGAACATGTCTGGCACTACTCGCCCACGACACATCCTCTTTATAGTTTTGAAGAAATCGCCGCAACATTTTCAAACATCTATTCAATGAGCGGATATGCATCAACGCTCGCATTTGTCGTCCATGCAGGGTCAATAATAGACCCCGCAGTATTAAAGGCACATTTTTCAACGGAAAATACTTGGGTCTCTTTGAGACCGATGATTGCAACGGATACTGACAGTGCACAATCAATGAAAATCAACGATTTTGAAGATTTGTATTGCCGCATTAGGCAAGAAGGATTCACAACTGTTGTGATGCCTACTGTGAATGGAATTGAACAAGATAATTTAAACAGAGGACTGATGCATATTGAATCGCATTAAGGGTTATATTTCCCTTGCGAAATTCGAACGCAGTTAACTATTAATTCAATATAGCTCCTAACTCCCACAATTTTAGTCGGTGTTTTTCCTGATGAAGGGTACTTTCTGATAGCAGGAATTTCTTTTGTTTTCATACCAAGCTGTTTTGTTCTGGCAGTTATATAAAATAAAATTTCGTAACGAGAAAAAATACTGCGATACAGTTGTAAGTCCTTATTGAGTAACAGCCGTTTACTATATGCACGAAACGCATTCGAAACATCCGTATACCAGTAGCGTGATGCGAAACTTAATATTGGAGAAAGTATAAATCGAATGCCAAAATATCTTAGTAGCGGTGTGTTAATTCCTTTTCCGCCTTTTATAAATCGAGAAGCCTGAACATAATCAAACCCCGCTTCCAAAGCCTTAATAAACCGAGGTATTGCAGATGGACCATCTTTGCCATTTCCATCCATTGTGATAATACCTTCATACCCTTGAGATAATGCGTATAAGAACGCCATTCTCAACTGTGCGCCTAATTTACCTTCACCTGTTTTTATAAGTAGCACTCGCACTTTTTGTGATCTTAAGAAAACTTTGGAAGTAGACCCATCTGTACTGCCACCGTCTGCAATTATAATATCTATAATCTTTGAAAACGGCTTTAATCGTTTTACTTGCTTTTTAAATTTCTCACCTTCATTGATAACGGGAATAATAAGACAGTATTTTGTTCTCTTTTTCGCGAATTCAGAAATTGTATGGGTCGGAGTTTCTTGAATTAAACCTTTGAATTTTTTCATATCAGAATTGTATCTCAATTTACGTTATTGAAAAAGTACAATTAGATGAGTATAACAAGTATATGAAAGTTCTTGTAACTGGAGGGTGTGGCTTTGCTGGTTCACATGTGTGCGAACATTACAAAAAAAATGGCGCAAAAGTATACGCTTATGACAATTTGACTAAGTTTGAGCTTCGAAGAACTGGATATTCTACAGAAAAAGCACGATTTCATAATTTAGATTATTTAAAGAGTATTGGCGTTGAAATTATAAAAGAAGATATACGGGATGCAAAAACATTGGAGTCGTATGCTAAAAAATCTGATTTCTTAATTCACACGGCGGCACAACCTGCCATGACCATCTCATGGGAGGATCCTGAACTCGACTTCACAACCAATGTTGTAGGCACGTTTAATGTATTAGAGTGTGCCCGCAAATTTAGGATCCCGACAGTCTCATGTGCGACCATTCATATTTATGGAAATAAAATTAAAGATGAGGTTAAAGAAGGAAAGACCCGATACATCAGAAGACCGGTTGAAATTGATGAAAATCACCCACTTGTTGAAGGAATGCTCACTCCACTCCACGCATCTAAGCATGCAGCTGATTTATATTTCAAAACATACATTGATACCTACAAATTGCCAATTGCGTCATTCAGGTTAACCGGATTGTATGGCTCACGACAATTTGGTGGTGAAGATCACGGATGGGTCGCAAATTTTGCTATTAGATCCGTAATGGGGTATCCACTGACTATTTTTGGTACAGGCAAACAAGCACGAGACATTTTGCATGTTTCAGATTTGGTCAGAAGTTTTGACGCATTTTATAAAACCCAAAAGGCAGGCGTTTACAATATCGGTGGGGGAAAGCAGACATTAATTTCACTGATCGAATGTATTCACATGATTGAAGATATTCTCGGTAAAAAGTCTGAAATTAAGTATCAACCATCTCGCATGGGAGACCTCGTGTATTTTGCCTGCGATACTACAAAAGCTAAGAAGCGTTTGCGCTGGAGCGCTAAAGTTATGCCGAGACAGGGAATTGAAGAACTTGTCGACTGGGTTCAAAAAAACACTTCACTTTTTGAAATCAAGAATGGCTAACCCAATTAAAATAGGAGTAATACCTGCGGCTGGTGCAGGCCGACGTTTAGGCTACATGTCTGGATTACTACCAAAAACGCTATTCCCTGTATACGATCGTCCAATTATTCACTACGTTATTGACCAAATGCAGGCGGTAGGCATTGAAGACATTTATATAATCGTTAACGTATTTAAAGAAAAGGTAAAAGGATATCTTGATCTCGTTAAAATCGATTTGCGAGCGAGAATTCATTTCATTGAACAGGAACAGATCGGAGGGACAGGGGAAGCAATTCTACTTGCAGAAGAATTTACTAAAGATAAACCGTTTATGGTTGTTTATGGAGATGATTGCACTGTAACCGACTCACTTGAGGGGATGGTGAATGAATTTTCTAAGGTGAACCCTGTTGTGATGGAAGCGGTTATCAAAGAGCGTGATCGCGCCATACTTAGTCAAACATGTTCTGTGAAGTTACAAAGTGACGGGCGTATTATAGAGATACTTGAAAAACCTGAAAATCCTCCATATCTGACTCGTGGTTGCGGTGTATATATCTTTAATCCAGATATTTATCGCTATATTAGACAAACACCTGTTCATCCCATCCGCAATGAACGCGAAATCACATATACCATTAACGAACTTGCAAGACTGAAGAAAGCGTATGGGTATACTATTAGAGGACACAACATAAACATAAACGACTCCGATCAACTTCTAAAGGCAAGTAATTTGATCAAAATGCTGAAGACCCAAAATACCAATACTAGTTTTGATCAATTAGTTTGAAGCAACTCCTGTTCTAATTTATACCGTGTCTCTTCAGTAGTGTCATATAAATTACCCCGCTCTAGCTTAAATGAGTAAACATGACTAAGTGGGACTGGCAAAGTTTTAATCGTGCCGAAGCGAGCAAGTCCACTGCCATCTTTGACGCTTGCTTGAACTTCACCCCAACTTGTCGTATACGCAGTATTCCAGATATCGGTAAAATTGAATCTGAAACTCATAATCACTGGGAATCCAAACATGAGCGTATGCTGGAGAATCTGATCATTGTCAGATTCGAAATAAACCACAGTTGGTATATCACTACGTCCCATTGTTGGAATGTATGGAACAGAGGACCTAATTCTCTCTGTCATTTCGCGATTTCTCACTGCATGTAAGTAAGAAAGGTAGTGTGTTGATCCGACAACGTTCATCAGCACGATAAGCGACATAAATCCGAATGCCATTATCTTATTCCCAGCTAAATGTATAAGGACTGAAGTGTAAAAAAGTGCAGCTCCTGCTCCTGCCACAATTAAGTATCGTCCAGTTGTAATATATATTTGTGTAGGCGTGCGGAGCCAAGGAATGAGATAGCTTCCAAAAATGAGTGCTCCAGATAGAAGAAGCATCAGCCGAATAGACTCTTTTTGTTTGTTTGACCGAATATATAACGCAAAAAAGAATATCACTGCATACCCTCCATATAAGTACGGCAAGAAACTCGATGTATTAAGCGGATACTCTGGAACCAGTTTTAGAGAGACAAATGAAAAAACAGTCCAACAGAAACCACTTAAACTAAAAATGAACCTGTGTCTTTTTACTAATAACAAAATACATACCATGAAGATGGTATATGAAAGAGCGCTTAGTCCAATTGCCGCCTTATTCGAAATAATCTCTAGCGATTGAGGTGTTAAGGTAAAAGGTACTAAAACATTCCCCAACTGCCCTATCGGGTTTAATATCACAATGTAGTTTCCATTCGACAGTGCTGTAGCTAAAGGTGTTACATACGCGTCGGCAAGCTTTGTTATTACAGATTTATCTGTTGAAGGATCAGCGAGCCCGCCTGCAGACCTTCCAATGTGGGTAGTTGCAAGTAATAAGATAGTAATCACCACATATACAACTACTTTTTGTAGTGAAGATTTCAATTGCTCCGGTGAACGTGTTGCTCGTACCCGATGGACTTCGACTAATAGAACAACGAGCGGGAGAAACATTAGTCGTATCGGCTGTGAAATGATCGCGAGTAGGAAGAGGACTGCCGAAGTAAACACGGATGCGAATCGCTGTTTTTGCTGCGTATAAAAGTATAAAAACATATTCATAAAGCAAATCGCTAAATACGACGGCATATTAAATGACCAATCTGTTGTTTCCAGTCCTGTTGTGGATACACTAAACAAAACGGCAGTGAAGCTTGCTACATACGGGTTGCCAGAAAGCAGGAGTACAAGCGGTATAAAAGATAAGGCGGCAATAAGTCTCAATAAGAAAGAAGCGATGAAATACGGAAGTGGATTAAATCCAAAGAATGAGTGAATCAAAAACGTAAAGGTGTCTTGTGGACCATAGTCACTAAGGAAATATGAGAAGGCATTCCAATTGCCTCCCTCTCTTCCCGATAAGTGTCCGTTATATCTCCACAGCCCCAAATAATCATCACCGGTTAACGACAAGTGAAAGCTCGGTTTTAATACGAGGAAACTTATTATTGTTACAAGCGATAGTGAGTAGAGGAACACTTTGAAAAGTGAAATATGTTTTTTTTGAGCTATAATCATGGAATGAGTAAAGGACTAGTTTCAGTAATCATTACAACTAAAAATGAAGGGAAGGTCATTGAACGGTTGCTCGAAAGCATTACAGCACAAACATATAAGAGGATTGAAATTATAGTTGTCGATAATCATTCTCAGGATAATACAGCACGTATCGCTAAAAAGTATACAAAGGCAGTATATCAAAGAGGGCCTGAGCGTAGTGTTCAAAGAAATTTCGGCGCCAAAAAAGCTAACGGCGAATATGTTTTATTTCTCGATGCCGATATGCAGCTTGAAAACAATGTCATTGCTGAATGTGTGAAAGTGTTTAAGTCTAAACCTACAATTGGTGCTGTATCCATACCTGAGATTTCGATCGCAACCACCTTCTGGGAGCGCGTAAAAGCACATGAGCGATCCTTTTATAATCTGGAAGGCGATTCAACCACAGATGCGGAGCGATTTTTTAGCAAGGCATCCTTTGACGCAGTAGGTGGTTATGATGAAACTATTACTGGCCCTGAGGATTGGGATTTACCCGAACGTATTAAAAAGAGCGGGTTCAAAAAAGCGCGAATCAAGTCGAGTATCAAGCACTTTGAACGCGTTCCCTCCCCATTTGCACTCGCGAAAAAGAAGTATTATTACGCTCTCACTTCCCACCGATATTTAAAAAAACACAACATTTCTGCAATATCTCCCAAAACTATTTATTTTCTAAGACCAGTATTTTACAAAAATTGGAGGATGATAATTGCGAAACCAGTACTATCTCTCTGTATGTTTATAATGTTCACGTTTGAACTAGTGGGCGGTGGTTTTGGGTTTATAGTCGGGAAGTTTCAAAATTTATGAAGATCCTCCAAGTATCTGCACACTTTGCACCAAATGTTGGTGGTGTTGAGACACATTTAACTGATCTGGTGAGTGAGTTAAGTAAAAAAAATCACTCAGTATTCGTTCTAACTTACAGACCGCTCGTATCTACTGCTAAATGGCAAGTTATTAGTCGTTCCAAAGATATCACTATTTTTCGCATTCCATGGTTGCGCGGACTCTATTACCGATTCGAGCAAAGTTCCATATTGTCGTTTCTGTATCTTGTTCCTGGTTTATTCTTTTTCCTGCCGTTTACGATACTGTATTTTAGACCGGATGTGATACATGCCCACGGAATTGTTTCAGGGCTCTGTGCTGTTTTTTGGGGACGATTATTAGGAGTTCGTAGTGTTGTTTCTACACATTCACTGTATAAGTTTCCTAAAACGGGTCTCTACAGAAGTCTCGCACAATTTATTTTTAAAAACGCGAATGCTGCTTTGTGTCTTTCAAAACAATCAGTACAGGAAATTGTGAGTCTCGGTATCCCAAATAACTGCATACACCAATTTACGTATTGGATTAATCTAGAGATTTTTAAACGTAACAAACAGATCCGTGCATCTACACGCAAAACGTACAAGTGGGTGGATAAACATATTGCTTTATTTGTTGGACGTTTGGTTCCAGAAAAAGGGATTCATGAATTACTTGCAGCGGCTAAGCTCTTAAAGAATTCGCACAAAATTGCGGTTGTAGGTACTGGACCCCTCGAAGATGTTGTCAAGAAAGCAGCTAAAGTGGAGAAGCGAATTCAGTACGTAGGTCTTGTCCCAAATGAGAAACTACCTGCCATTTTAAATGGTGCTGATCTGTTAATTGTTCCTTCTACACATGATGAAGGGTTTGGTCGAGTAATTATCGAAGCACTCGCGTGTGGAATTCCGGTTATTGGCTCGAAACGGGGAGCTATCCCGGACATTGTAACCCGAGACGTCGGTATGTTAATTGATGTTTCTGCTGAAAATATCGCCCAAGCAGTAAATACTCTTGACGCTAAAACATTGCGCAAGATGTCTGATGCGGCAACAATCTATGCAGAGAACCACTTTAGCCCGCGTAATGTTAGTGTTATCATTGACTCCTATTCGCCACAATGAAAACAATACTCGTCACCGGTGCCGCTGGATTTATAGGAAGTCACTTAGTAGAAAAGTTATTACAAAATAAAGAGAATCGAGTACGTCTTGTTGTTGCTCCGTTTGACTCATTGAAGAATTTACCCTTCGGTACATATGAAATATGCGTTGCTGATATTCGTGATAAGAATAGCCTGAAAAACATAGTGAAAGGGGTGGATGTTGTGTATCACCTCGCTGCTCTGACTATGAAGCGGCATTACACAGAGAAGGATTATTTTGATACGAATGCACAAGGAACAGAAAATTTGCTCGAAGTTTTGAAGAAAGAACGCATTAAGAAATTTGTATTTTTCTCAAGCATTGCGGTTTTTGGACTTCCAGCTTATGTTGGTGACATGAATAACTTAGGTGAAAGTGCTGAGAAAAAAGCTCCAGAGGTGTATGGTCAAAGCAAGCTGAAAGCAGAACATATCCTGCAGGAATATCATAAAAAATATAAAATCCCATACACGATTATCAGACCGACAACGGTATATGGTCCAAAGGATACACAAAATCTTGCAGAGCTATATCAAGTAATTAATAAAGGAATGTTCTTCCTTCTTGGTTCAACGAGAAACATGATGGATTACGTATACGTCAAAGACTTGGTTGCTGGTGCTATTCTCGCAGCTAACACTATGCCAGTCGCAACGGATTATATCTTAGGAGGAGGGAAGCCACATTCGCTACGAGAAATAGGAAATGGGGTCGCAAAAAGTATTCATAAATCTATACCTCAATTTTCAATTCCACTTCCAATTGCATTGGCAGCTGCATATGTAATGAGTCATACATTCAAAGCCTTTGGAAAAGTCTCCCCAATTTTTCCAGATCGAGTTCGAGTTATGACACGAAATTGTTACTTCTCAATAAAGAAGGCGAGAAAAGAAATAGGTTATAAACCGGAATATACATTAACAAATGGTCTTCGCGAGACAGCCGACTGGTTATTCGCGAATAAGATATTATAATTGCGTATGAATAAGAAACGTGTCTTAGTCACTGGTGCCGGAGGATTCATTGGACATCATCTTGTGACGTACTTGAAAAAGAAAGGATATTGGGTGCGTGGTGTTGATATTAAGCTACCAGAATTTGAGGCTTCAGCAGCAGATGAGTTTCTTCAATTGGATCTGAGATATTTTTCGAACGCACTTATTGCAACTCAGGGCATTTCTGAGGTATATGCACTTGCCGCCGATATGGGTGGAATGGGATACATCTCTTTTAAACACAGCGAAATTTTGTATAACAACACCTTAATAAATACCTATACACTCGAGGCTTCAAAGGTTAATAAAGTGAGTCGCTATTTCTTTGCTTCATCAGCATGTGTGTATCCTGAGTACAAACAATTACGCGCCAAAGTCACTCCACTCAAAGAAGAGGACGCCTTTCCGGCAGATCCACAGGATGCCTATGGATGGGAAAAACTTATGACAGAAATTATGCTTAAGTATTCTGCAGAATCAAGCAAGACTGAATATCGCATTGCGAGATTTCACAATATTTTTGGTCCTCTTGGCACTTGGGACGGAGAACGGGCAAAGGCACCTGCATCGCTTTCGCGAAAAATTGCATATGCAAAATTAACGAACACGAACGAAATTGAAATTTGGGGAGATGGAAAACAAACCAGGTCGTTTTGTTATGTAGACGATTGTGTAAGAGGGATCGATATGCTGATGCATTCAAACTACAAAGAGCCTTTAAATATTGGACAGGATCGAATCGTTACGATTAATGAGCTGGCAGATATCATTGCAGATATTGCAGGTATAAAAATAAAAAAAGTACATATCCCAGGGCCTCAGGGAGTACGAGGAAGGAATTCAGATAATTCGAGAGTAACCAAAGAAATTCGATGGAAACCTAAGGTGAGTTTAGAGCGTGGACTTGAAAGTACTTATAAATGGATCGAAAAGCTTGTGCGCGATCAAATAAAACTTGAGCAAAATGCGTAAAAAATTCCGCTCTGTTTTATATGTCAATTACTCTCCCTATGAAAACTCCGGAAAGTTATTAGACTATCTTCTTGAGCGTTTTGAGATCGTATACCTTTTTTCAATTGGATTTCATCCACTGGGTTCAAAGCAAAAAACAAATAAAATCGTAATTTATAAAAAAGGAATCGTTTCTCGAGAGATAAATATGCATTATCTCGCAGTAAACAACAAGCTTGTTGTTTTACTTATACCTGTTCGATCAAC
>DJCV01000008.1:0-812 GCA_002430735.1 Candidatus Woesebacteria bacterium UBA5941 | reverse complement strand
ACTTATACCTGTTCGATCAACTCTAAATTTAATCCAAATGCTCTGGCATGTTACCCAAATTGTGAAGTCAGATGGAAAGATTGATGTCATGTTTTCAGTAAACGCCTTTACGGCGTGGGGTGGGATATTCTTCAAGCGACTTGGCTTGGTAAAGAAAACGATATTTTGGGTATGGGATTACTATCCTATGAATCACCCTGATTTCATCGTGCAGATAATGAGATGGATGTATTGGCAATTTGATAAAGCTGCAACATTCTCCGACCGGGTCGTTTATCTGAACAATCGACTTGCAGATGTTCGCGTTAAAGCAGGATTAATAAAGAAAGGTACGTATCCGTTAGTTGCGATTGGGTCAGAAATTTTTGTCACTAAACCAAAAAAACTCAAAAAACGCTCTCTCAAAATTGGTTTCATTGGCGTACTTAAAAAAAGCCAAGGCTTGGATTTACTTATTGATGTGTCAAAGCTTCTAAAAAAAGAACTCCCGAATGTGTCCTTTGAAGTAATCGGTTCAGGACCTGACGCAGATTACTTTAAAAAGAAAGCAAAGAAAGTGCAGGCTCCAATAAAATTCCACGGATATGTTGATGATGAGACCTTCCCAAAAATTCTTGCAAAATGCGCAATCGGAATCGCACCATATCTGCCTGACGACAGCAATTTATCTTTCTACGGTGATCCAGGAAAGGTAAAGCGATATCTAAGTCATGGGCTACCAGTCGTCATTACTGATGTGTTTGAATTTTCAAAGGAGTTGGAACATTCGAAAGCAGGAATAATTATTGACTATTATGATCACTCAACCTTGA
>DJCV01000014.1:1188-32746 GCA_002430735.1 Candidatus Woesebacteria bacterium UBA5941 | reverse complement strand
ATATAGGACTACGCACAAAATTGCATTATTTTTTCTTTAAAGTTTCTAGTTCTTTTTGAATAGAAACATCATTCGGAGAAATGTTTGTGAGAATGTACTCAAGCTCTGTAATCGCTTTGTCTATTTCGTTATTCTCTTTATAGAGGAATCCGAGTAAACGACGAGCTATTTTGTAGTCAGGTTTCATGCCTACTGCAATTTCACCTTCTCGTATTGCATTTTGCAGTTCTCCAATTTTTGCATAACCCAGGGATCGTTGGTAGTGAACAGACGGGTCCGTTGGGGCCAAGTTCTGTAGTAAAAAGGTGAGTTCAATCATTTTTAGTAAGTACTGCGGATCAATATCGCCCAAGTCTGAATATGAATTTCCAACAGACTTTATAATTCGAACGTTTTTGGGAGAGAGTGTTGTTGCAGTATCTAAACGAGCCACGGCCTTATCGGTAAAAAGGACCGACGTTTCTTTGTCTTCAAGTGAGGCTTTCGCTAAATCAGCATAGATTGAGCCGAGTTCTGCGTGAAAGAGTGCTTCAGTTGGTTGCAATTCAACTACTGTGTTCATGAGATCTACCGCATTTGCATAATTATTTGCTTCTCGTTCAGCAGATGCACGAGCAAACAGGTAATCGGCAAACCAGTAGCTCGCGCACTGCATGAGTAGAAACGCCCCTGTCAGGATAACGAACCCAATCCCGGCTTTTTTAGCCATATCGATTTTCGTGGTATGAATCTGATGGTCAAGCTTCGATGTTTGAAATGCGATGGCAAATGCAGGCAGCATATAAAACAGAAGGCTTGTAGGCACGACCGAAAACCCGAAGAAATTGGTCACAAGCAAACTGACAAATGCGGAGAGACATGCTGTTTTCAGTCGTATCGTGGAGTAGTCCTGTTGTGTTCCACGTTTGGAAATCAATTCAAACGGAAAGAGTATTACGACTATTGTTCCTATGAGAATGATGTATGAAATGAATCCCACAAGTCCCGTTGTTGCAAGATAATTTAAATATTCATTGTGAGCTTTGTTGTACAAAAAATTCCATTCTGATGTTTGATTGTGTGCAAGCGGTCTTCCGTTGTAATAGGAGAGTGCAAATGTTTCTACTCCAGAGCCATAGAGCGGAAATTGCCTCCACACATTAAATGCTCCTTGCCATACAATTTTTCGAATATCTCCTGATTCAGTACCTCCGCTTTCAAGTGCAGGTCCTGTTGCTTGTGCAACGAGTTCTTGCTGAGTAATGGTGTCTTTGTTCGTCATTTCAAAAAATGATGGGGTCCAGGGCGAGCCTATGAGAAACACCGTACCCAAGAGCGCGATTGGAATTGCAACACCTTTTGTCATCTTTTTTATTGAGCCTTTTTGAACTCTCTTTAGAAAAAAGACAACGAGCATTCCACTAAAAATTGTCCCAGCAGCAAGGAGCCCTAAGACACCTGATCGTGATTTAGTAAACAAGAGCGCTGCCGTAAAAAGCGTAGAAAAGAGTGTTGCCATGACAAAAAACTTTGTATAAAAAACATCTCGTAAGAAGAATGCAACCCAGGTGAGTGGAATCAGTGCGACTACCCATGCGGCCATCCAGTTTGGTTGACCAAATGTTGCAAATACACGGAGTTGTACGTCTTGTACCCAACAATCCACACCAACAGTCCCAGTGATGAGATAGCAACTGGGGCTTACGCCAAAATGCTCCAAAGTACCCCAGATACTCGCGACTGTTGTTGAGATAATGAGTATCTTGATCGAGTGAATTACATCCCTTTTCTCCATAACGCTAACAAAGACCCAGTACAAGAGTGCATAACAAACGCTCGAAAAGAGTCCTCCATTGAATCGGGAGTAATACCCAAGCAGTGATGTCCGAGGATCAATTGAAAAAAGGGTAGAGAGCACTTGAGAGCCTAAAAATACAAGCAGTGCAAAATCGATTGCGGTGCGTTTGAAAATTATCTTCCCGTTTTGGATCGATAAAATAATCCACAGAGTTACGAGTACTATTGTTGAAACGTATAAAAGAATGATCTTATTAAACTCGAATAGCTCGCTTGTTTTTGGATAAAAAATTAGCGGTGTTAAAAGAAACAATACGAAGTAACATCCACGCAGCGCATTTTTCAGCATAGTCTATTGTACCTTCGGATTTTCATTTTCCATAGCAGGCACTATACTGCCTCTACGAGAACATGATTAATTTTTTCCTTGGCCTTTTTTCATATGACTTAGGTATCGATTTAGGAACTGCGAATACGCTCGTGTATGTTGTGGGAAAGGGAATTGCCGTTCGGGAAAGTACGACCATTGCGAGAAACAAGAGGACTCGAGAAATCTTGGCTATTGGAAATCAAGCTGCGAAAATGATGGGGAAGACAGGGAGAAATATAGAAGTATTACGGCCATTAAAAGGTGGCGTTGTTGCCGACTTTGATGGTGCAGCGGCTCTCTTGTCACACTACATCCATAAAGTGCACGAACGAGGGAAGCTTTACCCTCGCATTCCTCGTCCTCATGTCGTAATCGGCATTCCTTCAGGCATTACTGAAGTTGAGCGTCGTGCGGTTATTGAAGTTGCAATGAAAGCAGGCGCTAGAAAAGTAGACCTGGTTTCAGAAGTGGTTGCAGCGAGTATCGGTGCGCAGGGAAAAGGGAAGAACGATTCGATACGCGCAATTATTGATATCGGCGGTGGCACCACTGATATTGCACTCCTTGTAGACAATAGGGAAGCATTTAGTACTTCTCTTCGCACGGCAGGTGACTCTATGGATGAGGCAATTATTGAATTTGTAAAGCTCAAGTACTCACTCTTAATCGGGCAACCGACAGCAGAACAAACAAAAATTGCACTTGCAGATGCAGCTCCAACGCACGAAATGTTCCAAGTGGTACGAGGCCGTGATTTAGAAACCGGACTGCCGAGATCCGTGAGAATAACTAATTTTGAACTCTATGAAGCACTCAAAGGATCGTTTGCTGCGATAAGCGACGCAGTTATTCAACTGTTTGAAGAAGCACCTCCAGAACTCGTTGCTGAAGTCCTTGAAAATGGCGTTGTGTTAACCGGGGGAGGGTCACTGATCCGTCACCTTGACCAAGAACTCGGAAAACGGCTAAAAGTAGCAGTGCGAATAGCTGAAGACCCACTCACAACTGTTGTGCGTGGGTGTGGGAAGCTTTTGAGCGACAAGAAGCTGTTATCGCAAGTGGCCTACAAGAATCGAAAATAACCTTATGATGAATACGGTCTATAATTCGCGTCGTGGCGCGACACTCTCATTTTTATGCAAAATCTCGTTTGCCGTTGTGATCTTTATTTTGCTTACGCGACTTACTGAACTTCAAATTATTAAAGGCGCATATTATCGTGACTTATCGGAAGGAAATAGATTACGAACACTTTCTATTACAGCGCCTCGAGGGAAAATATACGCACGAGGTGGGGAAATACTTGCAGATAACAAAGAAGTAAAAAAGACAGTCGTTTTTGACGCGAAAAAAGGATACACAAAACAGCTCGTCACAGGTGAGACTCCCAAGGACGAAATGATTCAAGAATGGGACCGCATATATACGACAAAACAAATGGTAGCGCATGCACTTGGATATTTGGGTTCTGTCAGAGAAGAAGAAGTAAATAAACCCGACCCTCATTGTATTGAAAAAGGTATCCGTCGTGGCGATACGATGGTTGGGAGAAGTGGTCTTGAAGAGCAATACGATTGTGTCCTTCGTGGCATTGATGGGGAAGAATTGGTTGAGGTTGACATTCAAGGAAATCGCATTAGAACCATGGGTCGAAAGCCACCAATCCCTGGCTCAAATATTAATACAACCATTGATTACGGGCTCCAGAAAAGACTCTCTGAAGCGTTCGGTGAATTGCCTGGTGCTGCAGTTGCAACAGATATAAATGGGCAAATTTTGGCATTTTATTCAAACCCATCATTTGATCCATCGGTGTTTATCACTTCAAATCCGACGAATGATGCAATCGTGAGGGATCTTTTTAACGACACGAAGTTGCCACTGTTTAACCGCGCAATTACTGGTGCGTATCACCCAGGGTCAATTTTTAAAATAGTAACTGCAGCAGCGGCACTCGAGGACAAAAAAATCACGCCAGAATTTAGTTATAACGACACCGGAACTGTTAGTGTGAACGGCTTTGACTACACAACCTGGTATTTCACCCAATATGGAAGAACCGAAGGAGAACTCGTGTTATCTCGCGCGCTCGCGCGTTCAACTGACACCTTCTTTTATAAAGTTGGTGAATACGTTGGGATTGATCGACTTGTCTATTGGGCAGACAAGTTTGGAGTAGGCAGAAAAACGAATGTAGATTTACCCGGTGAAGTTTCAGGACTCCTCCCGTCGCCTGAGTGGAAGCAAAAAGTTTTGAATGAGCGATGGTTTTTAGGAAATACGTATCACTTTTCCATTGGACAGGGAGATCTTTTAACAACACCGTTACAGGCAAACGTCTTAAGTGCGACTATGGCAAATGGAGGGTATGTGTGTGAGCCAACCTTTATTTTTCAAAAAACACCAAAGTGCGTAAAACTCGAAATAGCCGATGAGACTCGTGATGCTATTTACCAGGGATTGAAAGAAGCATGTCAAACTGGAGGTACTGCATATCCGTTTTTTGATTTTACGCCACCAGTTGCTTGTAAAACGGGAACAGCAGAAACAGGTGAGAAAAGCCCTACACATGCGTGGTTTACCGTGATTGCGCCTGCTGAAAACCCTGAAATAGTTCTGACTGTTTTAGTCGAAAAAGGAGGGGAAGGAAGTAAAGTTGCAGCTCCCATTGCGCGGGATGCCCTCGACTATTGGTTTCATGTAAGAACGCCGTAGTAGTTTGATATGGTATGCATATCGATCACGTGTGGAGTTAAGGAGTGGGTCAAGTATGATCGGCGCAGCGGTAAGTTTAGGCGGAATTGCAGTTGTGTGGGCAGGAATATATCTCTACAAAAATCGAAATGTAGATCGCCCTCCTGATGTTCTTGATCGGTTGGCAGGAAGCATTATCGGTTTTGCGGCAGGACTCCTTCTGTGCACACTCGTATATGCAGGTCGTGAATATGTGATTGTGGTTGCTCCGGGTGTCGTGCTAGCAGGTGGTGTTATTATTTTATGCAGCAGAAGTGTCTGGAATGATGCTGTAAAAAACATCCGGGCAGTATAATGTCTCATAAAGTATGTGGTATTTGGTGGCTCATTGAGCCACCATTTCGTCCAACGCCTTGACATTGCTGGTACACTTCTTTTTACTGATTCAAGTCTCATGCACTTAATTATCGTCGAGTCGCCAACCAAAGCTAAAACCTTAAATAAATTTTTAGGGAAGGAATATGATGTGATTGCCACAAAAGGACACATTAAAGATTTACCAAAAAGTAAATTGGGTGTGGACCTTGAGAATAACTTCGAACCAGTTTTTGAAGTCGTCCCCAAACAAGAATCCAATGTAAAGTCTATTGTTGCTGCTGCAAAAAAAGCGAGCGATATTTATCTCGCAACTGACCCTGATCGTGAAGGAGAAGCTATTTCTGCGCATGTTGCTGAAATTCTTGCTGACTCCAAATTGAAAGTCGACAAAAAGCACATTCGTCGTATTGTGTTTCATGAAATCACAAAATCTGCAGTTGAAGAGGCGATTGCACATCCGCGCGATGTTGATGCACACCTCGTTGATGCACAAACCGCTCGCCGCGTGCTAGACCGATTAGTTGGATATAAACTCTCTCCACTTCTTTGGAAAAAGGTTCGCATCGGATTGTCTGCCGGTCGAGTACAATCAGTGACTGTTCGATTAATTGTTGAAAAAGAACGCGAGATTGAAGCCTTTAAACCAGTTGAGTATTGGGAAATTGGTGCTGATGTTACAACACCTGAGAAGAAAGCCCTCACGATTTGGCTTGCGAAAATAAACGACAAGAAGGCTGAAGTTTCAAATGAGAAGACAGCAAAAGAGGTGATTAGCCATCTTGAAAAAAGCACCTATACCATTAGTGAAGTAAAAAAACGTGAAGTGAAGAAGCGGCCATATGCTCCATTTACGACATCGACCTTAACGCAAGCCGGTGCGCGAATGTTTGGATGGAGTGCGAAGCGCACGATGAGTATTGCCCAAAAACTCTATGAAGAAGGGGTCATCACGTACCATCGAACTGATTCAGTAAATATCGCGGAACAAGCAGTAAGCGCTGCCCGGGAATTTATTGAAAGCAAATATGGGAAAGAGTATGTTCCGCAATCTCCACTTGTGTATAAAAAGCAGAGCAAAATGGCACAGGAAGCTCACGAAGCCATTCGTCCGACCGATATGACGATGGGGAATGTAACCAATAGAACAAGCCCAATCGATCCGACTGAATATAAATTATATGATCTGATTTGGAGACGGTTTATTGCATGTCAGATGACAGACGTTGTATTTGATGAGACCTCAATTAGTGTCACTGCCACAAATGGTGGTGGTGAGTATCTGCTTCGTGCCTCTGGCCAAATTATGAAATTTGATGGGTGGAGAAAATTATTTCCTCAAAAGGTTTCTGAAGAGGGAGTCGTACTCCTTCCCGACGTGCATGAAAGGGAAGTTCTCGATTTGCAAAAAGTATTGTCTGAGCAAAAGTTTACCCAACCACCTGCCAGGTTTAATGAAGCATCAATTATTAAAACGCTTGAAAAATTAGGTATTGGCCGACCGTCAACGTATGCGCCAACTATTTCCACCATCCAAGCGCGAGGATATGTCGAAAAAGATGAGGGTAAGTTTAAGCCAACCAGTGTTGGTATTGCAGTAAATGACTTTTTAGTTACTAATTTCGCCGATGTCTTCGAATATAGCTTCACTGCTTCCATGGAGGATAACTTAGATAAAGTTGCAGGAGGAACACTCGATTGGCACAAGGAAATAAAAACATTTTGGACTCCAGTTGGGAAGAAACTAACAGACGTTGAGAAAAACGCTGAACGCGTCAAAATCGCAGTTGAGAAATTAGGACGTGAATGTCCCGAGTGTAAAGAAGGGGAGTTAGTGGTGAGACAGGGACGCTTTGGAAAATTTATAAGCTGTAGCAGGTTCCCAGACTGTAAATATACTGAAAAAATCGTGAATAAAATTGATATGAAATGTCCGAAGTGTGAAAAAGGTGACATTGTCATGAAGAAAACCAAAAAGGGAAGAAAATTCTTTGGTTGTAGCACATATCCAGAATGTGATTATGCAAACTGGAAAGATCCTCGAAAAGAAACTGAAGAAAAAGCTGACCCTGTTGAAAAGGATCAGGCGGAGGAAGTCTCCGCCTGACAAGTTCTGAGCTTACACGCGCTCGTATCTACAGATTTCAAATGAGTACTGATCAAGCTTCGGTGTACCCGGTGTTGCTTCAAACCCACGTTCATCTGTTTTCCGCCACATGTCCCAGTCGACTGTGGGGAAATACGTGTCACCACTAACCGTTGCATTGATATGGGTCAAATGCATGACGGTGGCATGTCTCATAAACGCCTGATAGATTTCACTTCCTCCGATAACCATGAGTTTTCTCTTTGGCTCCGGGTCGTCAATGATCGCAAGCTGTGCAATGCTAATCGCATCAATCACCGATGATGCAGATACTGCGATTTCAGGGATGTCTTCAGGATGGTGCGTTATTACGATATTTAACCGATTTGGTAATGGGCGCTTTGGTAGTGATAGCCAGGTGCGCTTTCCCATAACGACAATCTGCCCACGAGTTGTATCCCGAAAATGTACCATGTCCGAGGCAAGCATCCACGGGATTGTCCCGTGTGAACCGATGACTTGCAGGCCCTTCGTCATGGCCGCAATCATCTCAATCTGAATCGTCGCTGTCATATTGAAACCTCCCCATAAATAGGTGGATGTGGATCGTAATTCTGAAGATCGATGGATTCCAAACCGAAATCGTCGATACTTGCGGCATTATTGATTGCAATCGTCGGACTTGCCCTCCATGGTCGGGACATTTGCTCACGCGCCTGGTTAACATGGTTTACATACAAGTGGGCATCAACCAAGTGCAAATTCAGTTCACGCGGAACGAGCTTTGTGACTTTGGCAACGAGGTGAGTGAGCAACGCATACGAGGCGATGTTAAACGGCACGCCTAAAAACACATCTGCGGAGCGCATAACGACATCGCATGACAGCGCTCCATTATTCACATAAAACTGATATGAGTAATGGCAAGGTGGAAGTCCTGAAACAACCATTTCGGGAATATCTGCGACATTCCATGAATTGACGATCATTCGCCGTGACAATGGATCGCTCTTAATAAGATCGATCACCATCGCAAGCTGATCATACGTCTTTCCATCTGCCCCTTTCCATGCTCTCCATTGTGCGCCATACACAGGCCCTAGCTCACCATATTTCGCGGCGAATTCATCATCATGAATGATTCTGTCGCAAAACCGAGCTTTGGAGTCTTTCCATGCAGGAGAGTTCTGGTTTCTACCTAACTCCTCCCACATGCCGACACTTTGCAAGTAGTGCTTAAACGGCCATGCGTCCCAGATGTGGACACCATCAAGCAAAAGCGGACGAATATTTGTCTGGCCTGAAATAAGCCAAAGCAGTTCGACTGCAATTGCACGAAAGTTGACCTTTTTGGTGGTCAACAGTGGAAACCCTTCTATAAGATCGAATCGCAACGATTGCGAAAAAAGAGATATGGTATCAGTCCCGGTACGGTTTCCTTTTCTACTTCCATCATTTAGGATCCTCCTTAGGAGGCGTAAATACTCTACATCCGCTTGCATGTGAACACCCTTTCTGTAAATGTACGAACTAAATCAGACAGCGTATTTATATCACAGATGTGATATATCTGTAGTGATTTATGAATAAAGGTACGTTTATCGCAATTGAAGGACCCGATGCTTCTGGGAAAGGCACGCAACAAAAGTTACTTGTTGATCGTCTCAAATTACAAGGCTTGCCTGTTGTGACCGTCGACTTTCCTCAATATGAAACGTCGCTCTTTGGAAAACTCGTTGGCCAAATGCTTCATGAAGAATTTGGCCCGCTCAGTAATATTGATCCCCATATTGCATCCGTTATCTATGCGGCAGATAGACTTAAAGCAAGCGGATATATCGCTTCGCATATTGCCGAAGGTGAAATTGTGGTGGCGAATCGATATACACTTTCGAATATGGCACACCAGTCAGCACGATTACCTGAAGCGAAGCGAGTTGAGTTTATTCGCTGGTTATACAGGATGGAATACGGTGAAGAAGGTTTCACAATCCCAAAACCTGACTTATATGTGCACCTTGATGTCCCAATAGAAATCACACAAGAATTAGTTTTACAAAAAGCAGAACGAGCGTATTTAAATGGAGAAAAGAAAGATGCACTGGAAGCTGATGTTGCTCATCAAATAGAAGCTGCCAAAATGTACCATCAATTGGCAGAAGTGCTTCCCGAGGTGACTTCAATTCAGTGCGCATCAGAAGGATCTTTATTACCACCAGAGATTATTCATGAATTAGTCTGGGAAGTAACGAAATCTTCGCTGCGGGAAGATCGTGAGGGAATTATAAGTAGAGAACGCGAATCCTAAACTTCATTTAATAAAAGTGATATCATTTGGCAGTTAATTTACCAAAAAGGAGAGTTGTCATGTTGATGGTAGATCATCAAATACGCAAAGCAATGGAGGATGGTGATATCGTAATCTATCCGTTCATTCCAGAACATTTAAATACGGTAAGCTACGATGTTCGGCTTGGGCCATGGTTTGTCCGTGCGAAGAGAATTAACCTTCCGCCGCAGATATTTAACCCATCAAGCCAGGAAAGTATCAACCGTCGTTGGGGAGAGCCGCAGATGGCCACATCTGCATATTTAAGTGGGCTGACCGCGCAGGACATGGAAATTCATGAAATCCACCCGGATCAGCAGGTGATATTACTCTATCCAAACGAGTTGATATTGGCTCACACGATGGAGTTCATCGGAGGTGTACAACGGTCAACCGGTGCGATGAACGCTCGCTCAACAGCCGGGCGTGATGGATTTTCTGTATGTATGTGTGCTGGATGGGGCGACGTTGGATATATATCGCCCTGGACGATGGAAATTCGCAACAACACGACGGAATTTACTATCGTGTTGACGGTGGGAACACGCATCGCACAGATACATTTCTTCGGTGTTGAAAAGCCTGACGGATTGTATTCGGATACCGGTCACTATCAACTGGGTGACGATGTTGAAGTTTTAAGGGAAACATGGAATCCGCAACTCATGCTTCCTCATCCGCTGTAGTGTTTTAATTCAGCCGCTCGTTTGCTTAGAGCGGCTTTTTTATCGCTAGAAACACACTGTATACTGCACACATGCATACAATTACTGAATTAATTCAAAAAGAAGAAGCACGCCAAAGGGAAACCCTCATGCTTATCCCATCAGAAAACTACACGTACCCTGAAGTGAGAGCGGCTGTAGGGTCCGTTCTCATGCATAAATATTCTGAAGGATATCCAGGCAAACGCTATTACCAAGGGAATGAATTTATTGATCAAATAGAAAACAAAGCGATTGAAACTGCTAAAGAATTATTTAAAGTCCCTCACGCAAACGTTCAGCCACTTTCTGGTTCACCTGCAAATGCAGCGGTCTATATGGGGCTTTTAAAACCAGGAGATACCATTATGGGAATGAACTTAAGTTCAGGTGGTCATCTTACCCACGGCCATCCAAATATCACGTTTTCAGGCAAGTTTTTTAGAAGCGTGCAATACGGAATTGAAATTGATGGCTCAATTGATTTTGTGAAATTACGAGAACAAATTCTTACTGAAAAGCCTCAGATCTTAGTTATTGGGACGTCAGCCTACCCAAAACTCGTAGACTTTGGAAAATTTGCTAAAGCGGCTGAGGGAACTGACACTATCCTTATGGCAGATATTTCACATTTTGTAGGTCTTGTTATTGCTGGACTTCATCCAGATCCTGTGCCCCATGTACATGTCGTTACAACGACTACCCACAAAATGCTCCGTGGTCCACGGGGTGCCATGATTCTGGTAACTGAGAAAGGAATCGCAAAAGATCCTGATATGGGAAAGAAAATTGATAAAGCAGTATTTCCAGGCCTTCAAGGAGGTCCTCATAATAATGTAACAGCCGGTATTGCATTAGCGCTTGAAAAAGCGGGGACTGATTCATTCACTCAATATGCAAAACAGCTTGTCTTGAATGCAAAAACACTTGCTCAAGAATTAATGGAACGGGGATTTACTCTCACCGGTGGTGGAACTGAAAACCATTTGATGCTTCTTGATGTGCGAAACAAGGGCTTAACTGGAAAAGAAGCAGCAGTTGCACTCGAATCAGCAGGGATTGTGGTAAACGCTAATGCAATTCCGTTTGACCCAAGCCCTCCCGGAAATCCGTCAGGTGTTCGAATTGGGCCTCCTGCAATTACAGCACGGGGAATGGGGGAGAATGAAATGAAAATAATCGCGACCTATATTCATGATGCAATTGAAAATCGCACAAATGAAGAAGTTTTAGTGCGAATAAAAGATGAAGTTCGCGCGCTTTGCAAACTATTTCCAATTACATAAAAAAGACGGAGCACATATCTGCTCCGTCCAGCCATCCTGTTAGTTCTTTCTTCTTGTGACGATCTCATTGAAACGACGTGGGTTTGATCGCCGCTTCTTTGGTTTTTGTAACTTGCCATTAATATACAGTGCAACCCATCCGGCAGCGCACATTGCTGCAATCACGATGAAAAAGAGTAGCCCATCCAGTCCGTCTGCTAACCTCCTTCTTCAGGCAATAGTGAAACGAGCTGTGTCAGCCAAAAGGTTATATCTTCGAGTTCTCCCTCAATACGAGGTAAATCTGCGGAAAGCGGTTCATCTGGCTTGTACGGTATGACAAATCTCCAGTCCTCTTTCGCCGGATCATCACGGTTTATCGTGATTTTATACTGAGCCGCCAACATCCCATTCTCTTTAACGGTCAAGTGAACCGTCGGCTCTGCGTCACTCGTGATTGAGATATACACGTAGGTATGATCACTGTCTTGTATTGTCATACTCCATTGCGCTCTGAGGGTGTCGTCGGTAATAAATCGAATGCTAGCATCCTGCGCTTGACCGCCGTTTGCGGCAGCAAGCCGAATTGCATGAAAATTGTAAAAGACCCGTTCGACAAACCCTCGAATGGTCTTCACTTGATCCGTATCCTTGACCAACCAACTCAGCGACAACATGGGCATAATAACCTCCATTCCATGCTTCAAGACGATGGGGTATGGTACCATAAATAGCTATGAAAAGTAACAGAAAACCGAAGGTTCCACGCAAGGAGTTAAGTGCTCCAAGTGTTCCCGTTTCTGAAGCATATGTGTTTGATGGAAGGGCCTTTGCATATGAAACAGAACGGAAACTCGTTAATCGCGCCAATGAGTTGAAATTAATGGGGATTCATCCAAAGCTTGTGGCAGTTATAACAACACGAGATCCTGCTAGTGAACTCTATATAAAACTTAAGAAGAAAGCAGCAGAGCGCGTTGGTATTGAAATGGAAGTGTTTGAATTAGTTTCCAATCGCCGGGATTATCGCTTTTTTTTAAATTTACTTGCAGTCTTTAATCGCGACCCATTGGTCCATGGCATTATGATCCAACTCCCTTTAGCCAAACGATACCAGCCGTACCAGAAGTGGATTTTTGAGGCAATTCGACCGGAAAAAGATGTAGACGGTTTGCGAGAAGAGAGTCCCTTTATGCCAGCAACAGTGAAAGCAATCATTTCCATTATTGAGGAGGCGGGGAGACAGGTGCTCCTTCGAAAACCACCACCGGTCTTCGTTGTAGGTTCAAATGGGGCAGTTGGAAAAAATCTTCTCAAACATTTAACTCGTTTGGGGTATGAAGCGAAGGGTTTTGACAAACGACCGGTTGCAGACTGGCGAGACTTGTGGGGAGTACCTTCGTTTATGAGCTTAAAAGCTGATGTAGTGGTCAGTGCAACAGGAACCCCTGGCTTAATTACGGCAAAGCACATTGCTAAAGGTGCTGCTGTTATTGACGTGGGGTCTCCGAAGGGTGACGTTCGATTTCGTGAGGTAAAAAGCAAGGCTTCTTTCATTACTCCGGTACCTGGAGGAGTCGGCCCGGTGACAATTGTCTCCCTACTTGAAAACTTACTCGAGGCTGCGTATAATAGCCAAAGTATTACACATTCAGAGGGTTAAGCTTTCCTGAGTACTCCTTAAGTCCTCGCACTCTCTGAAGCGGAACAAGGAAAGCTATAGAATACAATTTTCCAATATGAAAGTAGATGTATCAGCTCAAAAATTAGTGGAAGCCGGCGCACACTTTGGTCACCAAATGCGACGGTGGAATCCTCGTATGGAAGAATATCTATACAAAGTACAAGACAATACATTCGTCTTTGACCTCATTAAAACAAAAGCATTGCTTGAAGAAGCACTTGAACTTATGGCTACGAGCGTTGCTGAAGGAAAGAAAATTTTGTTTGTCGGTACCAAAAAGCAATTAAAAGACAAAGTAATGGAGATTGCTAAGGCTACCAATAATTTCTACGTAACGGAGCGATGGCTCGGTGGAACATTTACAAACTTTGAGCAAATCAAAAAGTCTTTGCGAAAGATGGAAGATATGAAAAAGAATCTCGCAAATGGTGAGTATGCTGGATACACAAAACGAGAGAGACTCTTAATTAGCCGAGAAGTAGAGAAGTTTGAACGAATGATTGGTGGACTCGCCGGAATGGAGAAAATTCCTGATATTGTGTTCGTCGTTGATACACACAAAGAATCAACTGCTGTTTCTGAAGCGCGAAAATTAAAAGTACCTGTTATTGGAATTGTTGATTCAAATGGAAACCCAGATGACGTTGATTATCCAATCCCAATGAATGATGACGCAACACAAGCTGTTTCTTATGTTTTAGATTTAGTTAAAGAAGCACTTCCAGTTTCAGGATCAGAGACAAAACCAGCTAAGAAAGCAAAAAAGGCAGCTGTAAAGAAAGAAAAAGTAGCTAAAGCTACTGCATAAATTCTCATGGCATTAAACACAGAACAAATTAAACGATTAAGAGAAGAAACTGGTGCTCCAGTAGTCCGCGTTCAAAAATTATTAAAGGAACTTGATGGAGATGAAAAAAAGGCACTCGAGATTCTTCGAAAAGAAGGATTTGAGAAAGTAGCTAAGAGAGCTGACAGAGCAACCGCTGAAGGTCGTATTATTACCTACACTCACCACACTGGAAAAGTCGCAACCTTGGTTGAGCTTATGTGTGAAACTGACTTCGTCGCACGAAATGAATTGTTTTTAGAACTTGGGAAAAATATTGCACTTCAAATTGTGTCCATGAATCCAGCAGACACTGAAGAGTTGTTAAAACAAGAATTTATCAAAGAGCCTTCTAAAACAATGGAAGATCTCGTGAAAGAAGTAATCGCTAAAACTGGCGAAAATGTGCAAGTAGGTCGATTCGTACGTCTTGAAATCGGCAAGTAATCTTCATTTCTTCGTAAAATTCCTCTTTTTAGTATTATAAGGTATAATTACCCCATCAGTTATCTATTCTAAGGAGTTCTTTTCATGGAGTTAACAACTCTGGCATCGGATTCGCTGCTTTTATCGAACATGCTTGGGCGAGTTCGCGCCATTCGAGAGGCATCGGTAGGCGGTTGTGAAATTGGATCACTCTCAGCGAGTGCCGTTGGAGAGAAGATCATTTTTGTCACTCGTTTGGGAATATACACCCATGCATTTCATTTGCCGGTTACGGTTATGCACCGATTTGGCTTTGAGCATGATGTGTTTCTCTCGGAATCGGTGTTGGAAATGCAAAAAACTGTCCAGTCGGTGTTGCAATCTATTACCAGCGGGAAGTCAGTTGGCGAAAAGCAACGGCGAAGCCTCCGAGCTGAACTTGGGGACAGTGATTATCTGAAACTCATGTTTGCGTTTGTAACTGAGCGTATGCGGCCTAGTGTTAACCCGTACGATTATCAACCGCATGGGGAAAATGTTGCCCTGATATTGGCATTTCGTCATGAGTTGTTAGGTATCTGGCACGATATTCAGCCGACATTGGCGACTATCCTGAAGCGGGTTGAAATCAGTCCAGCCGAGGGGTCACCGCTTGTAGCAAGTGCCCTAAACCAGCTTCTTAATCCCAAGCTGGAAAATCCGCCCGCAGTCTCGTTAAGTTTGGATCCGGTGTTTTTAAATGCGACTCTGCGCATCACAGTGGAACCAGATTTGATATACGTGTGCGGATTGAATGACGTAAGTGTCGTTACTACCGTGGATAACCCCGAAGAGTAGGACAGACACTACTGTTTAGTTTTAGGGAGCGTGTAATACGCTCCCTTTGTTGTACCCAATTTTTTTACAAATCCACCTTCAACCAGCCGTTGCATATCGTTTCTGAGGGTTCGAGGGTTTATCCCGGGAAACCTGCGTGACAACATATTAAGACTAATCATCTGTTGATCTTTAATGATTCGAATAATTTCACCTCGCCTGGGAAGTAACATATCTTCAGGTTCAAAATCTTGCTTCCGTTCAATTAATCGCATCGCCTTTTGAGCTGATTCTTTGAGTGCTGTTAACATAAAGACAACATAATCGGTCACCTCTTTTTCAGGTTCTTCAAGTGAACGGTAATATTCACTCCGGTGGGTATCTAAGTATTCTTCAAATACAATTAAGCCTTTCATTCCATAACCTGACTGCATGAGCACTTTTTGCAGAAGTAGCCTGCCACATCTGCCGTTGCCATCAAGAAACGGGTGTATTTTTTCAAAGGCATAATGAACGAGTACTGCGCGAATTGGAGCAAATCGCTCCTTGTCAGAACTCGCATATTTAAGAAGCTTCTCTAAATACTTATGAGCTTGCTTAGGCGGCGGAGGCATATAAATGGCAATTCCAGCTTGATTAAAGATTGCACTGACTTCATTTCGCATTTTTCCTGCATCCGGCGTTAAGCCTTTCATTGCGATTTTATGCATAGTGAGAAGTTCTGTGAGTGTAATATCCTTTCGCTCTCGTTCACGAAGCCACTCAAGTGCTTTCAAAAGGTTAAATACTTCAGCTTTCTTCTGTACAGTTGATCCAGGGGTTAAGTCATTGAGCGTTAAAGTGTTTCCTTCGACACGTGCAGAGAAGAGTGAACTTTGCAACGTTGTTTGTCTTCGAATATTTGTTTCTATCTCAACAGGAACGCTTGTTGCATCAATAACTGCTCGGGCAGCCTCGATTTCAGTAAGCAGTTCCGTGATTTCTTTCGTGAGGGTATATTTCGGGGGAATAAGCATTCTTGCCAGATATTGCCAGATAGTGGCAGATCTTGTCAAATAGTTCCAAATCTTTCAGGTATACTATTCATATGTACCGATCACGATATTCAGGAACTAAGAAACCGTTTGTAAACGAACGAGGGAGCACAAGGCACGAAAAAGGGTGGAATGGAGAATCTAAGCAATACAATGATTTGGTAGGGGACAAGGGGCACTATTACCACCAACATGTTGTCATTCCAAAAAGTTTAGATTTACTACATCTTTCCAAAGATAGTAGTGTGTTGGACCTTGGCTGTGGTCAAGGGGTGCTTGCCCGTGTGCTTCCTAAAACGACTTCTTATGTAGGAGTTGATAATGCAAAGGGATTAATAGACTTTGCAAAGCGTCTTGACAGTAACCCGCACCACAGGTTTGAAGTGCTCAGCGCAACCCGGCCACTTTCCGGCATTCGAAAGGATTTTACTCATGCAACGTGTATTTTGGCCCTTCAGAATATGGAGTACCCAGATCATCTCGTTAAAAACGCATCCACTCATTTGATCCCTGGCGGAAAGCTCTTGATCGTTTTAAATCATCCCGCTTTTCGTATCCCACGTCAAAGTGGCTGGAGTGATCAATTGATCGGGATACAGCAGCGGTGGATTAATCGATACATGAGTTATTTAAAGATTCCAATTAATATGCACCCTTCTCACAAAAAGGAATCGGTAACTATGTCGTATCACTTACCAATCTCTCGATATTCTCAAATGCTTAAAAACCATGGCTTTTTAATTGAGGCAATTGAGGAATGGACCTCTGATAAAGAAAGTGCTGGGGTTAAAGCCAAAAGTGAAAATAGAGCTCGATCTGAATTCCCACTCTTCATGGCAATTTTGGCTGTTAAGAAAGCGTGATATACTAGGCGTATGGACGAGTCCAAAATGCAGGCTTCAATGCAGAAAGTAATTGAGAATTTTCAAAAGGAAATCTCAGGTATTAGAACTGGTCGTGCAACTTCAGCACTAGTGGAAGACATTATGGTTAGCGCCTATGGTGGAGCACAACGTCTCCGTGTTATGGAAACTGCATCGATCACAGTTCCAGAACCAACGATGCTTATTATCGAACCATGGGATAAGTCGATCATTGGAGAAATTCGTCAAGGTATTTTGGCTGCAAATGTAGGATTAAACCCAACTATTGATAATGACAAAATCCGTATCACATTGCCTCCGCTTACTACGGAAGATCGTGAACGCTATGTAAAGCTCCTTCATGGAAAGCTTGAAGAAGGCCGAGTTGGTTTGCGACAAGTGAGAGCTGACATGATGCATGACATCAAGAAGGCGTTTGAAGAAAAAACGATTACTGAGGATGATAAATTTGCCCAAGAAAAACGAGTACAAACGGTAACTGATCAGTTCGTTGCGAAAGTTGAGGAGTTGGGTCAGAAAAAGGAGCAAGAGCTTCGCCAAGTGTAATGCAAAAGTATTCCTTCAAAACTATTGTCCGCGTTGCGATTCCTCTTATTCTTTTGGTCATCTTCACATTCTTCTTAAATAAGACAGTAGTATCAAATCCACAAGAAATTCGTAACTGGTTAGCTGGTTTTGGCGCATACGCCATTATTGCGTATGTGGTGGCCCAAGTTACGGCAATTGTAATAGCTCCCCTTGGAGGTTCTGCGTTTGCACTTGCTATTCTTGCGCTCTTTGGGCCATTTGTTGGGGCACTGACCATTTATTTAGTAACCACTCCTGCATATCTTGCTAATTTTCTCATTGCACGAAGGTACGGAAATAAGATTGTGCAAAAGTTTGTAGGGAATGAAGGAGAGGCTATTATTTCACGGTTCTTGACAGGGTTAAGTGTTAAGAAGCTCATTGTGATGAAGGTTTTTTTGGGGGGATATTTTGATTATATTTCCTATGCAACAGGACTTTCTCATATTTCTCTCAGGTCATTTTTTATAATTAATATTGTAGGAGGAATTCCTGGGGCATTCTTTACCTGGTCTGTCATGTATTTCTCGCCTAATTTCATGACAGGGGTTGCGATTTTATACACAGTACCAATACTAATGGGAGGTTTGTTTATTGGAACCAGTCAATATCGAAAGAAAAAACGAGAAGCGACTGAGACTCCTGAAACATTACTCGAACATGAGGTATAAATCTTTGTTACAATAATTACTATGCTTTCAACGCTTCTTTTCATTGTCATTGCACTGCTTGTTTTATCCCTCTTGGTTGTGGTGCACGAATTCGGACACTTTATTGCAGCGAAGATTGTTGGCATTTGGCCAGAAGAGTTTGGGGTTGGGCTGCCCCCACGAGTCTGGGGTAAAAAAATAGGCGAGACCATTTGGTCTATTAACGCACTCCCATTAGGAGGGTTCGTTCGATTACACGGAGAAACCCAAGAGGCTCATTTGGGTCAACCTCACCGGTCATATGTAAATAAAAGTAAATTAGCACGTGCATTTGTAGCTGCTGCGGGTGTCACCATGAATATGGTGTATGCAGTACTCGCGTTTAGCTTGATCTTCTTTGTTGCGGGCGTACCTGAAGGAGTTCGGGTTGAGAAAGTGACAGATGATTCTCCTGCTGCCGCTATTGGACTTGCCTCTGAAGACGTGATTGTAGCGATTGATGGAAGAAACTTATATAACCCTTCATTTTTCAGTCAAACTGTCGCAAAACATGCAGGGAAAGAAATAGAGATTACCTATAAACGAGCAGAAACTAATGAGAAAGTTACGGAAAAGTTTGTACTGAGACAATTCGCTCCTGAAAACCAAGGATTGCTCGGTGTAACCTATACAGCAGCACCTGCTGGATACGTTCAAACAAGTGGTATTGGAAAATTCTTCGTATCTCTTCAATATGGCGCATATCAAACGTATGACTTTAGCGTTCTAATTTTGGGTGAATTCGGAAAAATGTTCACACAGATTTTTGGTGGCAAAGTTCCGGCAGGTCTAGCGGGACCGCTTGGTGTTGTGGGAGTCACGGCAGAAGCAGCGCGTCACGGAATACTTGATCTTGTCGGGTTCTCAGCGCTTATTTCAATTAACTTAGCGCTTTTAAATATCGTTCCGTTTCCACCGCTTGATGGTTCACGGATTCTCTTTTTGATTATTGAAATAT
The DNA here is from genome assembly GCA_002430735.1 of Candidatus Woesebacteria bacterium UBA5941. Classification (GTDB taxonomy): domain Bacteria; phylum Patescibacteriota; class Microgenomatia; order UBA8517; family UBA8517; genus UBA5941. The sequence goes on along the minus strand of DJCV01000014.1, from coordinate 13,263 downwards.
TTGTAGGGAAGAAGCGGCTCCCGAAGTATGAAGAGAAAATTCATACCTATGGAATGTATCTGTTGCTCTTGCTTGTCGCGTTTCTGACATTTCGTGAAGTTCCCAAGTTGTTAACGGCAGGGTCTTTAGAAGGCTTCGTGCAGAGCCTGATGCAGTAATATTTCTCCAATGAAAAAGCCGGAGAAGTATCCGGCTTTAAAAAAAAATGATAGTTGTCTGACTACAGTTCCCGTCGCCGGAAGTAAATCCCGATTGCGAGCAGAACTCCCAACCCAAAGAGGCCACCCACAAAAATGGAACCTAATTCCAGGGCTGGAAACAACGCTTTGATGATAAGGCTCACAATGAGATCTAAAAACAGTGCAATGATCATCCAGATCAGGAGCAGCAGCTCATTGGAAAGCTCGTTCTCATTTCCGTCCACGATTCACTCCTTAACATTAATTAACAACTAAAGAATTATATCCTATATTACGCAATATGTCAATGCTGTTTATACTAGAAAACACCTGGTTATCACGTAATTCTGTCTCGAATGGACTTTGTTTTTCTCGAGCGTTATACTTGAACTCAAGAATTCACAAATGTTGCAGAGTCAATTATTCCCAAAAACACGCAAAGATGCACCAAAGGATGCGGATACGCTAAATCACCGGTTACTCGTGCAGGCTGGGTACGTGCGTCAGGTAATGTCTGGGGTGTACACCTATTTGCCATTAGGGCTTCGAGTGTTAAATAAACTTTCTCAAATTGTTCGTGAGGAAATGAATAAAATTGATGGACAGGAAGTGCTCATGCCAGTTTTGCATCCGTCAACGATCTGGAAGCAAACCGGTGGATGGGATAATGTCGATGTTCTCTTTAAAATAAAAAGCAGAACAGACAAAGAATATGCACTTGCGCAAAGCAACGAAGAAACAGCAACTCCTCTCGTCAAAGAAGTAATCCATTCATATAAAGATCTTCCTGTTGCTGTGTATCATATTCAGTGGAAGTTTCGAGATGAACTGCGTGCAAAGTCTGGAATTTTACGCGGACGAGAATTTTTAATGAAGGACTTATATAGTTTTCACGAATCTCAAGAGGATTTTGACAAATATTATGCCCGAGCAAAAGAGGCTTATCTCAAAATCTTCAAAAAGTTGGGACTCGTTGCAAAAGTGACTGAGGCCTCAGGAGGAAGTTTTAGTGAGAAAATTTCATATGAGTTTGAGGTCCTAACGGATGCGGGAGAAGCGAATATTTTATATTGTGATTCATGTGATTACTGTGTAAACGTTGATGACATTAAAACATATAGTGAAGGGGACACCTGTCCACTTTGCAAAAAAGATACACTAAAACCTTCAAAAGCAGCAGAAGTCGGAAACGTATTTGATTTGGGTCAAAAATACGTCAAAGCATTTGATGTCACATTTATCGATCGAGATGGGAAAAAGGCATTCCCAATTATGGGTTGCTATGGGCTTGGTATTTCCCGAACAATGGGGGTAATCGTTGAGAAATTTCATGACGAGCGCGGTATTATTTGGCCAAAAGCAATCGCACCATTTCAAGTTCATTTGATTGAACTAGGTGAGGGACGTGGAAAAGAGATTTATGAGCGCTTTGTGAATGAAAACATTGAAGTACTCTATGATGATCGTGATTTAGGAGCAGGACAAAAATTTGTTGATAGTGATTTAATCGGAATTCCAGTTCGTCTTGTTGTTTCACAAAAGACAGACGGAAAAATTGAATGGAAAGATCGAGCCTCTGAAAAGACCGAATTATTAACTGAAGCTGAAGTAATCTCCCGCCTAACACTTCAAGACTAAATCAATACATTACAACTATGACACACATGGTTATCATCGGAGGGGGTACCGGCACCTATACTGTTCTTCGTGGTTTGAAAAATTGTCCGGTCGATTTAACAGCCGTTGTTTCTATGATGGATTCTGGAGGCAGTAATCGCGTTTTAAGAGATGAATTCGGATTACTTCCTACAAGCGACATTCGACAATGCATCATTGCGCTCGCAAACGAAGAACAAAACGAATTACTTCGAAATCTTTTTACATATCGCTTTTCTCAGGGGGTTGGAATTTCTGGGATGACATTTGGGAATTTGTTCATGGCAGCGCTTACCGATATGTATGGATCTCAAAAGAGAGGAATTGAAGAAACATGCAAATTATTAGGAATTAAAGGAACCATTGCTCCTGTGACGTACGACAGTGTTCATTTAATTGCCAGGTACGAGAATGGGAAAGAAATCCTGGGTGAACACTTTATTGATGAGCCGATGAATTCAAATGGAAGTCTGGTTGAGTTGTCAACCGTTCCACGGGCTGAGTTAAGTGATGAGGCTCGCGGTGCAATCGAATCAGCTGATGTACTTATCTTCGGCCCAGGAGATTTATTTACATCAACCATTGCAAATCTTGTCGTAAAAGGTGTGCCTGAAGCAATACAAAAATCAAAAGCGAAAATTTTCTACATTGTGAACCTTATGACAAAGCACGGGCAAACTGATGGATTTACTGCGCGTGACCATGTGGAAACGATTGCTCGCTATATAGGACGCAAGCCAGATATTTGTTTTATCCAAGAACCATTCACTCTTTCAGAGGATATAAAAAATCGGTATTTAGAAGAAAATGCCCATGTGGTGAAAAACGACCTAAAAAACCAAACAGAATACACAATTGTGGAATCTGACTTTCTTTCTAATGCAGTGTTTGAAAAGCAAAAAGGAGATACTTTGGTGCGTAGTTTGATTCGCCATGATTCAGATAAGCTCGCAAATGCTATAATTAGTGCATGGATGACTGTATCTTCTGCAAAATCGTAAAAAGGGAGGCGCCCGCATCTATCGTATACGAATCAGACACGGTCATCGCATTTAAAAGTATTCAGCCAGTTTCTGAAACACATATTTTGATAGTTCCGAAAGATCATGTGTATTCAGTTACTGACTTTTCAGATGCAAATCAGTTTTTTTCATTACTAACTGCAGCGCAATCGATTATTGCAGACTTGCAATTAGAAAAAGGATATAAACTCGTTTTTAACGGTGGAAAATATCAAGCAGTACCTCACGCCCACTGGCATTTATTAGGAGGGACACTTGAAGACAAAAAAGATGTCTTAAACAACATATGATTAAAGAAAACGTCTCACAACAACTAAAGGATGCGTTAAAAGCGCACGACGAACTGCGACTTTCAACCATGCGGATGCTTCTTTCTGCAATTAATTACGATCGAATCAACAAAATGCATGAATTGTCTGAAGCAGAAGAGATAGACGTTGTTCGGAAAGAGGCTAAAAAACGCTCTGATGCAATTGAAATGTATGAGAAAGCGGGGGAGACTGAACGCGCTGAAAAAGAAAAATTGGAGCTCGCTATTTTAAATGAGTTTCTTCCAAAAGGTCTTTCAACTGAAGAGTTAACTGCTATTGTTGACAAAGCAATTGCTACTGCGGGCTCGGACTTTGGAGCAATTATGAAATTAGTTATGGCACAAACTCAAGGAAGAGCAGACGGTCGCGTAATTAGTGAAATGGTTCGCGCAAAACTTCAATAACCCGCTGAGTTTAGTAGTTTTCCTTTCAAACTGGTACAATACAACCCAAATGATTAGTGTATCGATATTAAAACGAACTCAAAGCCCAGTTTCTGTGACTTCATTAAAGTCTCGGTTGGCTGAATTTCTCGCGTCTCAAGGTATCCAGTCCGAAGCTGAAGTATCAGTTGTTATTGTAAGTCGTGCGCAGATGCTTGAGTATGTAAAAACACACTTAAAAGAAAAAGGTGCAGAAGCTGCCGCACACCCAGTTCTTTCGTTCGTACAATCAGAAATGGAGGGTCCGTTTAAATTTCCACCAGACAATATTCTGCATCTTGGGGAAATCATTGTAAGTTACCCGCATGCCGTGGATGATGCGAAAAAGAAAAATATAACGATAGAAGATAGTCTATACGAATTAATTGAACATTCAGCACTTCATTTACTCGGTATTCACCACGATTAACCGTCGTTTTGCTTCAGTTCCCATTTATCGGTATAATTCCTGATCTATTCGTTGTCGTTCGAAGGGAACCATCGTGAAACTGATTGTAAACTTAGGTATTCAACGTACTGAAGCGCAGAAGATTGTTACCGGTCTAAAGAACATTTCTGACTTCAACATTGGTTGTCAACTCATTGTCGATATGTATCACATGGGTGTTGACCAAGAAGGGCTGATTTACTGTCACCACCCGGATTTTTTAATTCAACGGATTGGCGAAGGGCGGCGACATTACCCACGCTCGCACAATATTGCTGATGTTGCGATGATACCTCAGTTCAGTGGCGATTGGGTGATAGTGCCGCCTGATCACAAAATGAAGAACGCGAAGCGGTTTAATATCCGCCAAGCGCTGGTAACTTTGGACGACTCATACGTTTTGCAAGTGTCCCAATTCGGGCAAACACGGGTTGAGTTATTGTAGCCGACCGCCCTCTGTGTATCGCAGAGGGTGTTTTTTTGTGTCAGTTTGTGGTCTATATGTATCCTGAACACGCATACCAAAGCAGAGACATTCATCTTATAGTATTGACTTTTGTACGCAGAAGAGGTATATTGTAAGAATCAAAAAAGTAGATATTCGTTAGGAGATCGAGATGAGTCTGTACGATCTGCTTTGCAAGTATTATCAGGGACGGCGTGGATGGAGGGTTGTTCTGAATATAATTCCCTTCAGGTTCCATTTTCTTTTAAGGGATATCGCCCGCTGCGTGGCTCAAACACCTGAGGAAGTGGAAATAGCAATGATGGTTGTCACAATCATTGCTAAGCAGGAAAAGTCGAAAGAAGCCACCGACCAACAAATTTTTGCACGGTATGAAGGTACTTTCGCAGCATTTCTCCTCGTGTGCTCAAGTGCATATTGGAGGATACCGTTAACCAGACATGGTTAGTTATCAAAACTGAAGCCACCGCCAAGGTGGCTTTTCTGTTACTTCAAATTTACGAGTCTTGGAGACACATGTGCCAGTTTGTTCTCTTTCGAATGGTGTTACTCCGTGGTACTCTCAACGTATCATGACGCTCTATTTAAAGTATCGTCCCCAAAAAATATCTGAGCTTAATTTAGAGAGCGCACGCGAAGCATTACAAAACTTACTCTCAAACACAGAACTTCCGCACGCGTTTCTTTTTGCTGGACCGCGTGGAACAGGGAAAACATCTTCTGCGCGAATCTTAGCGAAAGCTTTAAACTGCGAACACAAAAAGAAGGGATCGTTTGAGCCGTGTAACAAATGTGATTCATGTCTTGCGATAACGAAGGGCACCCATATTGACGTTGTTGAAATGGATGCCGCAAGTAATCGCGGAATTGATGAAGTGCGAGCGTTAAAGCAAGATATTATGCTTGCTCCATCAATTTCTCCTCGAAAAATTTATATTATCGACGAAGTTCACATGTTAACCACCGAAGCTGCGAATGCACTGTTAAAAACACTTGAGGAGCCTCCACTTCATGTCGTTTTTATTTTAGCGACCACTGATCCTCAGAAGCTACCACAGACAGTTATTTCTCGGCTCGCGATTGTTCCATTTCACAAAGCGTCTACGAAAGAAATCTCCGAAAAGTTGGCTTTTATTGCAAAGGAAGAAAAATTTGAGGTTGAAGATGGAGTATATGAATTAATAGCACACCAAGCAGACGGCTCTTTTCGAGATGCTGTGAAGATTTTGGAGGAGCTGTCTATTTCGGGTGGATCGATTACAAAAGCTCTTATTGAATCCCGTTTTAATGGGGGAAATAGTGGCGTTCGTGACCTTTTGCAAAAAGTGTCGAGTGAAGGAGCTGCTTCCGCGATTCGATATCTTGAGACACTCACGAATAACGGAATTGATGGCAAACTGTTTTTAACGAATGTTATTAGTGAGGTACATCAGGAATTGTTAAGAAATGTTGGGGTCGCAAAAGGAACTCCATTGCTTTCAGAATCTGAAGCGATTTCGTTTCTCGAATTTTTGCTTGAAGCGAAGTCCCGATCTGCATTTTCTTTGAATGACTTCCTGCCACTGGAGATCGCTGTTCTTAAATTTAAACCACGAGTTCCCAAAGAGCCTGAAAAAAAAGCCCAACCCCTGCCCCAAGTGGTAAAACTAGCGACTAATGCTCCAATTACTGAACCGGTAAAAGAAATCGAAACTCAAAAAGCAGATGTCGTTGAAACAACAGAAACGATGATGCCAAAGTTGTCAGTTGTTCCAAACGAAGCATTCCCTGACGAAACCTGGACGAAAATACTCGTTGCGCTACGGTCTAAAAATGGACCGGTTGAAGCACTGTTGCGTGCTGCAAAGCCTATTGCCTTTAACGGCACCGTGTTCACTGTTGGCGTGTACTTTAAGTTCCATAAAGAACGGCTTGAGACCCCTGGGTATCGAATTGCATTTGAGAGTGTTTTGTCTGCCGTTTTTGGTACCACGATCAAAGTTGAATTTGCATTAGAAGAGCCACCAGCATCAGCACGCATTGTCCCCAGTTTGACCACTCCGAAGGAGCCTGATATTATTAACGCTGCTAAGGAAATCTTTGGCAACTAAGATAAGACACAATGTTTGATAAATTAAAACAAGGGAAACAATTACTCGAGCTGCGCTCACAGGCTCAGAAGATGCAGAAAAAGCTTGCAGAAATTACTGAGTCAGTTGAACGGGGAGAATATAATGTAAAAGTTTCAGCTGATCAAAAAGTTCAATTCATTGGACGAAACGGTGAACGACTTGAAGACCTCGAAAAAGCTATTAATCAAGCATTTGAAGGAGTGCAAAAGAAAGCAGCTCAAAAAATGCTCGAAGAAGAAGGTATCTCCGGCCTTCTTGGAAAACTCTCACAATAAATAGTTGTGATATTCTGAATGAGTGAAAATCTTCCGTTCAATTTACCGCGTATTCTCGATACTAATTCTTGTTGTTGGGCTTGTTGTGGGGCTTGAACTGGTACGAAACCAAGCAAGCATCACCGGTCGCGCTTCAGGTATTAAGGCAAATCTTGTTGTTGATGTTTCAAATCCGCTTCCAGACACCAAGAATTCATGGCGGTATTTGGCTCAAGGTGGTGAGGAACGAGGGAGATCCCTTGCTCCTGTCGTGGGCCAGGTGAGAAATCTAGCTCCTTCCTATATTCGTATTGACCACATGTATGATTTTTTCCCGATTGTATCCAAGGAAAATGGCGTTACAACATATAATTGGACTGAGTTTGATGCATATCTGCGTGATATCTTAGCTACGGGAGCTAAACCATTTCTGTCACTTTCCTACAATCCCGTCGCATTTGGAGTTAAAGATGTTGACATGCCAAACTTGACGGAATGGAGAAACCTCGTGAAAGCAACGATTGAGCACATTAGTGGAACAAATGGGTTAGGAATTTCAAATGTATATTACGAGGTATGGAATGAGCCTGATTTGTTTGGCCAATTTAAAGTGTATCCTCCAAAAGATTATCGTGATCTGTATAAAGCAAGCAGTGATGGCGCTCTTGCAGCACAAAATGTTTTGCCATTTAAAATTGGAGGACCTGCTACCACGAGTTTATATAGAAACTGGTTTGATGGGGTTACTCAAATCGTAGGCGCCCGCGTTGATTTCTTCTCTTGGCACCAGTATGGAATTGATACAGAGGATTTAGCAAAGCAAATTGAAAACGTACAAGCATGGAAAGCCCAAGCCGGGGAGGCGAATCTTGAATTATTTGTCACAGAGAACGGAGTCGATAGCGCAAATTCACCGTATTACGACAACTCCTTTAGTGCGATTCATACACTTTCGTCTATTAGTATTGCTGCTGACAAAATTGATGGTTTGTTTCAATTTGAAATAAAGGACGGCCCTGGACCTGCAAAATTATGGGGACGGTGGGGGATACTTACTCATGAAAAATATGGAGCACCTGAACCAAAGCCCCGATACCGCGCGCTTGAGTTTCTAAAGCCGATGGCCCTAGGACAGCGGGTGAATATTGCAGGTAATGGCTCATGGGTCACCTCGTTTGCACGAATCGATGAAAAAAGTATTCGGTTATTTGTAGTGAATTATGATCCTGAGAACAAACATGTTGAAGCGGTACCTATTCGATTTACTGGTATCCCATATGAACAATTTACTTTCACACGACGAGATTTCCAAGGCTCACAAACACAACTTCCTGTGACACCGGTAAATAAAGAATGGCAAACAGTTCAGTATTTTCGCGCGAATAGCGCTGCAATTCTTGAGCTGACTCCAGTAAAGTGACAAACACGAATTTGATACAATAGCCTACAATGCGCGCACCAAAAGCCTTGACTGATCTTATTAATTCCTTTGAAAAGTTGCCCGGTGTTGGTCCGAAAACGGCACAACGACTGGCGTACTATTTGCTTCATGTTCCCCAAAATGAACTTGACGGGTTTGCAAGCGCACTCTCTAATTTAAAGAAAAATACAGTACTGTGTACTATTTGTAAAAACGTTGCAGAGACAGATCCATGCCCTGTATGTGCTGACAAAAGCCGTGATCAATCGATTGTGTTAGTTGTCGAGCAACCGCTTGATATTTTAGCGTTTGAAAAAACGGGAAAGTACAAAGGCTTATACCATGTATTGCATGGGTCAATTAATCCACTCGAAAATATTGGGCCCGATGAGATTTTCTTGGAAGACTTGGTGAGACGTGTTCGCTCAGCCGAACCATTTCCTGAAGTGATTATTGCAACAAACCCTACAATGGAAGGAGAAGCGACCGCCATGTATTTAACCCGTCGATTACGAGAAATGAATAGCGAGAATACACAATTACAGATCACTCGGCTTGGCATGGGTATCCCAACGGGTGCCTATTTAGAATTTGCAGATGAAACAACGTTAACTCGTGCAATTGAAGGAAGAAGAGCTCTATGACACCACAAACGCTATATAAACGTCCACTCCAATCAGTTGCCGCGACCGCACAATCTGTTGCAAAATTGGTGAAAGAGGAGACAAAGGAACTGGTACAAACAGCAGAGTCTCAGGTGAAGGGCGAGACGAAAGAAGCGAGTGCACCTCAGGAACAACCACCACAGGTAGTTCAGTCCATTCAGTCTCAAGGAGAATCTTTCGATAGAGAAGCAATAGCAAGGCAAGAACGGGCGATGCTTGCTGACCTTGAGAATCAATTAGCAGCTATTAGACAACGGAATGCACAGACTGAAATACAATATCAGCAGTCCCAGGATGCACTCATGCACCAAGGGCAGACAAATACACAAGAATCGTTTGTTCCACCACAAGGAAAGTTACGGCAGGCGGTAAATGGGCTCAAACGCGCATTGACTGGAAAGCGTCAGGAAACAAAAGCCGGAGGTGGAAAATAACTGTTTTTTACTAACTTCACGAATTGTCGCGTGATATACTCTCCCTAAATGAAGGTCTACAATTCACTCTCCCGATCGATTGAAACAGTTACTCCATTACACCGGGGTCAGATCGGTATGTACACCTGTGGTCCAACGGTGTATTCGTTTGTTACAATCGGCAATCTCCGAACATTTGTCACGAGTGATTTATTACTACGCGCACTGAAATATGAAGGGAACGATGTTCACTTTGTCATGAACATAACAGACGTTGGTCATTTAACGGGCGATAATGAAGGTGACGCATCTCAGGGTGAAGATCGACTAGAAAAGTCTGCAAAAAAAGAAGGGAAAGACGCGTGGCATGTTGCACAATTTTATACAGAAGCGTTTCTCAAGGATGCACAGGCTTTGCATCTAGTGCCTCCGCAAGAACTGGCCAAGGCGACTGACCACATTCCTGAACAAATTGCGTTGATTAAACGACTTGAAGAAAAAGGGTTTGTATACACAATTGATGATGGACTGTATTTTGACACAGTCCAGTATGAATCCGTTACTCATAATATTTATGGCGAACTGTCAAACTTAGACAAAATACTAGAAGGAGCACGTATCGAAGCAAACCCGCAAAAAAAGAATCCGCGTGATTTTGCACTCTGGAAGTTTAGTTATCCGAATGGTCGAAATTTTAATGGTGAAACTGATGACGAGGCCCAGAAGCGCCACATGGAGTGGGAGAGTCCGTGGGGTATTGGTTTCCCTGGATGGCATATTGAATGTTCTGCGATGAGCATGAAGTATCTGGGAGAAAGCTTTGACATCCATGCCGGAGGAGAAGATTTAAAATCTACCCATCATCCAAATGAAATTGCTCAAAGTGAAGGTGCAACCGGAAAGCAATTTGCAAAATACTGGGTACACAGTGCATTTTTACTGGTTGATGGAAAACGAATGGGGAAGAGTTTAGGAAATGCGTACACGGTGACTGATATTCTACAAAAAGGGTTTGATCCGCTTTCTTTACGATACTTTTACATGACAGGCCATTACCGGTCTCCGCTGAATTTTACGTGGGAAGGATTAACTGCAGCACAAAATGCACTCGGTAAATTACAAAGCGCATATCGCTCATTTACTGAGGTGAGTGATGAAAATCGAACAGAATTATCTGAAGAAAAGCTTTCGAAAGTGCAGGGATTTCGCGATGCGTTTCAAAGTGCGCTATCGGATGACCTGAATATGCCAGCAGCACTTGCCGTGGTATGGGAAATGGTAAAGAGTAATATCCCGAGTCCTGATAAACGAGATCTCTTGTTACTTTTTGATGAAGTCCTTGGCTTTAATTTAAAAGATATTAAGAATGAAGATATTGTAGTTCCCGCGGAAATTACTGCGTTACTAGCTCAACGTGACCATGCTCGTGCTCAGAAGAACTTTTCAGAGTCTGATCGTATTCGACAGGTTTTGGAGGAAAAAGGATATACTGTAAAAGATGGTCCTGAAGGATCAACGGTTATTCTGTCTCATGTCGCTCACCAAAGTTAATTTCATCCTACTTATGCTTCTTAACGGAGCGATTCTGTTTTTATTTGTCAACTTCACTCAACTTTCTCAGAAAAACTCATTTGATTCACAGCGTATTGACCAACTGGAGAGGCGTCCGATTGTCGATGTGAATGATTTTGAGTTTCCCCAAGCAGGGGAATCAGGGAGAGCTGTTGATACATCGTTTCAAATAGAACCAACGCGTATCGCACAGACTCCACTGCCAACGGCAACTACGAAACCAACCCCTGCGCCAACGAATGTGTCCGCTCCAAAAAGTGCGCAAATTACATACATCCCGCTTTTTGGTGGGGAGAGTAGAACAACTGACACAAACTGGACGAACGTGGCGGGCAGTGACGTTCAGTTGAAAATAAGTGATTATGGTTCAAATCCGTATGCAACATGGGATGCGATAACCTGGGTCGTTGGAGGAAGTGGAGATGTTACTCTGCGGCTTTTTGATGTCACAAATGGTGTCGGCGTAAGTGGGAGTGAAATTTCAGTGAGTAGCGCGCAGCCAACCCTTGTTTCTTCAGGGAGGCTCTCATTTTTTACTGGGAATAACACATATCGGGTCCAAATGAAGAGCCAGACGAGCTCTCCTGTACAATTTGACTTTGGACGAATTAAGATTGTCTACTAAGTGCTTTGCAATTTTACTCAATATCTGATTACATAAAATGACAATTCATATGAGAAAAGTATTTATATTAGTGGCCATTGGTCTTTTTGTTTTTGCCGCAACAACACGCGCGCAAGAATCGTCGAGTTCTGCCCAAACCGCGACAGCAACTCCTACTCCAAGTGGCGACGCGTTTACGTATGAAATCGCGTATAAGGACTATGTGTTTATGGTTGATCAATACAACAAAGCACACGCAGACTATCTGCTTTCTCGGGCACAATATTTACAAGCAAAAACACTTGCATCTCAAACAAAGGCTCGTGATGCAACTGCCGTTATGATTGCAGCACGAGATGATGTTCTCACAACGTACCTCGTCGCGTTGCGGATGAGGCTTTCTGAAACAGCTGGGGTTACTGAGACAACACGAGGAGGACTCTTTACTCGTCTTGATACAGATGTTGCATGGTGGAAAAATCACAAGCAACGCATTAATAGTGCGGGCACACTTGAAGACCTTGTGAACGAT
>DJCV01000014.1:0-999 GCA_002430735.1 Candidatus Woesebacteria bacterium UBA5941 | reverse complement strand
CTTGAAGACCTTGTGAACGATTCTACTTTGGCCGTGAAACACTACCCTGTAACCGAGGCTCTGGCATACGAAGTCCTTTCAACTATTCCTTTAGGAAAAGCGTTTGAGCTGAGAACCACATTAAACACCATTCTCAGTAATACGAAATCCAAAGTTTCTCAAATTCGGGGAGTCGGAGATCATGATGTAAATCAAGCAGAACGTTCGATCCTTGAAGTTGACCAAAAGCTCACGAGAAGTTTAGAAAAAGAAATTGATGCACAAAAAATCATTTCTACGCTTATTTTAGTAGATGATAAGCAAACTTCGAAAAAGGCAGATGCATACAATCAGGTATTATTTAGACTCAATGAATCCCAGCAATTTCTCAAAGAAGCTACCAGTTTTATGAAAGAGGTAATGAAACAGATTAAGTTTAAATCATGAACGACCAAAATCCAGTAACTCCACCCCAGTCACAACAGGCACCATCTGTCCCTGTGTCTCCAACGCCTGTTACGCCAGCTGCACCGGTCACACCACAGCCAACCACCAGTGGTACACCTCCTCCTGTTGTTGTTGCACCTGCTGAAACAGGAAAGAAGACACCACCAATTGATCCAAAGGAAATAATCTCAAAAATAAAAGGAATGCCTTTGAAGTTTAAGCTTCTTGGAGGTTTGTTTTTATTTTCGTTAATGCTCGTCATCATAATGGCATTTACCACACCTGGAAAGAAGGTCGTGAGCACTATTTTGCCGACACCAAGCCCTATTCCAACCTCAACCCCAATTGGTGAAGTTAAAATTCCATCTCCATATGCTACTGATCCTGAGGTGGTTGATCTTGATACGAGTCTTGAGGAATTTGATGTGAAGTTACGATCAACGGACTTAAAAGAAGATACCCTTCGAATTCCAAATCTTGATTGGGATGTAAACTTCAAAACTAAATAATTTTTAATTATTTAGTATCAGGAGTATTTCGTTTGTTTTCTGCCGCGTTTTTAATCTGAGAACC
>DJCV01000016.1:17035-37768 GCA_002430735.1 Candidatus Woesebacteria bacterium UBA5941 | reverse complement strand
AAGAAATACTAAACCTGCAGCCAATACACCAACACCAAGCAAAGCTGCGTACTGAACAACACCTCTTTCATTAATTTTCATATTATTATTTATAATCATCTGTTTAAATGCGTGTCAACTTTATTTTGCAAACTCAACCATTTTTCAGTTAAAACTGCTCATTTCTTTTCGTCTTTATACCGACGTGTCACATTTGTTACGGCAGCTCTACTCTCACCCATACTGGGTCTGAGCTTTGAGTAGCATTTGTGCCACCTCTCCATAAATTGTTCCCACGTCCGGAGGTGTCTCTTACTTGTTGTCCTGGTGAATCTTCGAAGTTATACAAGGCTACGGTTGACGTATCTAAAGTATATCCAGCACTACTTGGAGTGAAGGTTGAGAAATATCGCACGACACTGGATATTCTCACTAAATCCATTTGTCCAGAGAAATATGGATATCCACTCAATCCCCCGAGGTAAAATGATGACACCGATCCAATTTGGCCAACATTAGCACTTCCTTGTGCAAGACCATTTATAAAAATCTGTGCCGTCTGCGTTGTTTCATTATAAGTAGCAGCTACATGATACCAAAATCCGTTCGACAATGAGTTTGTTGAACGAAGTTCTGACCAAGTCCCATTACGCCCAGCCCAAAAAGACAACCGTCCATTTACGAGTTCTAATGACCACCCATTATTCGCATTTGAGTTACCCATTATCAGAGAACTTTGATTTGCAGTAAGCGGCATAATAAAGGCTTCAACTGTTTTCGTCCCTGCAGCAGGTATTGCAGCAGAAGCAGCACGATCATTTGAACCGTCAAATTGTAATACGGTGTTAGTACCGCTTGTTGGGGTATTCACAGGCGTTTGTGTTGGTGTGACAGTTGGGGCTGGTGTCGACGTTACAACCGGAGTTGGTGTTGGAGTAGCTGTAGGTGCTGGCGTAGGTGAAGGAGTGACAACGGGCGTCGGTGTCGGGGTAGGAACGATTGTTGGAACTGCAGATGGTGACTGAGTGGGTCCTCCGAGAGGTACGTCGGATGTCGTCCATATCGGACCAACCGGATTACCTCCGACTCTCAATTGTCCATTAACAGGGACTCCAACAGTGGATGAGTCACGAAGAACACTCCCGGTGCCTTCATCAAAATGGTATAAAAGCAAGGTATTGGAGTCAGAACTGAAGGTGTTGGTTGGACGAGAAAAAGCAGTTGAGTATCTAATGACTCGTGATACACGCACTTCATCAATAAATCCGCTATATGATGGATATTCTACAGCAGCGTCATGCTTCTCTGCACCGATAACAAAGAATGGATCATTTGAATAACCACTAGAACGATTATCTCTGTAACTAATATTGCCATTTGGTCCATCAACTGAGGCGTCAAGAACTCCATCAACATACATCCACAAGTATCCATCAGAAAGTCGACGTTGGACCGCGACGTGGTGCCATTGTCCATCTGCAACATTACGTGATCCACAAATTGTTGCACCAGAAGATCCATTGTTCAAACCAAATGCAACTCGCCCATTAAAAAGCGATACACCGAAGTCTCCATAATCACCGTCTCCCCAAATATCTCTGTCAAAAATGATGTTTCCATTTATCCATGCATCATTCCCGGTGCCACAGCCGGTACGAGCAACATTCTCACCCGAGTTTGTCTTCATCCACCATTCAAGAGTAAAGTCAGTTGCTCCAAAATCAGCATTGTTTTGAGGATTTACCGGAATTTTCACACGATCAATATCATTAACGCCGTTCCCGAAAAAGCGTAACGCATATCCTCCTTGAGCAGCTAATACATTCGTTAAGTTTTTTGAAGCTTGCCTACCAGCAACCCATTGAAGAATACCGACTAATAGTGCGAGAGATGCAATCACTACTACGAGCTTTACCGGACTAACTCTTTGATTCTTTCTTCGACTATTATTTCTTTTCATAAACGTATTAATAACTATGCAATATTTCCAAATATTCGTCAATAGCTGGTTGAGCTTGTGACTTTTTTTGTTAATAATTCAGGCTAATAATTGTAAAACCAATTAATCCAAGAAGGTCGATTGATTGGGGTTATATCATGCTCAGTTTTTTGACAGCTTTCACATTGCATATTGGAATACCGTGCTTCCCCTGGTGCAGGGTTGTTGTTTAATAGAACATTTGAAATTTCGAGTGGAATACAATCAAGACTTGCCTTCGTACACAAATTGTTTATGCCACCAAACCGATTTAAGTACAGCTTTCCAAGGTTTATATCTGTTCGTCCATCGCTATCGGAGTCAACTGAAACATACCCATAATCTCTCCAAATTTGAGTTGTATATCCTTGTCCAGCAGACATCACTGAATTATTCCATCTACAACTGGTGTCTTCCTGTGAGCAATAAAATTGGTTGTGATTTGTGTGCCTGTCAGGGCTCTCAGGATCCACATTACTAATCGGGTCAAACACTTTCACTACATACCTAAAGTCATATGCTCCATGTGTCCACCATTCGGCAACTGCTGATTGGTACCCATTTGGGAATGACTTTACAATAGAATCTGTAACGGTTTTGTGACAACGCATTTCATCAACCAATCCTTGGCTATTCAGTGGATAATACTGACTATCTGAAGCCAGACGGACGAGTGCTCCACCGATTGGATTCTTGTTTAAGGCAGTCCAACATTCAGACTGTATTGATGGGACAAACAGTTGACCGTGGTCAGTCCACCCTCCAGTTCGATACATGCCGCAGGTGCTTTTATCATTTATATCTTTGCAAAGCCGTCCTTCGAAAGAAAATGAGTGAAATCGAACAGGGACTTCACTAAAGTGAGAGGTCATAAAGTGAACTTGCAATCGAGAATCCGTTATACACCACTCTCCAGCTGCACACGTTTGATCTCGGCGCACGATCCAATAGTATCCTGGATGCTTTAAATCATTTTCTTTCTCCCCGGTTGATCCATATTGAGCCAATGCCTCATTTGTACGTGTCGTTACGGGTAAAGTAAATGTTTGCCATGGATATGAAATAGATTGACCATTGGTCCCAAACCATGCTCCTGGTTCACCAAAAATATCTTCTACAAAGTACGGATCATCTCCGTGCTCGTGGTCGTAGTGACATTTTGCACTATCGTTAACCAGTGTGTGCCATTTTGTTCTGTCGTGCTCCGCTTGTGTACACGGTCGTTCGTACATCCCCTGTGCAGCATTGGCCTTTAGCTGGTTAAATTTCGTCATGTTAATTCCCACTTCAGGTCCAAATCCACTTCCCACACCAAGCCCGCCACCAGAAATACTTCCGCTTGGATTCGGAGGAGTTGACGATGGTACTGGGGTAACAGACGGAGTCGGTATCATGGTTGGTTGTGGTGTTGGTGAGTTTGTCGGTGTAGGAATAGGAAGTGGTGCTTCAGTAGAGTTTTCTTCAATTGAAAGCACCGATGAAGGCACTATCTGTTTTGAGATTGAATCAGAAGACCACATAAGGCGCATAACCGACATGCCACGGTTTTCATAATATAAAACGGTAATTGGATATGAAGTGTTGGCGACAAGCTCAATCGTGCCTTTGTTTTCTTTCACTGCGTGGTCAGTCCAATTCTCAATAACAGTTTGGTCGTTAATAGTGACCTTCACGCCATCATCTGACTTTGTATAAAACGTATAATGTGCAGTCTGCCGAGGAGTAATATAGCCTTCCCATTTCACTGAAAACGTATCAGTTCCCATTCCTTTGAGTGGTGCTCTCCACAGCCAATTAAAGTTAATTGTTCGATCAATACGAACTCCTTTTTGTTGCGTAAAATCAGACCCATCATAGTAGTGTGCGGTAAGTCCTCTGGTTTCATCTGCAGCGTGAAGTATGTGTATATCCAAGAAGACGAACGTCAGTAAAAAAATAGTGACAAGCGCGGGCAGATGACGAATGTAATTCATTACAGTCTTCATCATGAGACGGTAGTTTAATTGATTGAATTAGCGTTGTAAAGTCCAGCTTTAGAGACGAGGAGTTTATAAAAACTAAAATTTACTTATAACCAATCGGTTTTGAAGTTGTGATAACGAGCCCTAAGCTCATTTTTCGATCTCTGGTATTAATTTCCTCAACATAGACTTGTACTTCTTGACCAATGGTAAGTTTCACACTTGGTGGGATCTTTGTCATGTGAATTAATCCTTCGATTCCAGGTGCAACTTCAACAAATACTCCAAAGTCACTCATCTTAACGACCTTTCCTTGCATACGGTCATCAATATGATATTTCTCACTAACCTCAGTCCATGGATCGGATTGTGCTTGCTTCATTGAAAGTGCAAGCTTTCCGCCTTCAGTGCTAATGACAACAACTTCAACACTATCTCCTTCAGTCAACATGTCAGATGGATGTACTGTCTTTCCCCATGCGAATTCAGATACGTGCACAAGCCCTTCAACTGGAGTTCCTTCTACTTCAATTTGAACGAATGCTCCAAATGAAGTTACTGTTGTAACAATTCCTGTATATACTTTCCCTGACTCAACTTCTTTCAACACTTCTTTTAATTTCTTAAGATCAACGGCATCGTTAATAGCGCGCTCAGAAAGAACAACTCTATTCTTCATTGGATCAAGTTCGATAATTTGCACTTTAAATTGGACGCCGACTGTTGATTCTAAATTTTCAGCATGCTCGGGAGCGAGTTGTGTGGTTGGAATAAAGGCACTTAATCCACTCACTTGAACGGTAATTCCTTTATCAGTCACTGTTTGACCAGTAACGAGGATTGGTTCATTTTTATCAAAGAGTGCTTGAAGTTCACTCCACAATTTTTGATGCGCTGCGTGTCGCAATGACAATAGGATCTTTCCGTCTTTCGTTTCTGGATCCATGACAACAGCATTTACTTTGTCGCCTGCTTTTAATGACTTAATGAGGTCTTTTCCTTCTTTGAAGTAATCTTCAATAACTACAGCTTCACTTTTTCCACCTACGTCAAACAAAGCACGATTTTTATCGGCTGAAATAAAGGTTGCTTCTACGTGATCAAATTTCTTGAAGCCTCGGAAATTGCTTGCATGCGCAAGCAGATCTTCCATTGTTAATGTTTTAGAAGTCTGTGTGGTTGCCAACGTTCATATCCTCTCTTTCTTTAAGTAGGGCTAGTATACGGGATTTAATTATAATTTGCAATAAAAATCCTGAGGATAACCCTCGGTTAAGCCCGAGTTTTCTCGTTAGTTTGGAGCATGTACTCCATTTCCACCGTAGTACCGAGTGGCCCCAATGGCATTTGACTCAAGTGCGTATGGTCTGCTGTTATCAATAGGCGCAATATACTGTTTAATTGATCCAGTAAACGGTGTCGTTTGCGCGTTGTTTCCAAATGGATCTGTATACCAAATTGTGCTTCCACCTCTATTTGAAATTGGAGTTTGGTTAAAGTAGAACTCGCGCTTTACCCCATTAAACGGAGATCGAGGGTCATCATATGAAACAGGCGTCATGTTTTTTGCCGTAGTTGGTCAAATTGTCACATTCTCCTCCACGAGCTTTTTCAAGACCAAGCATCTCAGTCATGTAACAAATATCAATACTCCTTCCAACATTATCTGGCTTTGAGGGATCATAGTATCTACTTGGGCTAAAGACCGCGAAATGCGGGTCGAAATATGCAATTTGCCGACCATCTGGAGTTTTAATGTAGTTTGAACTCAGCCAATCTTCATATAATCCATTACTAAAGAGAGACCAAGATCCACTTGAAACCAAAATGAACTCTTTATTGCAACAAAATATCGGCTCTGTAAAGCCGATATTATAAAATGTTAGGAGAATTGGTGTCTTGGTCCGTCAACCTCTTCTTCATCATAAATGATTTCAGCGATTTCACCATCAGCAAGACGGGTCTCTCTCTTTACTTTTTCAGTACCCTCGTCCACTTCCACTGATCCATCCGCCAAGTTTTCGTACCATAGACGAATGCGTCGATTCAGGGCTTGTACCATACCTATCACCCAAGCACCCAGAAGATGCAAGATGATTGTAAGGATTGCAACACGGACCATTCGCGCAAACTCGCCGTAAACCAGCGGATCAAGAAAAACCCGATTGTCCAACTCGATGCCTAACAAGGCCATAAAAAATAGCGGAAAGAAAAGCCCAAAACATCCAGATCCAATGCCTCTATCGAACCAAAGTATAGATTGGTAAAAAGCCCAAAGTGAATTTCTCAAGTCACGGAATGTCTGTTTTGTCAGTCGCGGCTTTTTCACTGCAAATCTCCTTATAGAATTCAAAATGTGCGAGAAAACATGAAAATGGAGGTAACTTGAATCTAAAATTGTCCCGGCAATGACCTATTCTCACGCTCAGTTGCCCGAGCACTACCGTCGGCGCTGGTGCGTTTCACTTCTCTGTTCGGAATGGGAAAAGGTGGGTCCACACCGCTCCAATCACCGAGACAGTTTTAGATTCAAATATATATGTGCAAGAGTTTATACTCTCACAGCTCAAGAAGAAAGGTCCGTAAGTAAATTTCGACTGATTCGTACATCGTAAGCTTAACACGTTACCGTGCTTCCACTGCGTGCCGAATAACCTGGTAGTCTGCCAGGAGTCTAGTGACGAGTTCTTATCTTAGGGTGGGCTTCCCACTTAGATGCTTTCAGCGGTTATCCCATGGGAATGTGGCTACCCGGCGTTGCAACTGACGTTACAACCGGCACACCAGGGATTCCCCCAGCCTGGTCCTCTCGTACTGAGGCCAGCTCCCTTCAAAACTCGAACGATTACACCGGATAGAGTCCGAACTGTCTCACGACGTTCTGAACCCAGCTCACGTAGCACTTTAACGGGCGAACAGACCGACCCTTGGCACCTTCTCCAGCGCCAGGATGTGCTGAGCCGACATCGAGGTAGCGAACCGCACCGTCGCTATGGACGCTCGGGTGCGACTACTCTGTTATCCCCGGAGTAGCTTTTATCCATTAAGCTCCATCCTCAACCATTGAGGATTGGAGGATCACTAAGACCGACTTTCGTCCCTGTTTGGCCCGTCGGCCTCACAGTCAAGCTGGCTTAAACCTTTATGCTTTGCCCACGATTTCCATCCGTGGTAAGCCAACCTTTGTATCCCTGCGTTACACTTTGGCAGGGTACCGCCCCAGTAAAACTGCCAATCTGACATGTTTCCCGAACCGGATTACGGCTCGCAGGTAAGATAGAGAGCATTCTAAAGAGAGGTGTTTCATTGGTGTGCAAGCACTCCCTCCTACGCTAAACAGTTAAAACGCTTCTATCAGTGTCAGAATACAGTAAAGCTTCACGGGGTCTTTTTGTCCTGGTGTAATTAGGCCGCATCTTCACAGCCACTGCAATTTCGCCGAGTGAATCCTTAAGACAGTTATTTGATCGTGACGCCATTCGTGCGGGTCGGAACTTACCCGACAAGGAACTTCGCTCATATATTAATAAAATTATTAATCGTTTTGTTACTCCTATATTAGGAGCCCTGTGACTTTCACAAGGACTTCATATCGCTATGAAGATCGGACTATATCATCACCTTTTAACGGGTGTTTGACGTAGAGTCTCTGAGGATTCCAAACCTACGAATAGAGTTTTTGTCTTATGTATTCATTCTTGAAACGCAATTAAACGCGTATGAATTAATACGTACCTAGTAGAAAATTTTACCCATCAACACATACTAAATTTTCATTTAGTAGATATTTCTGAAGTATGGCTTTTCTTTCAGTAAGTTATTAAAACAATTTCTTCTAGCGCTTTCTTGCACTTTCTTATGGAACATATGACAAAAAACTTTCTTTGACGGTTTGGCCTTTCCTGCTGATTGTCTCCACTGATCAGATTATCACTTCTTTCGAAGTACTGTCAGATACGCGAGATTTTCCAGCATTTGGTCAAATTTTACTACGGCGGCTTTCGTTCACCGTAGAACAGTTATAGTTACTGCTGCCGTTTACTGGAGCTTCATTTCAAAGCGACATGAGTCCGAAGACTCAAGCACCCATCCACTTAACTTACCAGCACTGGGCAGGCGTCAGCCCGTATACGTAAGCTTTCGCTTTTGCACGGACCTGTGTTTTTGCTAAACAGTCGTCAAATAGACTTTGGTTGCAGCCTCACAAATTGCGAGGCAACCCATCTCCCGAAGTTACGGGTAGTTTTTTTGCCGAGTTCCTTAAGGATCCTTCTCTCGCTCACCTTGGTCTACTCGACCAGCCCACCTGTGTCGGTTTGCGGTACGGCTCATTACAAATCTCACTACGAACGGTTTCTTGAAAGCTATTAAATAAAATCATCCTCCTCTCGGAAGACTTTGCACCACTACGACTTAAAACGTCACTGCGGATTTTCCAACAGCAACTATCGCGGCTTCTGCACCCCACTTCACGAAGGGGCTTTATTTGGTTTGCTCCGTTAGTCCTTAGCTGATAACGATTTGCAACAAGTACTGGAATATTAACCAGTTATCCATCGACTACGCCTTTTGGGCCTCGCCTTAGGAGCCGACTTACCCGTCGTGGACGAACCTTGCGACGGAAACCTTGGGCATTCGGCGGAAGGGATTCTCACCCTCCTTGTGCGCTACTCATACCGACATTCTCACTTCTTACCGCTCCACCACGGTTTACACCATAGCTTCACTGCAATAAGAACGCTCCCCTACCACTTTACATTCCCGAAGGAATGCAAAATCCATAATTTCGGCATAACACTTGAGCCCCGCGGAATCTTCGGCGCAGAAACGCTCGACTAGTGAGCTGTTACGCTTTCTTTAAAAGATGGCTGCTTCTAAGCCAACTTCCTAGCTGTTTTCGCGTTTCCACTTCCTTTACCACTGAGTGTTAATTTAGGGGCCTTAATTGATGGTCTGGGTTGTTTCCCTTTCGTCATATCAGCTTAGCCCGATATGACTGTCTAGCTACGCAGATGCATAATTATTCGGAGTTTGATTGGGGTACCTTGCTTGCGCTAAGCAACCCATCCAGTGCTCTACCTCTCATGCATTTTTCGTGAGCCACGGTCCCCAAAGACCTTTCGGGGAGAGCCAGCTATCTCCCGGTTCGATTGGCATTTTACCCCTATCCACAAGTCATCCCAACCAATTGCAACTGATACGGGTTCGGCCCTCCAGTTATATTTCTATAACCTTCAGCCTGCTCATGGATAGCTCACCGGGTTTCGGGTCTACCATATGCATCTATTCGCCCTATTCGGACTCGGTTTCCCTACGCCTTCGCCACGCGAGTGGCTTAGACTTGAAGCATACGGTAACTCGTCGGTTCATTCTTCAATAGGCACGAGATCACACCCACCATTGCTGGTGGAAGCTCTCTCGGTTTGTCCGCAGACAGTTTCAGGTTCTTTTAACTGAGCGTTTCGCTCATCTTTTCACCTTTCCCTCACGGTACTAGTTCACTATCGGTCACTGCATCATATTTAGTCTTGGAGGATGGTTCCCCCGGATTCCCACGGTATATTTGTATCGTGGTACTTGGGATACTCCTAAAGGTTGTCATTGATTTCGCATACAGGACTTTCACCCTCTATGGTCAACCATTCCAGATTGTTCTGCTATCAAGACAACTCCTACGTTGGAGTCCCGCAACCCCGTCTCATCCAGCTTGCGCTGGACATGACGGTTTAGACTGATTCGCTTTCGCTCACCGCTACTGACGAAATCTTATTTAATTTCTTTTCCTCCGGGTACTGAGATGTTTCAGTTCCCCGGGTTCCCACCTAATACATTAGTAAACTTTGCTTTCGCAAAGTTATTTGGAGTATTGGTACAGAGGAGTAACCCTCTGTGAGTTGCCTCATTCGGACACCGCCGGATCATAGAATCGTAGCTTCTCCCCGACGCATTTCGCTGCTATGTACGTCCTTCTTCGGTGTGCAATGCCAAGGCATCCACTGTCTGCGTGTTTTATTAACTTACGGCCTTTCTTCTTTGAGCTGTCAAAGTACAAACCTATTCATTCTTATTCGAAAGGGCACAACTATGTGCACCCTATCGAATACTAACGAATTATGTGGTGGACCGAGCCGGACTTGAACCGGCGACCTCTTCATTGCAAATGAAGCGTTCTAGCCAACTGAACTATCGGCCCCGATAAATTCCAATTCAACTTTCCACTGGGCAATTAGGTTTAATGTGCGTATTCGTTTTTTTGAAATAAAAAAAACGGCGCTTTACGCCGCGAATCGACTGACAAAAATACGATGAGGGATTTCCGATTACTGTGCTAAGCCGTCGCTTAAACAATCAAGATTAATATATGGAAATGTCATCTAGCGTAAAGGTATGGCTATTATAGAGAGTTTAATTTCATATTTCAAGCATAAAAAAGAGTCCGCCTAAACAAGCGAACTCTTAGCTCTATTACCCGCCATTTTGGCCTATGCTGACGGCGTAACGGTAATAATGACTGGCATTGGTGTAATGGGCGGAATTGGAATGAACGAGGGAACTTCCGCATCACCAAACTCCGTAACCTTTAAGTCTTCGGTTGTAGTGGGAATATCCTTTTGACTCAACACATATGCCCTCTCCTGCACATACGTGTGCGCTTGCTCGTAATCCTCAAAACATTGCCATTGAATCTCTCGGGCATTGAGATACGGCGTAGATGTTGGCAGTGTCTGATGTGCTGCTTTCAACACAATGTGGGAATTCGTCAAGACGTACTCCTCGTACTCGTTGAATTCCAAAACAATAAACCAAGAAAAGTTGCCACCGACGTGCAGGCTGTTTTTCTCAGAGTCACGGTGTAAGTAACCGTATCCAGCATTGCAATTTACAAGCAGATCAATACTGTCGCGTTGAGCGCTTCCTCCAACAAAGCCAGCGAGGAAGGCACACAACGTACCAATTAAGACTAACAAAATACGTCCACGCATTATGAACACTCCATTCAGGGATAATGGTGCAAGTTAGATAGCAAGAATTATACTAAACATCCTATATTTTTGCAAAAACGCGTGGGAGTAACTTTTTCCAAAATTGTTTTGCGCCTAAAAATGAAGTTTCATTCGCCTTGGTACGGTATTTTCTCTTGGTCATTTGGAGAAACACTTTGTCCGTGTACATGTGCATGATCATTTGTGCTGCTTTCGCAGCTGAGTCTGGCAGCATAAACGATCGGGTTCCGAGTAACGAATGTCGCTTTAAGAATGAGAGGTTGTCATATTCCTGCCTCCCAACGGGCTTAGAAAACAAAAGTGTCATTCCCCCTTTTCGCTTCGGGGTAATAAGCGCTTTAAATGCTTGCTCACTCGGCTTTGTAATTTCCAAGGAGAAAACGGTTGTTGAGAGCAATTCTGTGTAGAATCTGACAATTTCGCGGTCATGCTTTGATGTGATGAGAGAAACATGAGCCCTTCTTCCCATTCGCTTTATAAAGTCAGCAGTGTACATATTCTCCCGACACACTATATAGAA
This sequence comes from Candidatus Woesebacteria bacterium UBA5941, assembly GCA_002430735.1. GTDB lineage: Bacteria > Patescibacteriota > Microgenomatia > UBA8517 > UBA8517 > UBA5941. The sequence goes on along the minus strand of DJCV01000016.1, from coordinate 26,326 downwards.
GTGAAATCGCGGGTCTCGTCGTGCAAGGTTTGTCATAACCTCGTCTAAATACTCAAGGTCGACCGCTGCACCTGAAATAGGAACACTGATATGTATTCGCTCGCTTATCGCAGGATCGAGCTGTTGCAAGCGATCACTCCATTCTTGTTCTGTGAGTTTTTTGGTAAGCCGTGGGTTCACCGGATATGAAATGACTTCAATCTCAACTGGGGCAAATCCTGCGGAAGTTCCATAGGACAGGAGCGTCTGCTTCGTCTGCTCGCTTGGCACATATATATAGTCAGCACCTTCCACATACCAAAGCTTTTGAGGACTATCATCAGTGACACACACAACAAGCACAATTTTCACGCCCAATTCGTGCTCAAGCTCAGCCTTAGCACCGGCTATTTCATGAGCGAGTCCAAAGTGAGTTGCAACTACCACAGCGGTTTTCACTACCTTAAATTCCTGCTCAAGCAAGGTTTTGAGCTCTTCTTTCAGTTGAGCTCCACCTCGCCTCAAGCTGAACCGGTAGACTCGAGTAAAGAACTCTTCAGGCGCTCCATTTTGGGACCATTCAAGGAAACTTCGAGCGAGCGGGTGAATGCTCGTGAATCGATGAAGTGAGCTCGCACCTGCGTCTTTGGTTTTAAGGAGTCGAGGCAAGTACCCTTTTGGGGCAGCCTCAAAAAGCGCATTTGTTACCCTCAAATGACCGAGGCCCGTTGAGGTGTAGGCTAAGATCACTTCGACGGTAGAATCCGCTTGATTTAAGCTCACGATAGGCATTAAATCAGTGTAACATGTACTTGACAATTAGCACTCTCTGGGGTATACTGCTATTATCTTCAATAAAGCGATTACTCCTCGCAGCGCACTTCGAAGCCACTTCTGAAGAGATATTGAGGATTTGCCCGAACACTGGTTAGACGAGGCATTATAAGCGCACCTTATACTTCCCCGTCTGAGCAGTACAAAGCTCAGAAATTAGAGATACGTACGAGTCAATTGCGATTCACTACATATCTCGCACATTTATAAAACTAAGAAGAGAGAAACCCTTTTACTCGCAGAATAGTTAGCGGAGTACACAGGGGGCGGAAGCTTGAGGTATTTACTCCTTTAAGCTTCTTCCTCATCTGTACTCCGTTGGTTATAACCTGCGTGGAAGGATTATTCCCGGGCCTGGGCCTTCGGCACAGGTTCAACGGAGTGCACCGTACTTTTTTTCGTATCCCTGATATAAGAGGCATTTGCCTCGGAGGAAACTAAGATGAACAAGAAACTGGTTATCGTACTCGCCACTCTGGCAATCGCCTTTTTTGTATCGGTATTGCCGGCATTGGCTGGTGATAATTCAATCGCGATCGCTCCTATGAGCGGTCACTGGAATTACCCAGGTTCGTTTGTTGTGACAAACAAGAGCGGCTCAGACGCAACAATACATTGGTATTTGGACTGCTGGGACGAAACCGTTTGTAGCGACACTGAAGGTGACATTTCGTTGAAAGCTGGAACTGAAGGTCAATCGGGAGAATCATTCGTAAAAGGTTTAGGGAGCATTTGCTCAAAGTGGCAACTGGATTTGGAATGGGACGGCGGAAGCTGGGGCGGAATCGCGGAGAAGAATCCCGATTGTGACCAGCCGACTGAAGAACCGACTTTAACCATTACTCCAACTGCTACTGGAACAATTACCCCTGATCCGACAATCACGGCATCCCCGACACTTACTGTTTCGCCAACATTGACTGTCTCTCCTACTGGAACACCCGTTTCGACAGAACCTCCGCCACAAGAACTCACGTTCGAATGCCGGATGGATAACGTCTGGAACGTCCCGGTTGGTGAGTATGATCAATTCGGTTGGCCGTTGATTTACGTCAAAGCAGAAGAACCAAACGTGGTTCACTTTGGCCCGATCAACAATGCGGGTGGATGGACAGACGGACAGATCATTGAGTTCCATTTCGGAAACCAAATTGGTCAGTTCACTCTGGAAATCACCTTCGGCATTGATGGTAAGTCATGGACGGATATTGATTGCATTGTTGTCCCAGATCAAGAAGAAGACGGCCACACCAATATGGTGACAACCCCAACGGTTATCCCTTGCGGTGAGAATAATGAAAATTGCCCCTGGATTGCGAAAGCAGTAACAGGCAACGACATTAAATGGCAGACTCTTGCTTACTGCGTAGGCAATCATGATCCTGGCCTGACAGTCACTGGCATTTCTATCGAAGACATCCAAAGCGGTTGGATTGAAGTAAATGGAACTCGTGTCACAACGATCTCCTTCTGGGAAAACCAGAACTTCTCCAACATGGTCTCTGGACGATGGACAACCGGTGAAATTCAACTCGGCGACGAAGTCAAAGAAATCATCCGGTTAAACGGCATGGTGATTGAAATCGTCGTCCCAGTGGTTGATGCAGATAGCTGTGGCAACCCCGAAATTCCCGCAATGATCGGCCCGAAGAATGAGCTGATCGTATATCCAGGGCACACGCCCAAGGACGTAGCAGGAATCACGGGTTTCAACGGATCAGACGAAGATCTGTACGATATCTGGTGGGATGCCCACATTATCGCACAGAGCGGCGGAAGTTACGCTTTGACAAGCGAACAAATGTCACAGACGACATTAATCGCTATTGAGAGCTAATCTCTCTTCTCTGCCTTTGGCAGTCACTGAAGTTGTGCAAGTCCTTAAGCGGGCGACAGCACGAATTCATACTGCCAAGGCAGTTTTACATAATTAACAGGTGAGGGCTTTGACCCTCACCTGCGACTACCAGTTCATTTCCCATGGGAAGTGCATTGATAATTGCAGGCAATTGAATGAAAGTACCCTCCACATCCTCTGTGGGGGGTATTTTTGTGGAGAAACTTATTGGAATTCTAACCCTTCAAGGTCAGCTGGTTCTTCGCCTGGTAAAAAAGTACTGTCTGAATCAGGGTCCATGGATTGAAGCATTCCCATTATGTCAGCCATAACGTCTTGGGCTTTCCTGGCATCAGCGGGTGCATCGAACGTAAATGTCTTTCCATAATCAGAAAGTTTCACTACAGCATTTACTTGAAATGCTCCTTCTGCTCCAGATGGTACGTATTGTGCAATCGGTGACAAGAGCGTGGAATCTTCTTTTGTGGCAACGGATAATTCCATCTTTTTCGTTAAATATGTAGCGGTATCTACATACCAGTTAAAGTCTAATGTACTGATGTTATCAAACCATTCCGTATTCTCAGACATTCGTCTCACCTGGCTCTCTGTCCCAAAGGTCGCTACATACGCTGTTAAAAATTCTTTATCAATGGCTGGGTGTAATTTATACACGCTCACTCCCTCGATTTCTTCAGTAGTCACGGTAATTTTATCCATGATGGTCTTATTCCCGAGAAGTTTTTGAGTATTCAGTGTCACGTCTAATCCGTCTGATTTCTTTTGAGCATTTGCAAGTTCACGGGCTTCTGTATCAAGGGTATTTGCCTCCCAAACGATCCATTGGTTGAGAATAGAGTTCCATGCAGCTTCGGGAACAGGGATGATTGCATCAACTAAAGCACGTGGGAACGTGTTAATCCGTACATAAGTCATTTTATTTCCCATTTTTAGGTCTGCTGCAAACATATTCCCGGCTCTCACCGTGAAAGCGCTATTTGGATTCTCTTTGTCATGTATATCAATATTCCCCGTGAGTGAAAAATCAATATCACTTGAGCCAGCAATAGGAATTAATGAAGCGGCACTAATTGCAACGCTAGCGTCAACTGAAGCACTGACTATGTTGTTGTGCGCTAGTGCTGTTTTCTCCATGACATACCGTGGGGTTTTGGTCGTAAACGGAAGACTCATTACCATGTGTCGAATACTTGATTGGAGTCCTTCATTTGGAAGTGTTATTTTGTCGTATGCAACCATTGCAGCAAAAGCGCTTGTTGCTGTGGTTAGTAAGAATAAGAACACGATGACAACAATAACCCCTGTCATTCGCAACTTCTTTGGTGCTGGCGCATCTGCTTCAGAAGCGTTCGCCAGTTGTCCATGGTCTTCCATCACAATATGCGGACTGGTATTCATATCTTGAGCCAAATGTGGCATGGCTGGGGCGTGAGCCGCATCTGCTGGTGGCAATATGGGAGTTTCAACTGGAGCCTCCACCGTCGGTATTTCACTTGTTATCGGATGCGGCGCTGCATTAATAGGTTCTGGATGTGGTGGAACATCAGGATGCGGCATCTCTTGAGGTTGTTCAGGATTCATATTGTTTATTGTAACAAATTGTAAAAGGCAATAAAAAAACGCCCTTCAGATATAAAGGGCGTTCTGTACATGGACGAAACTGGCGACTAGCCTGAGCCGTTTGTGGCGACATTGGCAGAACCGATCTTCAATCTCGTCAGTGCCATTCCCAGTTTCTCTGTGCGGCTCATAACGCGCGTATGATGCATCTCAACCTTTGTGTTCAGGCCGCCCAATTGTTTTTCGAGGCGTTCGAGCTTCTTCAAAACAGACGGGTGCGTGCGATACACGGTTTTTGTTGCTGGTCGAGAAATACTCGTCAAAACCAGGCAAAAAGCCATTCCCAGAAAAAAGATGAAAAACACCACCGCCAGAATCAGTAAGGGCATGTTCACAATCGTGATCCTTTCACAATTATTCGACTGCAGTAGTATATACTACAGGTACTATTAGCTCAAATTGAGAAGAATAGAAAAGTAAGGTACAATAATGTACTTTTTGGGCGCGTGGCTCAGTGGTAGAGCGCTTTCCTGATAAGAAAGAGGTCCATGGTCCGATTCCATGCGCGCCCACCAAAAAGAACTATTTACTCCAATTTGTGTCAGAAAATGTCAACATTGTTTCTTGTGATTAGGCTATAATCAGTTCATGTCTAGTGATAATCTTGCGACACTTTTTTTGAAAGTCCCTCGTGATCTTCCTATTACTTCTGAGAGTGCACAAACGTTCTTAGCGTCTCTCACCGGGATTGAAGGGACAACCTTTATGAAACGCCTGTCTGGGAAAAAGCCGCAAGTGCTTTCCCTTGAGATAATGGTGATGAATCAGCAAATTCGATTTGCAGTCACCGCAAGCAAAGAATTAGTCCCATTCGTTGAAGCGCAAATTCAATCAAATTACCCGCTCGTAGTTATTGAGAAAGCACCTGAAAATTTATTCGCAAATGATCAGTTTGATGTCGTTGAATTAACACTTGCCCGTGGGCCATTTTATCCAATCGCAACGTCCGCAACCTTTAAAGATATCGACCCTATGTCTTCTGTTCTGTCAGTCCTTTCAAAAGCCATTGAAAATGAGATAACGGTTGTCCAGATTGCGCTCGAAGGCATTAAACAAAGCTGGCAAAAGTCCGGTCAAATGTTTGCTGACATGGGAAGTAAAAAAGAAGACGGGAGTTACTCTCCTCGAGGAGACGCAGCAATTATTAAGGAGAAAGTCCTCCACCCTGGGTTTGGAGTCAGTATTCGCTTAGCATCAAACAACAAAAACACTTTAACCGCTCTTGCAAGCAGCTTCGGCGTCTACACAAGATCTGATGGGAACTTAATCACGCGTCGCAAAAAAGGAATGTTTGATATGGGAAATCCCCGAGTGGACTTTTTAGAAAGAAACGTTCGATACGGGACAATTATGAATATCGTTGAACTCGCAAGTTTGTGGCATTTGCCTGGAGAAAAAATTAAAACATCTTCTATCGTGTGGGGATACGCAGTTTTGTCCGAACCACCGGACAACCTTCCTATCGCCACGAACTTAAGTGATGAAGAAAAAGTAAATGTGAATTTCTTCGCTAAAACTATGTTTAAGAACCGAGAACAGATTTTTGGCATGAAAATTAATGACCGATTCCGACACATGTGGGTTGTTGGAAAGAGTGGAACTGGGAAGTCGACACTCATCTCTAACATGGTCATTGATGACATTAAGAAAGGGCATGGTGTTGGTGTCATTGATCCTCACGGAGAACTCTGTGAAAGTATCTTAAATTATGTGCCGTCGAGTCGAATAAATGACGTTGTGTACTTTAACCCTGCTGACAAAGAGTACCCAATGATTATTAACCCACTTCAAGTGACCAATAAAGAAGAAGCAGAATTGGTAGTCTCTGGACTCGTTGCGGTTTTTAATAAAATTTTCGGCTTTAGCTGGGGACCTCGACTTGAGTATATTTTACGAAACGTACTGCTCTCACTTGCTGCTATTCCTGATACTACTCTTTCAAATGTACTAAACGCGTTAACCAATGCCCCGTATCGTAAATGGATGATTGATCAGTTAACAGATCAAGTACTCGTCAACTTCTGGGTCAATGAGTTTAACAAAATGCAAGACAAACAACGCGAAGAAGCAGTTGCACCGATTCTTAATAAAGTTGGACAGTTTGTAACCTCCCCTATGATCCGTCGTATTATTGGTCAACCAAAAAGTTCAGTCAGCATTGATGATGTCATGAACAGTGGGAAGATTATTCTTGCAAACCTCTCTCAAGGACGGCTCGGTGAAGACAATGCAGCACTCATCGGAGCAATGCTTATTACAAAATTCCAATTAGGAGCAATGCGCCGTGTCGAAATTCCAGAAGCAGAACGAAAGAATTTCTTCCTCTATGTCGACGAGTTCCAAAACTTTGCGACTCCTTCATTCATGAAGATTTTGTCCGAAGCCAGAAAGTATAGGCTGTCCCTCATGCTTGCCAACCAATACATGTCTCAAATCCCTGAAGAGGTACAGCAATCAATTATTGGGAATGCAGGGACCATGATCTCATTCACAGTGGGTGCCCCGGATGCTGCACTTATTTATAAAGAGTTCGGTGGTGTCTTCCAAGAAAAAGATTTGATTGAACTTAAGAATAGACAGATTGCCATTAAGCTCTTAATCGACGGTCATGCGAGCAGAGCTTTCTTAGCAACAACGCTTCCACCTCCCGAGAGCATTAATCAAAATAAGGAAACGATTCTTAAAGTTTCCCGAGAGCGCTGGACAAAACGACTCGAGAAAATCGAAGATGCAACGGCACCTCTCCCTGATTTATCAAAGTATCAACAAGAAGGTACCGGCGGTGGTGGTCAACAAAATAAACCGTGGCAACAACGACCACAAGGTCAAGGCAATTATCAAAACCAAGGTGGCCAACAGCGAAGTTATGGAAACCAACCATATGGCCAAAATAGAAACCAGGGTCAGGGTGGCTTTAGACAACCGTATCGACAACAGCAATCACCAAACCAACACCCAGCTCAGCCTCATCAAGCCCACCATCAGAATACTCCTCGTCCAGCACAGCCGGTTTCACATGCACCGGCACCACATGTTGCACATCCTCGCCCAGTCGAACCGGCGCAAAAGCAGATGCCTGCTACTGGTACCCCTCCAACTGAAAATAAATAACGTTATCGAAACGTGAAGCTTCCAAAGATATCATCGAAGGTTTCTTGTTCTTGTCGCAAAAGCGTATCTCTCCACGTTACTTGAATCAAACTACTTCGATACCAAAGAACCGCATAAATAGTCCATGCACCATCTTTCTCACCTGAAATAATCTGTGCTTGCCCACCACCAATTGTTCGAAAGTCGAGTGTCGGCGTTTCCTTCCACCCGGCAAGATTTTGAAGTGACGAAATAAGCTCGCCTGCGCTTAACTCAATTTTTTGCTTGTCTGTCGGAACAGTTACCTCAACAACCAGGTTTTGGAATTGATTGTCCATTGGATTTTTCCGAATAGAAATCGTTTGAGCTGAAGCAGTTGCCGTCTGATTATTTGTATTTAATTGCCATTCAGGTGGATACTTCAGTGAGTAACTTCCCATCGTGTTGGAATACGTTTGCCATTCGGCAGTAATTCCCTGTGAGACAAATCGAACAGTTGAAAGTAAGGTATTAAATGTATCTGGCGAAGCTCCCGATGGAAGTAAAAAGACAAAGGCAGAAGGATCTTTCTCAACCCCCACATATAAAACAGTTGAGCCATCTGCCCGAAGTGTTGCACTGCCTTTTTTTCCAATAATCCCGGAAACTTCATTATCGGTTTCAGTGCCCCGTGAGCCCACATCAATACCCGCGTTCACTGCGAGCAAATCCTGTGTATGTAAATTGCGCCCTGAGTAAATTTTCGCAATGATCGCGGATGAACTTGCTTCATCTGTGAGCGTTAATGCGTATGAATTTAAAGTTGTTTTTTCTTCTTTCAAGCTCAGTGTCGGTGGATACTTAAATGAAAGTTCAGCCGGCCGATTCACGTATACTTTCCATCCCTTGGTTGGATCAGGTTTTGCAGTTGGTGCGGGAGTCTCTGGAACAAGTGTAGGCTCTGGAACGACAACCAATGCAGGGGTTTGAGAATTTTTAAGCGAAGGCAAAATTGCTGTTATTACAATCATGGTCCCTACGACCAGCGCAATGGGAATAATAAACAGCATTTTTCGCACATTACTATTTGTTGTGCTCACCATTGGAGGAAGTGTAGGGGCTGTTAACGGTTCAGTAACTGGTCCAACTGGCGACACTGGAGTAAACGATGGTGGGGGTGGTGGTGTTCCTGTTTGAGTAAACGGAACTCCAATTCCTTCGTTCATAATAACGGGCTTGTTCTTCAGGGCAGAAAACATATTTCATTGTAACAAAAAAGTGGTAGCAAGAAGGCATTTATTCATTACCTTATCGCTACCACTTTTTGCTCTGACATTCCGAGATACAGTTGGAAGTTAATACGAATCAAAATCCTCACGAATTTCAATAAGTGTCCAGTTATATTTCAAATAAAACTTACGCTTTATTATTAGGCTAAACTGCGACCTGAAAGCCTGGGTGTAAAAACACTCCTAAGAAAGGAGGTGATCCATCCCCACCTTCCAGTAGGGATACCTTGTTACGACTTAATCCTTGTTGCTGGTGTCACCTTCTGCCTAACAATAGACATTCGGGTGCCCCCAACTCCACTGACTTGACGGGCGGTGTGTACAAGACCTGAGAACGTATTCACCGTGACTTAGCTGATTCACGATTACTACCAACTCCATGTTCATGTGGGCGGGTTTCAGCCCACAATCCCCACTGAGAAGCCGTTTTTCCGATTAGCTCCACCTTACGGCTTGGCGACGGTTTGTCGGCTTCATTGTAGTATGTGTGTTGCCCCAGATATAAGGGCCATGCTGACTTGACGTCGTCCCCGCTTCCTACCGCTCGAGGCGGTCTGTATCGCGTGAATATTCAACACGCGAAAGGGGTTGCGCTCGTTACCCCACTTAAGGGAACACCCTACGGCACGAGCTGACGACAGC
>DJCV01000016.1:0-16854 GCA_002430735.1 Candidatus Woesebacteria bacterium UBA5941 | reverse complement strand
CACGAGCTGACGACAGCCATGCAACACCTGTGGTACCATCCAACATTTCTGAAGGATCAGCTCCTATTTCTAGGTGCCTAAACGGTATCATGTCAAATCTGGGTAAGGTTCTTCGGTTCGTCTCGAATTAAACCACATGCTCCGCTGGTTGTGCAGGTCCCCGTCAATTCCTTTGAGTTTTAATCTTGCGATCGTACTTCCCAGGCAGCTCGCTTCACGCGTTAGCTTACGCCCCTCCAAGCAAAGCTTGGAAAAGCTAGCGAGCAGTGTTTACGGCTAGGACTACAGGGGTCTCTAATCCCTTTCGCTCCCCTAGCTTTCGTTCATGAGTGTCAAGAGGTACCTAGCTATCTGCCTACGCCCTCGGAGTTCCTGTCGATATCAACGGATTTCACCCCTACACCGACAGTTCCAATAGCCCCGATACCCTTCAATTCTCCCAGTATTACGCCCGATCCCGAGGTTGAGCCCCGGTCTTTCAAACGTAACTTAGGAAAACACCTGCGAAACGTTTTACGCCCAGTGAATCCGGACAATGCTTGTAACCTCTGTATTACCGCTGCTGCTGGCACAGAGTTAGCAGTTACTTATTCTCCAAGTGATCTCTCACTTGGCAAAAGGAGTTTACGACCCTTAGGCCTTCATCCTCCACGCGGCGTCGCGACGTCAGACTTTCGTCCATTGCGTACAATTCCCGGTTGCTGCCACCCGTAGGTGTATGGTCCGTGTCTCAGTACCATTCTGGGGGGACGTGCTCTCACACCCCCTACCCGTCGTAGCCTTGGTAGGCCATTACCCTACCAACTAGCTGATGGGCCGCAGGCTTCTCTCTCAGCGGGCGGTTAAGCCCTTTCATCTTTCGATCTTATGCGGTATTAACCCGTCTTTCGACGAGGTATTCCCCACAAAGAGGTAAATTCCTACGTGTTACTCAGCCGTTCGCAACTAAATCGTCTTGCGACAATCCCGTTCTACTTGCATGCCTAAGGCACGCCGCTAGCATTCGTCCTGGGCCAGGATCAAACCCTCAAAAAGAAGACTATGCACTATGACTTTTTGTGCACTAGTCTGCACTTCCAACTGTATCTCGAATTGTCAAAGATCTAATCAGTTTAGAATTATTTCACAAGCTACAAAGACACTAACTAAAAAAATAAGGCAAGACCTTTACTAACTTGTGAACTAACGCTAAACAGAATTTGGCTTGAGACGAAGACTTCGCGCTCAATAAAAGAAGTTTTTACCTAGTAGTCTGAGTTATCAACTCACTTACTAAGAAGTTAACTGTAATGGGTATTATAACCACGTTTATATGAAATTTCAAGAGATACTTCATAATTCTGATATAATCACCGTCTCAGCTTATCTACTCAACAATAGGAGTCGTAGAAATGCTTACAGACGCACTTAATCTATTGGTCGCAGAATCTGGATTACCCAATACAACTCAACTTGAGAATGCCAAAAAGGAAGTTCTCGATTGCAAGGGTGGGACCTTCGCTACCCCACCGAAAACAATTGACACAGTGATTGGAATTTATCATGAAGAAATACAACGCACGGTGGATCGGCTGGCCGACTTCGCTCGACCAAAAGCGATAACGGGACAATTGATCCTCCATGCAATGCTCTATGACGAGATGGGGTTTGATTCGTTCATGGATAGTGCGCTAGATGACTTATATGTATACGCCCTGAATATGTATGACATCACGGCAGATCCGTTTTATGAAACGGTTATCCAAGCAATAGCAGGTATGGAGTAGGCTGAAAGTGTAGAGCGCATGTATCGTGCGCTCTTTTTTTATGCATAAAAATACCCCCAGAAATAATCTGAGGGCGTATAGCTTACTGCCAGAAACGACTACCCGCCTGCGAGTTCGTCGCGGACAGCCGCGTAGAAGTCCGGCATGTTGGTCCCAGACGGCTCAATGAGAATGAGTACCTGGCCTTCCGCAACATATGCAACGGATCGAGATGATGTTTCATACATCTCGCCTTCTCGGGCCACCACTTTCACGGTTTTACCCAAACGCTTACCTACAGTTTCGTATGCAGCCAACTGGTCCCGTCTGATGGTCATGAGAACCATTACAATCTCTCCTTAGCTAAATAAAATGGGTGTAGCAATACCTACACCCTGGTCTATGGTCAGGAACGCGGCTTGCGGCGCAGGCGCTCTGTAACGAAAAGTACCGAGAGCGTCACGATACCAAACAAAGTCAAAAAGAAGTACAGGCAACACGCCTCCATCCCTTTGTCTTCATCACGGTTCTCGTCGCCATACCCATATGAATTAGCCATCACCAACCTCCCTAACTACTATGGGTAAAGTATATCAAAAAATGAAGTATTGGACAATTAATGCCCTAATATGTCACTTAAAATACCCCCGATGACATCTTGTCCGCTTCCTCCGGTACCTTCAGCAACTTGTTGTTTTTGTTCGTCAGCTTCCTCCTGAATACGCTCTTTGGCTTCGTCTGCTTCACGTTGAGCTTCTTGTTGTTCAGATTCAAGCTGTGCTCGCTCGTCTTCTTCTGCACGCCTTAAAAGGTCTTCTGCTTGTCTTCTATAAAGATTGGTATATGCCATTTCTCATACTATAAAGAGATCGGTTAAGAATATTACGTAAAAAATGTAAGAAGTGAGTGAGAATTTTTACCCAAAGAAAAAGCCCGGATACATATATATCCGGGCTTCAGCTGTAATGCATCATTTCACCTAAATAGCAATCGAGAACACAATCATGATGACTAATGTGATGCCGCCAATATCAGTGGCGACCCAATACGATTTCCGTTCGTACCAAATCTTCCAACCCTTGCACAACGGTTTCTTTTTATTCTCCTGGCGGGCCATCATCCATGTGGGGACGAAGACTGCCATGCCAAGAACAATGGCAAGGACAAGAATAAGGGACATCCCCCAGAAACTCATGAGCGCCGTGATAAGACCGCCAACAACGACGATTGCCCATGTGGTGCGGCATTTCAGACGCACGATTTCAATTATTGCGAGGACAAGCCCTAACACCGCAAAGCTACGTGCAACGCTTTCCGTTGAACCGACGAAGGCAAAATTGCCCGCAGTGTTTAACAACCCTGTGATAACAGACACAATTGCTGCAAAATAATATGCAACAGTGAAGTCCAGGTCACCAGAGATAACTGCGTAGGCAACCAACGAAAGAGCGATACCGCTCACGATTAACATGCTTGTCGAATCGCCTGGAACCACTTTCACCAGGAAGATGAGCGCGGTTGAGATGCCCAAAAACATGATGTCGGTCTTTTCCTTCCAACGATCAGCAACCAGGAGGCACACTGCCAATATAACCATTAATATGGCGACATATGACCAGCCTTCGAATCTGGTAGCAGAATCGATGGGTAACGCCCATACTGGAACTCCCAAAGCAATGAATTCACTATGTACCCAGTACGATTGTGGATATCCAACCCGGTGAAAACGCAGCCACTCACCGGAAGAATCACGTCCATCAAACTTCTGAACATGACCCAACGGAAATTGGCCTAAATCCTGACCGGAAGTGCTTGGAAGTGAGCGAATATTTACGCCTGCCGCGCTGATAATCCCCTCAGCTGAGGGAACATACAGAACGGGTGCTGTAACGCTGGCTAACGCACCTGATGCGATCAAAACATAGACAATTACGCCGACAAAACCTAGCGCACCGATAACTGACAAAACTTTCTTCAATCTGCCGTTTCCGATGCGATCCGAAACGACACCGTCATTATCAGTTTCGTCATCGTCTTCATCAGTATCGTCGCGTTCGAAATCTTTCGAACGTCCGAAACGAGACTTAAACGGATTCAAACGATCTCCAAGCTTGAGCTGAGAGAAAAACGACTGATTTTTTTGATCAGCAGGCTGATCTTGATCAGAAGAGTCCAAAGCATTCGTGCCGAGCATGATCTTGCCTTCCTTTTCTATAGATAGAATGAGCTACAAACGATAGCGAATAGTAGCACAAAACACGCCTGAAGTCAACCCATAATATTCCTTTTTACGCTCAAAAAAGATGGTTTAGCTGGGTTTGCCCTTAGTCCTCTGAAAGTTGTGTACAATTAACGTTACATGCATTTTGACTTGGTTCAAATCATTCAAACAATCGGGTACTTGGGCTTATTTGCTGTCATTTTTGCAGAATCAGGGCTCTTTTTCGGATTTTTCTTCCCCGGAGATAGTTTACTATTCACAGCAGGATTTTTAGCCTCGCAGGGTTTGTTTGATGAGCGAATACTAATCCCTCTCTTTGTAGCTGCCGCAATCTTAGGTGATTCCGTTGGGTACTGGACTGGGGCGAAATCTGGAAAGTGGTTAATGATGCGAAAGGATAGCTTTTTCTTTAAAAAAGCATATATCAAGCGAGCAGAGCATTTTTACAATACACATGGAGGAAAAACACTGATTCTCGCGCGATTCGTTCCTGCAATTCGAACATTTGTACCAATAGTTGCCGGAATGGCCGGAATGAAATATAGAAAGTTTCTAACATACAACATTATTGGAGGTATTTTATGGGGTGCAGGGCTTTCTACGGCTGGGTATTTTTTGGGGAGTAAAATCCCAAATGTAGACACATACATTCTTCCAATCGTACTCCTTGTCATATGCCTCTCTCTTCTTCCAGGGCTTATTCATATGAGAAAAGATATCCAGAAAGTCGTTCGAAGAATAAATATCTAAGGAAAATTCACACTGTACATGTGCGCGTAGTCGGAAATACTCCCCTCTGATTTTTCCTTCTGCAGACTTCATGATAAAATACTATGCGTCAGAACTGGCCTATATGGCCCCATCGTCTAGCGGTCTAGGACGCCGGGCTTTCATCCCGGAAATCGTGGGTTCGATCCCCACTGGGGTCACACTGTAAAAACAAAGGTGCAATTCCTTTCTCGGCAACACGTAAATGCCGATTCGTCTAGCAAGCAGGACGTTACATTTACGAGTCGCTAGCTCAATGGCAGAGCAACAGCCTTTTAAGCTGATGGTTCCGGGTTCGAGCCCCGGGCGACTCACTGAAGCGTATATTGCGGGATCGTCTAGTGGCAGGACGCCTGGTTTTGGCCCAGGTAACCGGGGTTCGAGTCCCTGTCCCGCAGCACACAACACTTCGAGTTTTTATCTTCAATAACAAATTAGCTTTATTGATAAGGCTTACCTAAAACAGTCTCTTTGGTTTGGAGGGTTACTGAGATTGGACGCTATTCGTGAATATCCTTACTGAGGAAGTTACTGAACTTTAATTGAGACGTAGTCACAATTAAGCGGAGTTGAGTATTGGCCACTATTCAAACAATCTTTTGATCCATCTACTTTCCAGGTAAATGCACCATTTGGTACTGAAACTTGCCCAATGATCGTAGGGGTTGTTCCATAGGCTGGAAGGGCTGGGACATTCAACGTCGCGACCTTTACGTTATTAATATACACATCAGCAGTTTGTGCTGGCTCGTTTCGGGATGAAGTGTTTATGACCCCAACTTGTCCTTGTTGTGAAACGCCAAATGTATATTTACTACAATCCCATGCTCCTGTGAAACTAAGAGACTTTGGATTCGTCACGAGGTTAATACCAATAACCGAGCCCACTGCGAGAAATGCCAGCAGAGCAAGGTTAAAGAGCATTCTATTTTGATGATGTTTTGGTGTTGCCATGGTAATTAATTAGCCTTCCCCCATTCAGAACAGGTGGTGACGCCGCTTGTTGCAGTGACACAGTGTCTAAATGAACAATTCATACTGGTTACTCCTGACGCAATTGTAATTGGTGCAAATGATCCCGTTACTGATGACTTTGAAATGACAGTCTGAGCAGTAGTTCCTTTAAAAGGGGTGCATTGCTGATAATATCCTACACTACCGCTAGCTTTCTCAGCATCGGTTAATACAGGCATTGTGCAGGTTACTTTTGAACCTACTCGGTATGTACCGGTATCTGAAGTACACACAGCACCCGGCTTACAAGTTCTCGCTGTAGATGCCCCAACGTTGACTGTGTATGTTTGTGTACAGCTACCAGATTCAGCACATGCTGGACAGAGTCGAACTCGAGTAGTCACTTTCAATAATGCGGTTCCATTTGCACGCGCTGTAATTCTGAAATTTTGTCGGCAATTTCCGTTTGCGTAACATGTTGGGCCTCCAGTTGTAGCAACTGTTCCAATAACTGGTCCACCGGTAACAATATTCGTTAAAGTTGCAGTCATTCGAGAAAAATTCCCGTTTGTTGCTCGTCCATCAGCGTAAAAATCTTTTGTGTTGCCAACTTCCAAATTTGTAGGGTTTGTTAACGAATAGACAGCTTGGGTACAGGTTGCACCGGTTCCTCCACCACTGCTTGGGGTACATTGACTTGCAGCAGGCTTGTCACCAGTACAAATAGAACAATTCGTGTTTGACCCACAGCTACTGGTTCCTCCTGCACTCACTGAACTCAGTTTTAATTCGTCACCGCAAGCACCACACGGTTGTACAGCACTTGTACCGTCAGGTCCGCCAGCTGCACAGCACATCCATCCGGCGAATGCGACATTAACGGCGAGAAAAAGAAAGATTGGAGTAGAGAGAAGAATTGATGCTGCTTTAACTGACGTTTTCATACGAGCTATATTTCACAGTATGGTTTTCACAGAAGGGTTGTCAAGTACCCAATTTATCTTTGGGGCACTGAAAATCCCCTACGCGTGAGGGGATAATCAGACTACTGAAATTAGAATGTAGTTATTCTTGTGGTTGAGAAACAACTTCCTCTTGCTGCGGCATATCTTGCATCGGAGCTTCTCCGGCTTGCATATCCATACCAGCTTCACGAGGTTGTTCTGGTCGAGCATCGTTAACGATTAACGCTCGTCCTTGAAATTCTTTTCCATTTAACTCTTCGCGAGCCTTATTCGCTTCATCGGCTGAACTCATTTCAACGAAACCAAATCCACGGGATCGTCCAGTGAATTTGTCAGTCAAAATAACAGCGTCAACAACGGTTCCGGCTTGAGCAAAGTATTGCATTAACTCATCACGAGAAGTTTTGAAACTTAAATTTCCTACAAACAGTTTTGCGGGGTTAGGGTTCACATGAATTCACCTCCTTATAAACAGACGTACAAATTGGAAGGTTTCAGAGAAAACTGAAGTAACTATCAAGACTAGTGTAACTAATATTAGGGCTGGCACAAATATAAATCTAAATTACTGGTTCAAGGCGGCAGTCACTGCGCTTTCCATATCAGTGTAGCTATATGCTCCTGCAAATCTCGCTGTATTAACGAAAAACCCAGGAGTTCCGTACACAGCAAGTGATTGAGCGAGCGTAGTATCAGATGAGATACGTGCATCGTACTTACCGCTATCCAAACATGCTTTCATATCAGCAGCTGGAACTGCTGACTTTAAGAAATCCGCAATAGCGCCTGATTGTGCTTTATCATTCTTCACTTTATCGTTCATTAATGTGTAGCCTTCAGCTGAATATAAAAGATCATGTGCTTGCCAGAACTTGCCTTTCTCGTATGCACAGTACAAAGCTTTCTGTCCCATCTCACCACTTCCATGACCTGGAGTGTAAATGTACACATATCCAGCTTTCCCTTCATCTACTAATTTCTTCATTTCAGGTACAGGCGCAACATACGTTCCCCCATCAGCTTTTAACAGGAACTGCGCTCCCGCTTGCTTGTTTAATTCTGGATTCTTCCCACCGGCAATATGACAATACGGGCAACTTGGGTCTGCGACTTCAACGAGTAATACCTTTTTATTGGCATCACCGAATTTAATTAAATCCTGACTAAACAAGTCTTTCACTTGATCAGTCGTGAGTGGCCCTGCGGTTGCCTGAGGTTGAGCTCCCCCCTGTGCAACGGCAGCTCCCTGTGAAGGGTTCTTTTCGAGAACATCAACTTTTTGCCAAAGCACACCAAAGCCAAATGCTAAGAGGAGTAATGCCAAGTAAATAATCGGGAGTCCTTTTGAAAACACAGAGCCAGTAGTAGGAAGATTTCTCGCCTGAGAAACAATCGGAGTATCCATGAATGTATCCTCGGACGCAGTCACTGCTCTTTTTCTCACAACTTTTCGTTTTGCTACCATGTCGGTATATCTTTATCTAAAAACTTCAATACGTCAAGCCCTGCCATGGCACCAAAACCTGCGGCAGTAATTGCCTGACGGTAGTGTCTATCATGCACATCCCCTGCCGTGAATACGCCTGGGATATTGGTTGCCATTTCGTATCCATCTTTTGGTTCTCGAACTAAATATCCAACTTCGTCTTGTGTCAGCTTTCCTGAGAAAACAGTCGTGGAAGGAATGTGTCCAATTGCAACAAAGACACCATCAATTGGCATCTCCAACACGCCTTTATCTTTGGTCGCGAGGAGAACTTTATCGAGTTTATGTTCTCCAACCATTTCAGTAATTTCAGTATTCCACAGAATCTTAATTTTCGGATTGTCAGTAACTTTCTTTTGCATCGCAGCAGAAGCTTTAAAGCTATCGCGCCGATGAACAATCGTTACTTCACTTGCATACTTAGCGATCACCAGCGCTTCCTCCATCGCTGAATCTCCACCGCCAACCACGATCACCTTTTTTTCTTTAAAGAATGGGGCATCACACGGCGCACAAGAGCTCACCCCTCTCCCACGGAGTTTCTCTTCTCCTGGAACTCCTAACCATTTTGTGTCTGCTCCAGTCGCAACAATTACACTCCGAGCCTGTATCGTTTTTCCGTTCACGGTTAGCCAAAAAGGACTCTTTGAAAAATCGACTTGTGACACCTGGTCATCAATTATTTCGGTGCCAAACCGCTCAACCTGTTTTCGCATATTGGCCATTAACTCTGGTCCTTGGACCCCTTCCGGAAATCCTGGAAAATTATCAACAGTAGTCGTTAACATAAGCTGCCCTCCCCACGGACTACCCGCAATAAGAATCGTGGAAGCGGCACCCCGCGTGGTGTAGATAGCTGCGGTTAAGGCTGATGGGCCAGACCCAATAATCGCGACATCCCATGGTTCATTTTCTTTGGGTTTAGGAGCAAACACTTCTGAAGTCATTACCGAGATTTATGCTTTCTTCAATACCTCTTCAAATCCACGCTTTCCAGCAAATCCAACTTGTCTTCCCACTTCTTGTCCGTTTTTAAAAAGGACGGTTGTTGGAATAGACATGATGCCTAACTGTCCAGCGTGTTCTTGGTTCTCATCAACGTTTACCTTGTAGAAATTAACCTTGCCTTCGAGTTCTTTAGATAGTTCTTCAAGAACTGGTTCAGCAAGCTTACAAGGTCCACACCATGGTGCCCAGAAATCAACAAAGGAAGGAGTGTCTGACTGTATTACTTTTTCTGCGAATTCCGCATCAGTTAAGACAATAATTGCCATGAACTTCACTATACGCTTTGGCTTTATTTTGGTCAATCTGAAAAACACACTCGCGAGTGGTATACTAGCTCACCTTAAAATTGTATTGGGAGGGCCGAAAAATGCAAATGATTATTGCATCGTTTGAGACGATTGATGCAGCAGTTGAGGCGTTCAAAAGGCTTGAGGAAAGCTTGCACGTCACGATTTGTTTTGCCCAGGTAATCCTGCCAAAAGACTGGAAATCAATCTTAATTTTCAGTAACGGCAACACCGTTGACAATGCACGGTTCGCGCGTTTTTTGGAAGAGAACTTGCAGGCGACAAAGCTGGAGGCAACACCTATACAGCACAGCCTGGATGCGCGACACAAGCAACCTTTCAAAGGCGATGCCTACTCCACGACAGGTCTTGGACCAGATGACGGCGATATGCTGTAAGTTTTAAGGGTTCTGTAGGCAGTAAGCTACGCGCTTGCTGCCTTTTTATTTTGCAAACCGTTTAGATAATGAAGTGCTCCCCACAATCCTCCCAAGTCTCCAAGTTCTGATTTCACGATCACCGGAAGCTCAGGATAGAATTTTAAAATTGCTTTGACGTGCATTTTGACCCGTTCAATTGAAATTTTCTTCATTAAACTCCCGCCCATAATCACAATGTCAGGGGACCAAAAAACAATCATGTTATTAATGCCGTATGCTGATTGTCGTGCGACATCTTCCCACACTGCAGGATTCGTTATGTCCTGTGGGCTTTGCCCATACCGTCTCTCAAGAGCAGACCCTGAGATCAAACTTTCGAGATCGGCGTGACGCATGCTCCCATCAAGATCAATAATTTGGTGTCCAATTTCAAACCCCAATGCGTTTGGTTCCAATTCTCGATTAACAACGCGAACCCCATTTACTCCAGTGCTAATAGTCAGATATGCGACTATCTGTTTTTCTTTCCCTGCACCAAAGACAGCCTCTCCAAGACCTGCCATAGCGGTATCATTTTCCAGGAACACCTCACAACCCAGTTTCGTTGCAATTTCAAGCTTTAACGGACGTCCACTCCAGCCAGGCAAATGGGGAGCATTCACAGTACCTGATTTATCAAGCGTTAATGGTCCGGCCACTCCTCCAGCGGCGAAGGATGCAGATTGTCCGTGAAGCAGACGAATTGCGGTTTGGTGAATTAATTCAATACCTTGATCAAAATCCTTCGGTGTTTTAAAAATCTCAGAAGCACTTATAGTTTGTCCATCAAAGCTCACCCCGATGCGTGTGTTGGTGCCTCCTATGTCAAAAAGTACGTACGGCAACTTGAGTGCTGAAGTATTAGATGTAGTATTTTCGTCATTCATTGCTATTCGTTACCGGATGTCCACCGAACTGACCTCTTATAGCAGAAAGTATTTGTCCCGTAAAGCTGGGATTATTTTGCGTTTCTTTTCTAAAGTCCACAGCAGCCTTCATGCTCCAGTTAATTAATCCCTGTTTCTCGGCATATTCAACAGCCCAGTCTCCTTCACCCAGTGACGAAACAGACCCTTTTACTCCCTCAAGATGCGGACCATATTCCGCGAACGAATTTGCAAGCCAATTCACGAGTCGCGACTCAATCACACTCCCATTTGCATACACATCAGCAGCACGGGATAAGTCTATCGGGAATGGTCCATGAGAAAGCATGGTGAAGCCTTCAGCTAAGGATTGCATCATCCCATATTCAATTCCGTTGTGAACCATTTTTACATAATGTCCTGCCCCTACCCCTTCAAAATGTGCAACGCCACCCGGGTATCCAAGAGCTAGAAAGAGCGGATACAAATGTTCAAATAGCTTTTGCTTTCCACCGATCATCAGACTGGCACCAGTCAATGCTCCTCTCGGTCCACCAGATACTCCCACATCAACGAACTCAATACCTTTAGCTCGTAATATCTCTTCATGTTTTTTCGCATCTTCAAAATGAGAATTTCCGCCGTCAATGACAATATCTCCTGTATTGAGAACGTTCGAAAGTTCAGTGACCGTTTGAGTTGTCGGGTCCCCATGCGGAAGCATGAGCCATACAACCCGTGGAGATGGGAGCGAAGTCACGAGTTCTGTTAGGTCATAGGAAGGCGTTAATCCGTAATACGTAAGCGATTCTGTGGCCTCTGGACTTCGATTAAATCCCACAACCGTCCACTCATGTGAAAGTAAGTTCTTTGCTAAATTACTTCCCATCTTTCCAAGCCCAATAATCCCAATATGACGTGACAACCCAGACTCCTTGGTCTCAGAATCAATCCATTCTTTCGCGAGCCCTCGAACAGCGTCTGTTCCTTTTGGATAATGATTTAAAGGAACACTATTCTTCCCCCAGCCACAGACAATCGGATCAACGATCCTCCACATTTCGGCAATTTCACTCTGCGATACAAAAAAGGTCTGATCCCCAATAAATGCATCAAGCAATAATTTCTCATATTCTTCAGTGTATTGAATGTGATTGTCAGCTTCTCGTTCATTCAGTAAAAACCGCTTGTCCTCAACAAACATCTCATACCCTTCTTTTTTAGCCCACAGATCAAGTTGAATACTTTCTTCAGGCTCTAATTTAAAGAGCATTTTGTTTCTCGCATCAGTATTTCCTCCGGGAGGGAGTAGCGAAGGAATTGGTTTTTTGAAAGTAATAACCACTTCTTTCTTTTGTTCTTTCAACGCTTTCCCAGCTTCCAGAATAATTGGCACCCCACGCCACAACGGGTGGGTAGACTCAAGTTGAATCTTAAAATATGTTTCCGTACTGGAATGTTCGGCTACCCCTTTTTCTTGTAAATAGCCATCGTACTGAGCTCTGTACGTTGTCATGGTTAACGACTCATCCTTGGGTTGCAAAACGGTTGATAGAAACTGTGCTCTGGAGCGTCTTACGGCTTTTGATTCCAGTACTTCAGGGTTATCCATACAAACCCCTGCCAAAAATTCGAGCAAATGGTTTTGCCCCACATCCCGAAGGGCTCCTAGACCATCATAAAAATCCCCTCGTTGGGATACGTCATTTGTTTCAAGAAGTTTAATTTCGATTTTCTCAATATATTTATTTGTCCATGCTCCATCAAAAAAGGTGTTGCTAAACCGAAATGCCATTAAGTTCTGTAACATTCGCTTTCCTAGATAGTGGTCCAATCTATAGATTTGTTCTTCTTTGAAGTTTTGAGACAGTAATTGGTGTAGTAAGTTTGCGCTATCTCGATCGTGTCCGAATGGCTTTTCCACAATGATCCGAGTATACCCTTCTTCTTCAGAACACGGGACGTTTAATTGCTTTTTTGAAAGGTTTTTAACGATTTCTTCGTAGTGGCTTGGAGGTACTGCTAAGTAATAGAGTTTATTGGTGCACACACTCCAGGTGTTATCAATGGATCCTAGTTTTTCAGCGAGTGTTTCATACAACGGTTCTTCTCCGAAGTCGCCAGACAGATAATGAAATAAACTCATAAATGCCTGCATTTGTGGCTCAAGCGTGTGTGCATCATGTGACTTTCTTAAAATAGCCATGACATGCTCTCCAAATTCTTCCGTACTCATTGAACGGTGTGAAATAGCGATTACCTGAAATAATTTAGGAAGACGTTGGTGCAAATGAAGTTGAAAGAGAGCAGGAACAATTTTCTTTTCCATTAAGTCCCCTGTCGCTCCAAAAACAACAAGAATAGTAGGAACCTGGGCAGATTCGGGCATACGTCAGTGTATCAGAAATATTTTGAGACTTAACTAATCGATTGTTTCTGTTTCTGGAGGACAAACTTCAGCAAAACCCAAGGCTTCAGCTTTTTCTAAATACGTAATAATTGTTGTTACGAACTCTGCATGGCTCCATGCGAGTGGGGCTGCTGACAACCCTCTTCCCGTCTTAGGATGCACCTGCTCTGGAAGAATTCCTGACTGCTGCGCATGCGACGCCACCCACTCAAACGTAGAAACGATTTGCATCAAATCTTCTTTTGTTTTGGCTAATGAAATTCTGTATTGAGCATCCCACAGCGTTGTAATAATCCACGGATTTCCTAATGACTCTGGGTTTTCTCTGTAATATTCATCATACGCAAACCGTACAATACCGCCCGTTGGTTCACTTGAGGTAAGCCGCTCTTCAAATGTTTTTCTTGACTCAAGAATTGTTTTGCTCTCCTTTGCAAACAATTCATATTTCCAAGCGCCATAAAAGGAACTGGCATCAATGCTCTCATCATGCATGAGTTCTCCGCTTTTTTCAGTAACACTTTTATAAAAATATGAGTCTTCTTTGTTCCACAAAAGCTCTGACGCAACTTGTACTTCTTTTGCAGCATCGGTGTATTGGGCCGCTTCATATTCCTTACCCAACAGTGTGGCAAACTGAGCGGCACATAAAAGCGCACCGTAGACCGTTGCCGTGGTAAACGTGTGTGTCCCCATTTTCATTTCCCACAAGTCATACGTTGCATAGGGCAATTTATTCGCTCCTCTAAACCCGAGCAAAAAGTTACCTGCTTTTTTAATTAAGGAGTTATAAATGCTTTCGATAAATTCGATGTCTTTTGTTTTTTCGTAGTGATGCCACAAGGCGATAATAACAAGTGCTGTTTCATCTTCTTGAATCGGTAATTGACGATCTCCATTAGTGCCAACCCATCCATGCCAACTACTCCCCATCGATTTATCTGGTCTATATTTATGGAAAAAGTATCCTTCTTCGCTAATTACATCCCGACAAAACTCAAAGAATCGACGACTCACTTCCGAGTATCGGGCATGATCCAAGGCCATTGCGACGTATGCACCATCTCGTGGCCACACATAGTTATAATTATCTCGTCCCCACTGCAGCATGTCAGAATCGACAGACGCTACGATCTCACCATTATTTCCAACGTGCACACGAGTAATGAGAAGTGACTTTTTGAAAAGGGTGATTAGTTCATCGTTTAATCCATAGAAACTAAAAGGCATTTTATTCACCCATGCACGCCAGTAGTTTTCGGTCGATTCAATAAGGCGTCCCGGAGACTTCTTAATCGCATATTGATGAAGTTTCTTTGCTTCTTCAAGCGTTTTTGCAAAGCTCACCCATACCACACAACTCATACTGTCTTCTGAATCAATGGTGTGTGCAAAACTCACCGTCGAATCAACCGTTCCGTGCTCAATTGAGTTCCCACTCAGGAGTCCATCTTCGGCGTCCTTCCAGGTACCTTCTTTTCCTTCTATTGTTGAAAGACCTACTGTGTATCCTTGGAAGGGAGTGTTTTCCATGATCCCGCCAATGACCGCGACACGACGCCCTTTGTAATGGACTATTGTTTGGTCCTCAGGATCCCAATACACGGTATCCCCTTTCCGAACACCATACATGCGAAATTCATGATTGAAGAAAATTTTAACGGTCCGAGCAGTGGACTCTCGATTTTTAATTACAACGTGTCGAATAAAAATTGCAGTTTCATTGTATACAGCGTCGGTAAACTCAAGTGAAATACCGAGTTGATCGTTCGTAGCTAAAATCGTGGCAATCAATGTCTCATCTTTGTAATCAATTGAAATGTTCCAGCTCCCATCAGATACCCAGCTAAATTGACCATCGACCCACACGCCAACCCTGTTAACGCTTTCCTCACCCATCTGATTTTCGAGCCCAACATAATCAAAATAACAGTCTTTTACTTGTCCAAACTGATCGTATCCAACCGTTAAAGATCCATTTCCTAAGACAAGTGATTTAGCCATAATTCATCATATCCTAAGACCAATAAAAAAACCCAAGAAAATATTCTTTTCTTGGGCTGCGATGTGCCTAAAAAGGCTGATTTTTCTTTGCGCGATCCCTCGTTGAGATAAAGACACCATGTATCCACTCAATCCCAACTACAAAGTTTCCGGCCAGACCGAGGGCTAAATAGTGCCACCAATCCAGATATGGGTAGTTTGGCGCTTCGTTGTGGTAGTGCTTGTAGCAAACCGTATACCACCACGCACGGGTGTTATAAAGAGCGCCAGAAATATCCAACAGGATTACTGCCACTAGAACTACGAAGAGCAGACCGGTTTCCATACCGGGTTTTGATCCTACGGCGAAGACCACATATCCGAAAACCAATAGCGCAATAATTCCTGACCAGAGCAAAAACAACCTCAACATATCTCGAAACACGATTGCCTCCAATTCAATATCGGACAGTTACATATTATAGGTGAGTTAACCTGAAGTTACAAACTGAAGAACGAAATTATCGTGAAACGATGAAGGTTAACGCACGGCCTTTTTTGCCGGCACGTCCTGTTCGACCAATGCGATGCACATAATCAGCATAAGTTGCTGGTTCATCAAAGTTCACAACGAGTGAAATATCAGGAATATCAATACCTCGAGCTGCGATGTCAGTGGCCACAAGCACTCGCACTCGACCTTGCTTGAAATCAGAAATTGCTCGAGTTCTTTGGTATTGTGACTTATTACCATGAATAGCACTCACAAAGAATCCTTCACGGTCAAGTTCCCTTGAAATTTGATCTGCACCGTGCTTTGTTCTCACGAAGACAAGCATTTTGCTGTGCTCTTTATCTCGTGCAAGTTCGTACAATTTCCACAATTTTTCTTTCAAGCTTTTAACCTTTACGATATCTTGATCAACAGTTTTTGCAGTTTCAGTCTTTCGAACTGAAATTTTAACAGCGTCTTTTGCGAATGAATTAATAATTGATTCAATTTCAGGAGTAACAGTTGCTGAGAAAAAGAGAGATTGACGAGGTTGCGCTAATTTTCCAACGATAAATCGAACATCTGGTAAAAACCCAACATCAACCATTCGGTCCACTTCGTCTAAAATAACAATCTTGAATTGTGACAAGTTAACCGCATTGCGTTGAATTAAGTCTTTTAATCGACCCGGTGTTGCAATAAGAAACTGTGGATTTCGTCTCAAATCGTAAATCTGTTTTGAAATACCTGCTCCCCCAATTGCAATCATAGATTTAATATTCATATTCTTAGCGAAGGCATAGCATTCCTCTTCAACCTGCACCGCAAGTTCGCGAGTCGGAACGAGGACAAGTGCTTTTAAATGAGGGTTTCCAATCATTTTTTGAATAACTGGGAGTAAAAATGCGGCAGTCTTTCCCGTTCCCGTGTTTGCAATCGCAACCACGTCTTTTCCTTCAATAATAGGAAGAATTACTTGATCTTGAATCGGAGTTGGCTGTTTGTAGCCTTTAACTTCTAGGTTCTTTAGAATTTGTGTGCCTAAATTAAAGTCAGCAAACGAATGCACCGGAATAAAAGGTGCTTCTGGAGCTACTTCTTCAGCTTTTTGCACATACTTTTGAGGTGCAAGTGGTGCAGCCTTTGCTCCAAATGGGCGTCGGGCATGACCAAACCCCCGTCGTGCGGGTCCGCGTCTAAATGAATGAGAACGATTATACATATTGATATCTATTTAAGATATAAATAC
>DJCV01000011.1 GCA_002430735.1 Candidatus Woesebacteria bacterium UBA5941 | reverse complement strand
ACGGTCTCGTGGGCTCGGAGATGTGTATAAGAGACAGTGCAGGGATAGACGCGTTTGCCAATACCCTTCATGCACAATTTGATGTGTTGCTACTGGTGGTGGAACCCACAGTTAAATCAATCGAAGTATTTAAGCAGTATAAAGAATTGGCAGAGCGCAGTGGTGTATACGACCGCGTATGTATCGTCGGAAATAAAGTAAGAGAAGATAAAGATGTTAAGTTCATATTGAGTAATATTGATACCGATAAGTTTGTTGGTTATATAGGAGAATCTGAGCACATAAGAAATGTAGATAGAGGAGAGGATTCGTTGGACTATAAGAGACTTGAGGCAGAAAACAAGGTTACTCTGCAAAATTTGTTTCTTAAAATTTCTAAAATCGCACCTGATGCAAATGTGCGACTACAACATTTGTATGAGTTGCATAAAAAATATGTTGCACAGGATTATGTGAAGGAAAGATTTGGTGACTTAACCAATCAAATCGATATTAATTTCAAATATGAATAACTTAAATGTATATGAAGGCGAAAATTCAGTCTTAGATTTCCTCAACCCAGAGAAAGGAATGATTCCTCCCTTGGTCGAAATACCTGATGCTTTGAACCCATACCGAAAAGATGGTGTCCGCATTTATGCAAAACTTATGAATATGACACCGCTCGGGAATGTTAAATCGTTTCCAGCAGTAAACATGCTTCATAATCTAAAAGATCAAAAAGATGTTCATACCATAGTAGAAAATTCGTCCGGAAATACTGTTTTCTCTCTGGCGGTAGTCGGGAGATTGTTAGGTATTAGCAATACAAAAGCATTTGTCTCTCATGAAGTCTCCTCGGGGAAATTGCAGTTACTACGCGTTCTGGGGATACAACCAATTATTAATGAAGAACCAATTTGTCCTGATCCTGAGGATAAGGAGAGCGGTATATATAAAGCAAAAATCAAAGGCAAACAGAAAGGTTGGTTTAATCCTGGGCAATATGACAACAAATTTAACCCTCAATCACATTATAAATGGACTGGTCCACAAATTTGGGAACAAACTCACGGAGATATCGATGTTTTTTGCACAGGCCTTGGAACAACTGGCACGATGGTGGGGATCGGTAGTTATCTTAAAGAGAAAAACCCAAGGATAAAGAACATTGGTGTTGTGAGACAGCCGAATAATCCAGTACCCGGAGTTCGCACTTCTAATTTGTTAACACAGATCGCATTTAATTGGCAGGGTATAGTTGATGCTACTGAAGAAGTCGGTACTGTGGATTCATTTAAATTTAGTCTTGAACTATGCAGACATGGTTTATTGGTAGGCCCAAGCTCAGGATTTGCGTTGAATGGGTTGTTACAGTATTTGGCAAAAGCAAAACACAAAAATATTAGGTGTGTATTTATTTGCGCAGATAGTCCGTTGCCGTATCTCAATGAATACTTTGAGTATTTGGATGAGACTGCTTTTCCAACTATTGAAAATGCAAACCTCTTAATAAACAAGCCGAACGATACACACCAACGAGTAGAAAAGACCAATCACCTCGATTGGGGAATTGCAGTTGAAGATGCATTTTCAAAGATATATAAGGAACCAAAAGACAGAATCTGGCAATTAGTAAAACAAAATAATGAAGTTCACAGTACGGATAAGATAGTCTTATTAGATGTACGAACCCCAGAGGAGTATCTCGATGCTCATGCACCAAATTCCATAAACATTGATCATATCACTGCGTTATCTAAGATTAAGCATCTTTCAGAAAGCTACAAAGAAAAAGAAGTATATGTGATTTGCCGTTCGGGGAAAAGAAGTGATCTTGTTACAACTGCACTTCGTGAAGAAGGCATTACAGCATACAATATTAATGGTGGAATGATTGAATGGTCACAGAAAAATTATCCTAGATGGAGACCTGAAATCTGTAACACTAGTCTTAAGTAATACCCCTATTCAATATCACTGCTTCATTAGTTCTAGTTTGTGATTCTCGAAATTTTGACAGTATTGAAAGTATCTACTACCGTCATCTGTTCAAGGCAGAATCTATTTATTATCTTCATGGTGAATATCTTCTGGAGGTTCATCACCTAATACAATGTTTATTATCTTATTGGCGCGATCAATATCTTCTTTAGTTGTCATTTCAGATTTAGGGGTATCCAAAAAATTCTCTATATTACTTCTGACTAATGGATCTGTAATGGTTCCCTCTCGCAAAGATACTCGTAAGTTGCCACCAAGCGCAGCCCACCATGCACCTCTCACTTTGAATTTATTGTTTTCATCTGTACTATGAACAATGTTTTCAGGAATCTCGTTACTATATGCATCCCTAAGCATTCGTATATTTTCATTGAGTCTTATTTGCAATTCTTCAGGAGTTTCATGTTCTGTCATGTTGATATTTTATCATTGCCCTGTTCAAATACATCTCTCGGTTGAATGGTTTGATATAGATATTTGAAGCTAGTCTTTTTGCTGAGCGCTCCGGTCTACAACCCTTTTATCGTTATAATGCTAACCTTGAGTAGATTGTTGCTTTGAACCATACAGATTATTATATAACTCCATATAAAGGGTTTGTGCCAACTGAATCCCAGCATCAAGAGTCGCTTGGTTTAATTCATTCTGTCGGCCATGGACTAACAAATTACGAATCCATCTTATTGCTTCTAGCTGTTTAACTCCATTATCAGTTAACAAGTCTTTTTGTCGAAGTTCTTTGGTCAAATTTGCTACATTAACATTATTAGGAATATCCTTAACTAACCAGACAGTCGCGTAAATTCTTAGTAATCTTTCAATTTCAAACGCCAATGCTAAAAAATTACCCTGTGCGGTATCCATTAGCTGAAGTGGAGCTTGTTTCTCAGCTTCATCAAGTTTTTTCTTATTAATATTGCCCCCCTTTTCTTTAAAAGCTTTCTTTCCTTCCAGATCTTTAATTTCTTTTTCGGCTATTTTCCCTTTTAGCCCCCAAAAATCAAATTCTTTTAAATCAGAAAATAATGAAAGGAGTAAAATCATCAATAAGACAGCAAGTTGCCCGTTTGTGATATTTACTTCTCGAAAGAGAGAAAGAGCAAGAACACCAATTAGAATTACCCAAGTTATTATTTTCATAATAGAGAACACGGTCACCATAAGGTTCACGTCTTTGCTGAGCAGGTCGGCTTATAACCTTTCGATCCTATAAACCTATTCCATTAGACGAAACCAGTCTCGAACAGTAAGGCGTAGCCTCAAGATTTCATCCTCAGCCAAAAGACTACAATGAGCTATGGGACCACGAAGTGTATTTAAATTAGACATAACGCGTTCAACTGCTTTTACGCTAGAAAATGTTGCAGCAAAGACATCCCAATTTGTTTTAATAAGTTCACCTAATTCGCCAAATGTACAAAAATCAATTGGTTCATCTGATCGTGGAGTAACTGCCGAATCAAGTTCGTCTTGTTGTCTCTTTTCGACAGTATCGCGAATTGATGTTGGGATGCGTGAACTGTTCCACCAGTTATTTCCCTCTGCCGTATCTAAAGTGTCAGTAATCAATCTTCGAACTGTTTTCTCGAGAGAGTAAAATACCTCATAGTGAGGAGCCATTATAGCTGCTTCATTTCTTATCTCTTGTTCAATTTGTGGATAATAATCTTGATCTGTCTCAACAATCTTGAGATGTCCACGACCTAAATCGATACCGTGTTTCTTCTCTATTTCATCCAGATCGTGCTCAATAAGTTGGCTTGTCATACCAAAATTATTAAGAGAAGCAGTTAAGTTACTCATTATTCTAAAATATGTTCTCGAAGACTTTTAAAAATGGCGTCGAAGACTGCCACATCAGACGTAGCTGGTAAGTTTAGATTAATAACGTATCCCAATTTCAACCCAACTGGTTGAGGGGGCGACTGTGTCGATTCGCTCAAGTCACGTTTTTTTTCTAGTTCCCTCGAAGTAGGTACTACATCTTCTTGTAAAGTTTCCTCATCAAATTTGGCAAAGTTCCTCAATGCCTTAAAAGACCCTAATATAGATTTAACTGTCTTGGATTTTGAATCTAGTCCTGTAGCTTGGACAATCACACCCTCTAGATCTTTATCATTGAGATCGTGCACATACTCGTTAATCTCATATAATGGCGAGTAACCTTTTTTAACAGATTTTGCTGCTGCTTTAGATCTTGATATGGAATTTCTGAATTCTTTATATAACTCGGTAGGTGTGCCATCGCCATTTAAAAAACCAGTTCTTTTTAGAAATGGAATTACAGGTTTTGGGGAACCGCCTTTGAGATTAAGTTTTGTCGACAAAAAATCTTGTGTGAATCTATCGGGTGTAGAAGCGGTTTGGATACCTTCTAATGCTTTTGTAATTGCTCCATAAGAATTTACATACGGTACTGGAATTGAGACTATTTGCTTCGATGTAGGTTTTTGATCAATCTTTACTGAATCATTTTTATTGTCCGGTTCCATAGATGCGTACCAAGATTGTACTTCCGTTTGGGTCACAAATCAAATCATCGATCCTTTAGGCACATATGTGTGGTACGAATGTTTACACTATAAACTAACAGTTTTTGAGGTATTCTTAACCTTTTTAAGACATTTCGGTCACACGAAGGTGCTCGTCTTGGCTGCCCGACAGGGATTCGAACCCCAGTTACATGATTCAGAGTCATGTGTCCTGCCACTAGACGATCGGGCAATACATGCGTATTTTACCTCACAATGACTTAGGAGTCATTTTTTATCGGGCACAAGAAAACCCCGTGCTTGCGCACGAGGCCTTCTTTTCTTAATCCCAATCCGTTTTAGTATCTTCCCCCTCTGTCATTACCTCTTCCTCCTCCGAAATCTCTTCGAGGTCCTCGGTCTCCACCGCGTGACCCTCCGAAATCTCTTCGAGGTCGCTCTTCCATAGGTCGTGCTTCATTTACGAGCATTTTGCGCCCATCAACTTCACGTCCGTTAAGAGTTTCGATAGCTTTGTCGCTTTCTTCATCAGTTGCCATTTCGACGAATCCAAATCCTTTGGATCGGCCTGACATCCGATCAATAATAACGGTAGCTGAGCTGACGGTTCCTACTTCACCAAAAAGTTGGTTAAGTTGGTTATCGTCAACAGTATAAGGTAAGTTTCCAACGAATAATCGTTTTGCCATTAATTGTTCACCTCCAGTGAAGCTTGTTAAGTACGGTTTTAGAAGTGAACATTCTAAACGAAGTTACTAAAACGAATTACGATCCAAGCAGAGAAAGTATAGCATATCTAGTGTCTTTTGAACATTTTTCCTAACTCTCGGGTATTTATGACAATCTTCACTGGTCTGCCGTGGGGGCAGGTATATGTTGCTGAACTCTCAGACAGGGCATCAATAATTTTGAGTGCCTCTCCTTTCGTCAACTTGTCACCAGCTTTAATCGCTGATTTACATGCTAAGTATGAGAGCATTTTATTATTAATTCGATCGATGTCTGGATATTTTGCCGTATTTAAGTATGAAAGTATTTCTCTTAAGTGTCCTTCGATATCCATTTCATTCACCAGAAGTGGTATTGCAGTAATTCGTACGGTGGACCCTCCGAATGGTTCTATCTCAAACCCCATTTTAGAAATGACTTCGCTTTGTTCATGAAGAATAGAAAGTTCAGTTTTCGTGAGTTCCATTTGTATTGGGGTAATGGTTTTAATGTGTGAAGCATGTCTTCTAAAAGAAGCTACAAAAGCATCGTACAAAAGCGCCTCATGAGCAGCGTGTTGATCATACAAAACGACCCCGGTTTCGTGTGGAGTTACTAAGTATGTGTTATCTATAATGAGCAATTGATCTGCAACGGCTGGAGTTTTTATATGAGAAATAGGAAGGGTAGCCACTTCCGCTTTTATTGATTGCGCAATGTCACGCTTGCTACTCGTAGCATTTGGATTTAATCCATACGTTAAATTATATTTGGTAAGCATTTCCTGAACGCCCTCTTTTATGTCCTGAAATACAAGTTCTGCACCTTCGAAATGAACTTCGCGCTTTGTAGGATGGACATTCACATCAACAAATTGATGCGGAATGGTAATCGCAATCATTCCAACTGGAAAAGAATGTGGATCGAGTAATCGACCATACGCTTCTTTTATTGCGGCGGTTATGATGTCACTGTGAATCCTTCTTCCATTCACAAACTGATACAGCTTCTGACTCGTAGGGAGCGATGCCTCCGGATGTGTAAGATATGCATCAAACGATAGTAGTGATGAAGTGAATGTTGATTTCATGAGTTTCAGAGAAATACTTTCACTAAACACTTCGTTCATTCGGGAATCTAGTACATCGCTAAAGTTTAAAAACTCGTTCTCATTATGGAAGAGTCGAAAAAGGATGTTTGGATACGATAATGCAAATCCACAGACTACATCAGCAATGTGTCTAAATTCAGTCGGTCCGCTTTTTAGAAACTTCTTTCTGCCTGGCATGGGAGCGAACAAATTACGGATACTCACCCGTGTTCCTTTTTGCATTCCTTGCTTTTCGTTTGTTGTGGTATTGCCGTTTTCCACGGTAATTGTATTTCCAAGTGTATTTTTTTCTTCACGACTACTGATCTCAATATCTGAAACGGAAGCCAAGCTTGCAAGTGCCTCACCTCTGAAACCCAAGGACGCAATGTGCAACAAGTCATCTACATTTTTTACCTTGCTGGTCGTGTGAGGAAGCACCGACAATGCAAGATCTGTTTCACTCATGCCAACACCATCGTCGATAACCGTTATTTCGCGAAAGCCACTTTCTTTGATGTGAATATCTATCGCGTGTGCGTTTGCATCTATTGCGTTTTCAATTAACTCTTTTACTGCATTGCTTGGTCGTTCAATAACCTGACCTGCCGCAATTTTTGCAATAACTTCAGGAGTGAGTGCGTGGATTTTATTCATAGTGTTGTGCCTTGTCTTGTAACTCTTTTAATTTAGTGAGTGCAGTAAGTGGTGTCATTCGATCAACATCATACGACAAAAGATCGCGCATAATCTTTGCATGCTTTGTATCAGATTCTCCTTCATTCTGCGTATTGGTCTCTGTTTCAGCGAATCGCAGTAACAGTTCATTTGACCTATTTATAATTGGTTGTGGAAGTCCAGCCAATTTTGCGACTAATACGCCGTAGCTTTCAAATGTTGGACCTTTGAGGAGTGTATGAGAAAAGACTGGCAATTCTTTCTTCTTTGTAACTTCCATATGTGCATTTGTAATATGTTTTGGGTACTCTTTTTCCAATGCAGTTAACTCATGATAGTGTGTTGCAAAGAGTGTTTTGGGAGGATGTGTGAACTGCTTTACTAAGTATTCAGCAACAGACCACGCAATACTTACCCCATCATAGGTGCTCGTGCCTCTTCCGATCTCATCCATAATAATAAGACTTTTATCTGTCGCGTGATTTAAGATAAACGCAGTCTCAACCATTTCAACCATAAACGTTGACAGACCTGACGTAATGACATCACTCGCGCCGCTTCGAACAAAAATACTATCAACCAACGGAATGTGTGCTTTCTTTGCGGGAACATATGAGCCCATATGCGCAAGGAGTGTAATGAGTGCAACCTGTCGGAGAAACACAGATTTTCCTGCCATATTCGGACCAGTTATTAAGAGAAGCGATTGCTTAGGGCTTCCGATGTTAATCGTGTTTGGTACAAATGTTCCAGGAGGTAGTAATTCTTCAACCACGGGGTGTCTCCCATCCTGTATTTCCATTTCATGAGAATAGACAATCGTGGGCTTAGTGTATCTTCCTCTTTTAGCAAGTTTGGTGAATGACAAAATGCAGTCTAAGATGGCGGTTGCTTGAGCAGCTTTTTGAATAAGCTCAGCAAATGTAATCGTTTTCGCTACTATCTCTTTGTAGAGTTCATACTCTCGCGTTTTCACTTCGCTTTCCGCTTCTAAAATAATTTGTTCTTGTATCTTTAGTTCGGGAGTAATAAATCGCTCACCGTTTACGAGTGTTTGTTTCCGAAAATAATGAGTAGGAACTGCTGAAAGGTTTGATTTACTAATTTCGATAAAGTACCCAAATACTTGGTTGTAGCGAATTTTCAAAGAAGTGATTCCTGTTTTTTGTCTCTCTTCTTCCTCATGTGCTGATATCCATTGTTTTCCTTTTAAAATGATTGCGCGCAATTCATCTAGACGCGGATCTACTGCCGATTTTAATATGCCGCCCTCTTTCAAATGAATCGGTGGGTCCTCATCAATAGTCTGTTCAATTAATTGAACAAGGTCTTGAAGCTTTGGTGAAATATTTTTTTGAAGCTTTTGCAGTAAGAGAGAATGTGTATCTATTAACCCATGCTTTACTGAGAGTATTTTTCTTATCGCTATTTTTAGCGAGACTAAGTCACGCGCGTTGCCAATCCCAACACTTACACGAGAAAAGGTTCGTTCTACATCAGTTATATCTTCTATGTTCTTTAGGATGCGTTTACAAGTCACTGCATTGTGTAAGAACTCTTCGACACTCGTGAGTCGCTCTTCAATATGTTTTTTATTCTGTAGCGGATGTGTAATCCATTCTCTGAGTAGACGCCCGCCCATTGCAGTCTCTGTACAATCGATTGCAGTTAAAAAACTTCCCTTCGTGTCCCGTTCACGGATTGTGGAGAATAATTCAAGATTTAGAATCGTCGCTCGATCAAGGTGTACGTAGTCATCGGCAGAAAAGATCGTGATTTTATTAATGTGAGGAAGAGAACTTTTTTGTGTGTCTTTTAGATAGGAAAGTAACGCAAAGCAAGCCTTTTGCGCAGATTTTTTTGTATCAATCTCATAAGCTGCAAGTGTTTTTACCCCAAAGTGTGTTTTTAGCCCTTCTTCAGAATTGCGAACAAGTGAATCCCAGGATGGAAATAAAAAGATTGTCATGTCCTTTATTGTCTTTAAAAATTTCAGAGCTTCAGGATTGTTATAGAGCTTGGGTGGCAATATACATTCAGTTGGATGAATCCGAGTTAACTCGTCACGCAACAGATCTTGCCAGTTATCAGTGATATACTCCTCAGTTTTAAGCTCCCCTGTCGAAAGATCTGAGAGGGCTATTGCAACCGTACTTCCTTCAATAGTAAGCGCTAATATATAGTTATGCTCTTTCTTCTCAAGTGCTCGCTCATCCATGACTGTGCCAGGAGTAACTACACGAATAACATCCCGTTCAACAATGCCTTTTTTGTCAGGTTCTGAAAGTTGTTCGCATATGGCAACTTTATATCCAGCCTTAACGAGTTTGTTTAAGTAGCTGTCTACCGCATGATAGGGAACTCCTGCCATCGGAATTCTGCCATCTTTGCCTTTCGGCCTGCCTGTTAGTGTAATGCCTAATACTTCAGAGCCAATTTTTGCGTCGTTCAAAAAAAGTTCGTAAAAGTCGCCTAATCTAAAGAAGAGTAAACAATCAGGATAGCGCTCTTTAATCGCCATGTATTGCTTCATCATTGGAGTCGTGAAGTCTTTCATCGGGTCACTATAACATACGATTCTTTGCCCCTTGGTTTTTCAAGCGAAATTAGGTACATTGAATTTTGCGTATGGACGAACCACAATTATCACTCGAAGAAGAACAGTCACAACAAATGAAAGAGGCAGAGACGCTTTTATCAATTGAATCGACTATCAAAGAACGAATTGTAAAGCTTGAACAATTGAAAGAAGACATGAAGCCTCACAAAGAAATGCTTCAAAGTTATCTCGAAAATGATCCTGTCTATCGAGAACATGACAAGATGGCAAAAGATGCATCAAAGCAAAAGTCTGCTACCAAAAAGCAGTTACTAAACGCGACTGCAGGGAAGGCAATTGTCGACAAAATTGAAGCAGTGAAGACAGAACTCGCTGATGTACAAGAGGGCTTGTCATATTATCTACGTGAATACCAGCGAATGACTGGAGCGAATGAAATTGAAGGGGCAGATGGAGAGCTAAGACAAATTGTATACAGCGCTAAGCTCGTTCGAAAAACGAATCTAACGAAGTAATCACTATTATTTTAGAATGAAGTGTGAAGAGGAGGTGAGTACGAATGGATCAAAATCAAACAACAAACCCAACAACGCCAGCTATGGGATCTGTGGTAGACCCAGTAACACCAGTTGCTAACATGCCTCAAACCCCAGCAGTTGAACCTCAAGCTCCTGTTGCGACGCCTATGGCGAGCGACCCAGTAGCTCCGGTTACTCCTGCCATGCCAGCTGCACCAGTAGTTGAGCCTATGGCCCAACCTGAACCAGCTGCACCAGTAGCTCCTGTAACTGAAATGCCTACGACACCAGTAGCTCCAGTTGCGCCAGCTACCACTGACGGGAACACTGCCGCTTAATTGTGAAGTATGCAGTTAAGTACCGAAGACCCGCCTTCGAGCGGGTTCTCGGTGTGCAGAAGGCTTCTTTTTAAGAATAATTCTTATTTTCTCGCTTGGGAGTAGGGATTTGGCCGAAAAAATGATATACTACTACGCTTATGAGTACACAAAACATTAGAAATATTGCAGTCATTGCCCACGTCGATCATGGAAAAACGACGTTAGTTGATGCACTCCTGAAACAGACTCACACATTCCGTGATAATCAGGAAGAAATGGGACAGGAGCGTATTTTGGATAGCAATGATTTAGAACGTGAGCGTGGAATCACTATTCTCGCCAAAAACTGTGCAATTCAATACAAAGACACGAAAATTAACATTATTGATACCCCGGGCCACGCTGACTTCTCAGGTGAAGTTGAGCGAACTCTTGGAATGGCCGATGGAGCACTCTTAATTGTTGACGCGCAAGAAGGGCCAATGCCTCAAACCCGCTTCGTTTTAAAGAAAGCACTTGCCCTTGGACTTAAGGTCATTGTTGTCATTAATAAAATTGATAAGCCATACGCACGTGTTCCTGAAGTGAAGGATAAAATTGAAAGTTTGTTCTTAGAGCTTGCTGCAGATGAAGCCCAACTCGATTTCCCAATCGTCTACGCAATTGGACGACGTGGAGTTGCGTTCTATCAAATGCCATCAGATCACAATGAACCAGGGGATGTCATTCCTCTTTTGGAAACTATTGTAAAAGAAGTACCAGCTCCAACTAACTCAACGGAAGGAACCTTCAAGATGGTTATTACTAGCATGGATTACGATACTCACTTGGGTCGCATTGTAATCGGAAAGGTACATCGAGGAACGGTTAAAGTTGGTCAAAAAGTAATCTTAACTGATACTCCAAACAAGATTTGGACTGTTGAAAAGCTCATGTTAAATGAAGGGTTAAGCAGAAAAGAAGCAGCAGTTGTTGAAGCAGGAGATATTGCCACATTCACCGGTATTCAAGACGCACAAATCGGGAAAACCATTGCTGAGCCTGGAGATACTGAATCACTTCCTTCTATTGCGATTTCCGAGCCAACACTTCACATGTTGCTTGGACCTAACACCTCACCATTTGCAGGACAAGAAGGGGACTTTTCAACAAGCAGACAAATTGAAGAACGTTTAAAGCGAGAGCTGGAGAGTAATTTAAGTTTGCGCGTTGAAGTCTTGGGAAATGGAAAATTTAAACTTTCAGGTCGCGGAGAATTGCATTTATCGGTACTTTTGGAAACGCTTCGTCGAGAAGGATATGAAATGGAAGTTGGAAAACCTGAAGTTATTGTAAAAGAGATTGATGGAGTAAAGAAGGAACCAATGGAAGAAGTAACGATTATTGTTCCTGCTGAATTTACTGGAGTTATTAACCAGGAAATGGGTAAGCGATATGCAACGATGATAAGCATGCAATCAATTTCTGATGTTGAAGTTGAATTCGTATATCATGCACCGACACGAGTGCTTATTGGATTGAGAAGCTTGCTCTTGACTCAAACAAAAGGAACAGTGCTCTTTAGTTCCCAGCTCATCGGATATGAACCTGTTGGGAAGCCAGTTCCTCAGCTTCGAAAGGGTGTTATTATTTCAGATCAAACGGGAGAAGCACTTGCGTACGGATTGCAGAATGCCCAAGGTCGTGGTGTAACGTTTATCGAGCCACAAGCGAAAATTTACGAAGGAATGATCATTGGACAGAATGCGAAAGAGGAAGATATCACGATGAACGTGTGTAAAGGGAAGAAGTTATCAAACATGCGATCATCTGGAAGTGATGGAGTTATTCAACTGACCCCGTCAATTCAGTTTTCACTTGAGCAGTCTCTCGATTTCTTGGAAAATGATGAATTATTGGAAATTACTCCACTGTCTCTGCGCATGAGAAAGAAGTACTTAACTGATTTAGATAGACGTCGCCACGAACGAGGGGACAAGAGTCACGCTTAATACTTCTGAAGTCGTTCTTTATAATCTCGAACCTGAGATTCCACTTCTTTTCGCAGTGCAATTAATACATTCAGTAAGTCATCTCCGTCTTCTTGGCTAAAAATATGACCGTTTTTCCCAGGAAGTCGCATATCCCAGTTCACATGAAATCCGCCATGCGAAAGTTTCTCGATTCGCACCGTGGCTTTTTTTAAGTCATCAGCAAAATCTTTGAGGTATTTCTCTATTTCTGAAGCCATTTTCGTCTCAACTACTTCACGGATTCGATCATCAATCTCAATGCCGTCTCCTATGATTTGGACGTTCATATAATGAGTATATCACAGCAAATCTCCTCCTTGAAAAACGAGCAAGAGCTTATTAATATGATCCTATGAAGGCTCACTTCTCTCACTTCTTTGTAATTCTCGCATTCATTCTCGTTGGGTTGTTCTTAGTGCATACTTTAAACCTCTCAATTCCGGTGTCTGTTACGACATCAACTATTTCAAGCGAATTATCAGTTGTAGGGGAAGGAAAAGTGGATGTTGTTCCCGATACTGCATACGTTGATGTAGGTCTTTTTGTTGAAAATATA
Source organism: Candidatus Woesebacteria bacterium UBA5941 (assembly GCA_002430735.1). Lineage (GTDB taxonomy): Bacteria > Patescibacteriota > Microgenomatia > UBA8517 > UBA8517 > UBA5941. Next base: position 79,092 of record DJCV01000011.1, on the reverse strand, counting down.
CAGACCGCAGATCTTGCTCAAAAGCAGATAACTGAAAAAAACAACGAATTAATTAAGGCTATGAAAGAGTTAGGGGTTGCTGATAGTGATATGAAGACATCTAATTTTTCTGTGAACCCCAACTATGTGTATGATGGAGGCAGGAATCGAGCAACAGGATATAACGGAAATGTAACTCTCACTGTCAAAACAAAAGACACTTCACTTGCTGCGCGTATTATGGAAACGGCAACGAAGGTGGGAGCAAATCAAATTCAAGGCACACGCTTTACTGTGGACGAACCTGAAAAGTACCGTGAAGAAGCCCGAGACAAGGCAATTGCGAATGCAAAAGAGCAAGCTGAAAAATTAGCATCATCATTAGGTATTAGCTTAGGGCAAATCACAAATATTGTTGAATCATCCCCTGGAATGGTCAGTCCATATATGTACGCTGATAAAGCAATGGCTCAGGGCATGGGTGGAGGAAATGCAGCTTCACCAGAATTGCAGCCAGGACAACAGACTATCACTTCTACAGTGACACTGTATTTTGAAAAGCGCTAACTTCTTTGCTACACTACAAGTTCACATTCGGGTTTAATTAGGGAGTTAGTATGAACGTTTTTGTCCCACAATGGACACCGACACAGATTGATCTTTTTTATCGAATTACTACTGACACTGAAATGGAGCCCGGTGGCCACTGGGCGTTCTCTGTTGGCGATCCAGAAAGCTGGCGCTATGAGCAACAGCTTGTTGTGCCTAATGGCACATTACTGGATTTAGGTGTTGGGCACGGACGATCCTGCATGTCATATGCATTGAAAGGTATGAATGTAGTCGCCTACGATCATGATACCGAGAAGTTGGACTTTCTGGATGAGCTGATAAAGGATTATGACCTTCCCATTCAGATTAACTACGGCGATATTCGATATGTTGATTTTGGAACAAACGTATATGACACCATATTGTGCGTAGATCTGTTTGTGCATTTTCCTTCGCGCTATGCGGTTTTTAACCTGCTCGATAGAGCACTCACGGCACTAAAACCAGGAGGTCATTTATTTGTTCGCGCGGTGGGCAAGGAAGACTTTCGGTATGGATTGTACCAACGGGATCCACATGTAGAAGTCGTGAATGAGGATGTGATGAGGGCATATTGTTCTTGTTCCGGTACCTATATGATTGAGAATCACTTGTTCTTGGGTCAAACCGATCTCTTGCAGTATTTTCTCTTGCAAGGGCTCGAAATCGTTTATTCACGGATAATGCCTCATATCGGGGCAAAAAACGTAATGTTTGGCGAAGATTGGCATTCAAGTAGTGGAGGCAAGGACAGACACGGAGCGATAACACACATTGTGAAAAGACCATAAGGTTTTTTCTGTAGTGGCGACTAATCATCGCCACTTTTTTATGCTTATATATGTATATGCGTCATAAATTATTATTCCTCGCAATTATCTATTTCCCGGGAACGGTTATACATGAAATGGCTCATTTTCTGACTGCAAAAATACTGAGAGTCCCTACTGGACGTGTCAGCTTGTTCCCTCGGTTTACAGAACATGGGTTACAGTTGGGGAGTGTTGAGATTGGACGGACTGATATTTTCCGAAGATTTCTTGTTGGTGTTGCCCCACTTATCGTTGGAATACTACTGCTTCTGGTGACCTTTTATCTGACTGCTAATTACACACTTCCGTGGTGGGGATATCTGCTTTCAGGCTACTGCATCGTGACTGTCGCAAATACCATGAACTTATCAAAGAGTGACTTACGCGGCTCAAAGTACGTCCTTCTTTTTATTGTCGTATTATTGGCATTATATTGGGTCTTTACAAAGGGGTACATTTAATTCTTTAATGGAGTATGTCTAAAGAAAAAGAGATGAAATTGGGTATCGGAATAGTGCTTGGTATTCTTCTTGGACTCATGATTGAACACCTTCTTTTAGGTCTGCTCTTAGGAACAATTTTTGGACTCGTATGGGGATATAGCGATCACATGTTGACGAGCAGACACAAGAAATCTAAACCAGCAAAACGAACAGCAGCTCGCAAGTCTTCAAAAAGTAAAAAACGAAAGAAGTAATCTTCACAAACGGTATATACTAGGTATATGAAAAAGAAATTATGGTTTCGTGCAAAGACATACGGATGGGGTTGGTATCCTGTAACATGGCAAGGGTGGACGGCAACTGCATTCTATATCTTCTATCAATTGTTTTTAGTGGCACTTATTCGTGATGCTCTTGCAAGTCGTGCAGGGATCGTGAGTTATCTATTCTTAACAGCGATTGGAATTGCAGCGCTCCTTGCTGTTTGTTACCAGTTTGGGGAAACTCCAAAATGGCGATGGGGTAACAAGAAGTAATTATCCAAACTGCTCTTCTTTCATTCGTTCGTTTGTAATACCAATTGATTCTAATTGTTTCTTCATTGCTTCAACAAAGCGGGTAGATCCTGAAACATAGAAATGGGAGTCACTATTTCGTTCAGTGCTTAATTCTCGTTGTAAGTATTGTGCATCAATTCGCCCGACTCTTCCAGTCCAGCCATGGCTTTTTTCTTGCGTTAACGTGAGTGTAAATGAAATATTTGGGTTCATCTTTGTAATAGCGAGTAATTCATCGTAGTACAGGATGTCTTTTTTTGTTCGAAAACTTCCGATAATCTTCATTGGTACTGATTGCTCGTTACGCAACTGCTCATGGTTTAATCGGATCATCGACATAAACGGAATAAGGCCTGATCCACCAGCAATAAGAATAATAGAATTTTTATCTTCAGGAACCCAGGAAAAATGTGTGCCAAATGGCCCTCGCAATTTTATTTTTCCACCGAGAGGAAGTGTATGTAGAAATGTTGAAACTTCTCCGTCAGGAAGCAGTTGTACACCCAATTCAATAATTCCTTCTTCAAGAGGACTGTTAGAAAGCGAGTAATATCGCTCTGCAATATACCCTTCAGGAGATTCAACTCTCACCATATAATGTTGACCTGCAATATGCGGTTCCCAGTCACTTACTTTGAATCGCAACGACTTAACTGAAGGAGAAAGGTCATGTGATTCAATGAGTTCTGCAGTTTTCCATTTAGTCATGCTTGGATTATATATTGAATTTGCGGCTTGTAATTTTCCTGTAACATTGGGTATACTCCCGATATGGCTGCACGAAAGACAAAAGCAACTAAAAGTAAATCTACACGAGCAAGCAAAGCTTCTGTTAAAAAAGTAACTGCCCCAAAGCAAGATGTTGCAATGGAAAGCAAAATGGAAACTCCAATTGATACTTCATCTGTAAAACAAATGTCTGGAAAACGAAAAGCTGCAATTATTGTCGCAATCGCTGTTATCGGTATTATTTTATACCTCTCCAGAGGGTTAATTTTAGCTGCAACTGTAAATGGTGAATTGGTATACCGACCAACTATCATCTCAGAACTTGAAAAACGATTCGGACAACAGCAACTCGACGCGACCGTCACTGACATGCTCATCAATCAAGAAGCCAAGAAAAAAGGAATTTCTATTTCAGACGAAGAATTAAACAGTGAAGTTTCAAAAATTGAAGAGAGTGTAAAAGCTCAAGGGCAAGACTTAAACACATTATTAACCATGCAGGGAATGAGCCGAGACGAATTAAACAAGCAAATCAGAACACAAAAGATCGTTGAGAAGATTTTAGCTGACAAAATTAACCCAACTGATCAGGAAGTAAAAGAATATATGGATAAGAACAAAGATATTTTACCGAAGGATAAAAAGACTGAAGAAATTCAAGCTGAAGTTAAGACTCAGTTACAACAACAAAAATTAAGCACTGAATTCCAAACATGGTTGACTGAAGTGAAGAAAAACGCTTCTATCAAATACTTCGTTACTTACTAAGGAATAATAATTATTCCGTCTCCGGTGTTCCTGCGTTTTTACTAATTCCTAATACTTCTTTGTAGTATGGATAATATGTGTCAGTTCCAGGAATCTTCCATGAAAATGTATTAAATGGCTTTGCATCGTACCGAAGTAAAAATGGAGTAACAGCAACAACATTTGGATGATTCCACGCTTCACTAAACGCTTGTTGGTAATAGGAAGCGATTTGTTCTTGCTTGTTATTTGAATTGCGCCACCCAGTTTCAGTAATAAATACTGGTGAATTTTGAGGTAAATGATATTGTGACAAGTAGTTAAGCTCCCATTCAAACCCTCGTATTGTCATTTTTCCATTCTCTGACGGGCTACCTGAGAAGCCAGGATTTGGATAACTGTGACTGGCCCATCCATCAAAGAGTGTGAATATGAGCGGATCTTCTTGCACCATTTGATCAAAGTAATCTTTTGAATCCATAGTGGTCGGTCCATTCGGTGCTGCTGCATCAAGTCCTGCAGGAAGAACTGCAAACTCAAATGAGGCTTTTTTCAATTCTTCCCAATATGCACGGGCGATTCTTGCATACTCACGAGGGTTGATCTCTCCTCCCCATTCAACGCGGTGATTCGGCTCATTAAATAAGATGACATAACGCTTTTTAATGGGCCACGGAAGACTATTTAAGAACTCAGCCCATTTATCGGCACTTTCAGTGGTTGGCTTTACCCACATACCACCAAGCTGTAGTGTTGCAATGCGAACAATTGGTATGAGCTTTAATTCCTTCATCTGGTTAAATGCTGCAGTCCACCTCGCTGTATCCAATTCATCTTCTCTAATTACAAAAGTTACATATCCCCATTCACCACCATTACTATTAACGAGCTTTGCTGCATCAACGAGGTCACTTTCATCGACAATATGAATTCCAAATCGATTGTTTTTAATTTCTTTAGTTGTTTCTTGCGCAGAAACGAAAGGCACGAAAAGCCCGAATCCTAAAAAAGCGACAAAAATACTGAGAACTAGTTTTCTCATACATCCATTATACAGGGTGAGGGGAAATGTTGATTTTTTGGATAACTCGGTACATAATAGAAAGATGGAAGGACATCCACCAGGATTTAACCCAGAAAGCGAAAAGCAGACTTCACCTGACGCAAATCAAATTGATTGGGAAAGACAAACAAAAATTCAACTCGGTCAAGAAAGTGCCGAAGACATCAACGAAATACGTAAAAGTTGGAAGCAAATTGGGCAAAAAGGCGATGAAGTCGCGTATGACACTGGTGGAGGCATTTTCGTTGAAAATAAAGCAACAGGTCGATTAACACGTGTTGCTGATAGTATCGGCGAAGTTGCTGCGGCAGGTAAAAAGCGTTAACTGTGTCATTCTCCTTACCCAATCTTCCTTATTCTCCAAATGTCTTTGAACCTTTTATTGATGAGTCTACTATGACCATTCATCACGATAAGCATCATCAAGCGTATGTTGATAATCTCAACAAGACGCTTGAATCTCATCCTCAGCTTCAAAATAAAGAAGTATGGGAATTAGTCTCTGATCTGAAATCACTTCCAGAGGATATTCGTGTGAAGGTTCAAAACAATGGAGGAGGACATGCAAACCACGCATTCTTCTGGAAACTGTTGGCACCACATGATGAAAGCGGAACACCTTCAGAGCTTGTTACATCCGTTATAACAAAATCATTTGGTGACCTGGAAACCTTTAAAGCACAGTTTAAAGAAGCTGCACTTGGACGATTTGGAAGTGGGTGGGTCTGGCTCGTTTTACATGATGAGAACACGGTCAAAATAGTATCAACCCCAAATCAAGATACTCCATGGATGGAAAAGAAAGATGCAATTTTAGGGCTAGATGTGTGGGAACACGCATATTACCTCAAATATCAAAACAAACGCGCTGATTACGTTGATGCGTTCTGGAATATTGTGAATTGGAATCAAGTAGATCAAAATCTTCAAAAGGCATTGGCCTATTTAAAGCAGTAACTTTATATGCTTCTTCTTATTGATAAGCCGAAAGGTATTACTTCTCATGATGTCGTTGATCGTGTGCGTCGGGTGGCTCGTGAACGCCGTGTTGGACATGCGGGGACGCTCGATCCAAATGCCACTGGACTATTAATCGTCGCAGTAACTCGTGAAGACACAAAAAAATTAGGCGAAATAACGAAGGCCACTAAAAAGACATACATTGGAGAAATTACGCTCGGCATAAGTACAACGACTGATGACTCAGAAGGGGAGGTTGTAGAAGAAAAGCAAACAAATCCCTTTACCCGCGAAAAAATCGATTCAGTTTTACAAACATTCCTCGGAGATTCTGAGCAAGTTCCTCCCATTTATTCAGCAATAAAACAAAACGGCAAAAAAGCATATGAAATAGCTCGAAGCGGTGGTGACATCGTGCTTCCTCCACGGCCAATTACTATTTATGCATTAAACGTTATTTCATATGAACACCCACTCCTTGTCGTTGAATGTGAAGTAAGTAGTGGAACATATATTCGCTCCCTTGCGCGTGACATTGGTATTAGGTTGGGGACAGCTGCTCACTTATCAAACCTGAGGAGGACGAAAATTGGAGAGTATTCAATTGAGAATGCAATTCCTCTAGATAAGCTCACTGAGGAGACATACAATAGCTTATGAACTATCTAACAGCGGCAATTCTGGGCGTTGTCCAGGGGATTACTGAGTTTCTTCCCATTTCTTCATCTGCACATTTAGTCTTTGTGCAACATCTCCTTCCAGGGTTTACACAAACTGGGGTGTTTTTTGATGTGATGCTCCATGTGGCGACAACTGTTGCTGTTCTTATTTACTTTAGGAAAACGCTCTTACTAATTACTCCGAGACAATTGCTGTTACTTGCCATAGGTAGTATTCCAGCCGCAATTGCCGGAGTTGTCTTTCGAGAAGAGTTTGAATTGCTTTTTAGTAGTGTCTTTTGGGCAGGGATAACCTTAGCCATGAGCGGTGTTTTAAATCTATTCGTCGATCGAGCAAAAACCGACCGGACAAAAGTGGGTGTACTAGACGCAATTTGTATTGGTATTGCGCAAGCTGTTGCGATTATTCCTGGTATTTCTCGCTCAGGAGCAACAATCTTTATTGGTACATTCCTCGGTGTTGAGCGCAAAAAAGTTGCTGAATTCACGTTTCTGCTTTCCATCCCAGCGATTTTAGGTGCGAGCGTTGTTCAGGTTCTTTCTCATGGGTTTGCGACAAACGGAGCGACGCTTGAGTACCTGTTTGGAGCAGTTGTCGCTGGAGTTACGGCGTATTTCTCAATTGGCTTTTTACTGAGCACCCTTACAAGCAAACGATATTCATATTTTGGATACTATGCAATTGTCGTAGGTTTACTCACTGCATTTTTCCTCAAATAGACGCGCTATTAATTAAAGAAATAAAAGATTTTTGGTATAAAAAGAAGCATCCCAATAAGCCCTGCAGACAGTGCCGCAAGAAGTACAGCAGCTGCAGCAACATCTTTTGCGACTTTGGCTTTCGGATGGATCTCTGGACTGGCCAGATCAACCAAGGCTTCAATTGATGTGTTAATCAGTTCGAGCACGATCACAAAGGCAATCGTTAAGAAGAGCACGATCCATTCAAGATTCGTAAGCCCTAAGAAGAAACCTAGAACTAAAACAATAATTGAAACAATAATGTGAGCTCTAAAATTAGGCTCATTTCGAAATGCTTCCTTAATGCCATCTGATGCGTAGTAAAAACTTCTGTGTATGGGCCTTCGGTAACTCATGTAGCTTCTATATTACTACGTTTTGTCTTTGCTTTTTTCAGTAAATCTACGGTAGCATGAGAGATGACAAAGAAAGTGTATAAGACGATTCGTCCGTACTTGTATTTGATCCCGGTAGTGTTTCTCTTTGCAATGGGGGTTTTATGGAGAACAACCATTGAAACCACCACTGTTGCAGCCTCACCTTCGGCCTGTGAAACCAATGATTATTCAGGAATTATTGATCCCTCTGGACGTTTGGGATATTGGTCGGGGTCTCAGGTAACAGTTCCGACAGAAGTTCTCGCCACAGAAAATGATGCCACTGCGGTTCTTGGAATGGCTGAACCGAGCGAGAGATGGATAGAAGTTGATTTATCAGACCAACGTCTCAGAGCGTGGGATGGGGGAACACTCTATTTAGAAACACCTGTGTCCTCCGGTCTACCCGGAACACCAACTCCTACTGGTGAATTTCGTATTTGGATGAAAATTCGCGCGACGAAAATGGAAGGAGGAGAAGGACGATACTACTATAATCTTCCCAATGTCCCGTATGTGATGTTTTTCAGTAACGAGGATGTTGCTGCGGGTCTTGGATACGGACTCCATGGCACCTATTGGCATAGTGACTTCGGGACGCAAAGAAGCCATGGATGTGTTAATTTACCGACCCCTATCGCGAAAACCCTTTACGAGTGGGTGACCCCAGTACTTACAGAGGGACAACGAATAGTGCGTGCGAGTGAAGAAAATCCAGGAACGAGAATAGTCATTCATGATTGAACAACCACTCATTGTTTTTTTAAACACGAACGGTGTTATTTTTTTAGTACTTCTGGTGCTTGGATTCTTGTACTCGCGAAAATCTGATCGCGAAGTGTTTTGGCACGCGTTCTTTGTAACAACTGTCACATTAATCGTCTCAGTCTTGCTCAAAGAGTTGTTTGCGCGTCCACGTCCTTTTGAAGTGCAAATGGTTGAACCTGATGCAGGGCTCGCACTCCTCTCAAGCTTTCCCTCAGCACACGCAGGGCTCGCTTTTGCAATATCAACTACCGTAGCTCTACACAGACGGCGTTTAGGAATATTTCTCCTCGTTTTATCCGCATTAATTGCGTTAGGGCGCGTGGCTGCAAGTGTCCATTACCCGAGCGATATTGCTTTTGGAGCCTTGATTGGGGTGACCGTTGCACTCTTTTTTGATACGATGCATGCCAAACGTCGAAAATTGAGGTCTTGACATCGTAGCACTCAAGTTGTTAGACTGCTAACACGTAAGCAATGCCAGAATCCATTTACACAAAACCAATTCCTGTCGTTCCGGTTCGTGGTTCAGTTGTATTTCCACACACTGATTCTCTTCTCTCATTTGGACGCCCTAAGTCTATTGCTGCAGTGGATGCTGCATATCAGGACGACCGAATCGTCGCAATCTTCGCTCAGAAAAAGCCTGATCAAGCCGAACCTTCTATGGCTGATTTATACCCAATTGGAACACTGGTCGTGATTACTCAAATGATGACAACCGATGGAGAAATTCACGCAATGGTAAAAGGACAAAGCAGGGTTCGATTAGTTGAGACATTATCAGAAGAGCCATATTTAGTAGCACGCGTTGAAGAACTCCCTGAGGAGCACTTTGATGACACTGAAGTAGAAGCAATGAGCAAACGGCTTGTTGACCTGTTTAGAAAAGCGGTCAACCTTGGCAAAGGTGTTGAGATTACCACTATTATGAGAATCTTGTCACAACACACTGATACCGTAGAACTCGTGGATTCCGTTGCAGGCGTACTTGATGTGAAGACTGAAGAAAAGCAACTCCTTTTGGAAGAACTGTCCGTTAAAAAACGTCTTGAGAAAGTCCTTGAATACACGGCACATGAAGTGTCAGTTCTTGAATTAGAAAGAACAATTTCAGTGAAAACTCAGAAGCGATTTGATGATCAAATGAAGAAAAGCATTTTGAGAGAACGGAAGCGTGCAATTGAACAAGAACTCAACGAAGACGGTGAAGAGGAAGATGATGATGTAAACGAATATAAGGCAAAAATTAAAAAGGCAAAAATGCCAAAAGATGTGTATGAGAAAGCAATGAAAGAATATAAGCGCCTTTCGAACATGTCTCCTCACAATCCAGAAACAGGATACATCCGCAATTATTTAGATTGGTTGTGTGACATGCCATGGGCAACCCTTACCCCAACAAAAGTATCCGTGCAGAAAGCCGGTGAGGTATTGGACGAAGATCATTATGGCTTAGGGAAAGCTAAAGAGCGAATTTTAGAGTTTCTCTCAGTCATGAAGTTAAAGGAAGAAGAACATGCAAAGCAGGCCAAAAAAGAAAGCGAAATGAGTACGCATCCAACTATTCTTTGTTTCGTAGGTCCTCCAGGTGTTGGTAAAACCTCAATCGGAAGGTCCATTGCAAAGGCATTAGGTCGAGAGTTTGTTCGAGTCTCATTGGGAGGAATTCGAGATGAAGCAGAACTCCGCGGACACAGACGTACCTATGTGGGAGCTCTTCCTGGTCGAATGATCCAAAGCATTAAAACCGCTGGAACGAGAAACCCGGTATTTATGCTTGATGAAATCGATAAACTCGGCATGGATTATCGTGGAGATCCATCATCTGCCTTACTTGAAATTTTAGATCCTGAACAAAATAAAGAATTTTCAGATCACTATTTAGAAGTGCCGTTTGATTTGTCACAAGTCATGTTTATCTGTACCGCAAACGTATTAGACACCATTCCAGGGCCACTGCGTGATCGATTAGAAATTATTCGATTTGCTGGGTACATTGAAGATGAAAAATTCAATATTGCTCGCAAATACTTGTGGCCAAAGCAGGTGAAGGCGCATGGACTAACAGAGAAAAATATAACCATTACTGATGAAGCAGTTAGAACGGTGGTTAAGAATTATACGCGAGAGTCAGGAGTTCGAGATTTAGAGCGAAACATTGCTGCTATTTGTCGGAAAGTTGCGCGAATGGTTGCTGAGGATGCAAAGAAAAAGATAACAGTTGATGTAAAAGATGTCCCAACATATTTAGGGCCACGAAAATTCAATTCACAAATTGCAGGACGTAATGATGAAGTGGGAATGTCAACCGGTCTCGCCGTTACATCAGTCGGTGGGGAAATTCTCTTTATTGAAGTAGCCCTTATGCCAGGAACAGGAAAATTAACATTAACCGGGCAACTGGGAAGCGTTATGAAAGAAAGCGCTAAAGCAGCATTCACGTGGACTCGTGCCCATGCTGAAGACTTAGGTGTTGACAAGGATTTTTTGAAAAACATTGATGTTCACGTCCACGTTCCTGAAGGAGCAACACCAAAGGATGGTCCATCTGCCGGTATTGCGTTGGCTACAGCTGTAGTCTCAGCGGTAACTGGTATCCCAGTGAAGCGTGATGTCGGAATGACGGGAGAAGTGACATTAAGAGGACGAGTACTTGAGATTGGTGGGGTGAAAGAAAAGGTGGTTGCTGCACACCGTGCAGGTTTAAAGACGATTATTCTTCCAGCTGACAATGAAAAAGATATGGAAGATGTGCCAGAGAATGTGAAGAAAGATATTAAGTTCTTGTTTAAAGACAGCTTAACTGATGTCTTGGGTGTTGCTTTGACAAAAGATCCATTTGTTGGAGTTCCTAACAAAAAACGCAGACAATCGAATTACATCTCTGCTTCATAATCTAGCTTGAGCCGCTTTATTGAGATTGCCGATAGTATAGGCTAAAATATAGAGGTATTACGCTACTATTTGGCCCCATCGTCTAGTGGACTAGGACACCAGATTCTCATTCTGGGAACCTGGATTCGAATTCCAGTGGGGTCACAAAAGTTACTTAATGTTTAATGCGGAATTCTCTATTACGTTTAGAATGTTTTCTAACTGATTAGGAAAAACTAAATGTTCTTCTAATTTTGATAAGGGTACCCATTTGTACTTGCGAATTTCATCTTCTTGTATCTTAATTTCAGAATCTTTCCCTGTGAATTTAAAAATAAACTGGATTTGCTCTTGTCCTCTGTAATTTCTACCCTCATTTATTATTCTTTCTATCAACTGATCAGGAAAATCATATCGATCTATAATTTTAGATTGCTCGACTAATTCGAAATGTGTTGTTCCCAGTTCTTCTTCCATTTCTCTACGAATTGCAGTTAGAGGGGTTTCACCAACTTCTATTCCCCCACCAGGGACGTTCCATTGATGTTCATCGTAATCATGGAGCTGTACTAAAAGTAGTCGATTTTCGGAATCAAAAATAATTGCAGAAGCTTTTTTTCGATATTCCATCTGATTCTTATCTATTGTCATGTTCGAGAATTATACATTAAAGAACGTGAATTAACGCGCTATATGTGTTTTTTGGAGTATAAATTAATTATCCTTTGTATGCTTTCTGAAGTTCAGCGATATCAAATTTCTTCATTTTAAGGAAGGCTTGCGTTACTCGTGCTACCTGTTCAGGGGTTCCATTTTCCATCATGTTATTCATTTCAGTTGGTGAAATTTGCCACGATACACCAAATTTGTCTTTGAGCCATCCGCATTGTTCAGATTCAGGCACTGCTGAGAGCTTTTCCCAATAGTGATCAATCTCTTCTTGAGTATCACAGTGAACGAGTAATGAAATCGCTTCTGTAAAAACAAATTTATGTGGTCCACTACTATCCATTGCCATGAACAGTTGCCCAGAAAGCGTGAACCGTGAGTGTTTGATAAACCCTTCTGTATCTCCATCTCCTTTTTCATACGGGGCAATCATTTCAACTTTTGAATTAGGAAAAATGCTCGTGTACAGTTCAATCGCCTCTTTTGCTTTCCCTGCTTTATCCTGGGTGAACATAAGCATTGGAGTAATCTTCTGATTTAATTTGTGGTTATCACTCATTGAAAGCTGCCATGAAAGTCCAAACTTATCCTTGAGCCATCCGTACTTCTGGGCCCATGGGTAGGTTTGGTATTCCATTAAAACCTCTCCTCCTTCAACTAACTTATTCCACACAGCTTCAATCTCAGCTTCAGTATCAAATACCACAAAAAGCGAGATAGAGGGGTTGAATTTAAAATATGGCCCAGCACTAATACCCATGAAATCTTGCCCCGCTAAAGTGAACGTTACGATATCGCTGTCACCTGAAGGAGTGTCTGTGATCGTTAAGACATTCGTAATTTGAGAATTAGGAAAGAGGGAAGTATATAACCTGGTTGCTTCGTGTATATCTTCTTTTGTATCAAACCAAAAGTGGGGAACTATTTTTTGCATCACTTTTTCTTTTCAGAACAGTTAACCATCCAGCGCGTTCCGAACTTATCAATACAGGATCCATAGTAGTCTCCCCAAAAAGCTTCTTGTAATTCCATTTCAATTGTCCCACCCGCTGAGAGGGCTTTAAACAAACGTTCCGTTTCTGCTTTCGTATCAGGTTGGAGATTAATATAGACGTTATTCCCTTTAATAACGTCAAATCCCATTGACGCTGTTATATCAGTACCCATTAACACGTGTCCGCCAAGGATTGGAAGCTGTACATGCATAACGGCATTCTTCTCACTTTCTGATAGTGTTTTACCTTCCTCAATAGGAGCTTCACTCATGCGCATAATGCCGCCATCAAATTCAGTGCCAAAGACGGATTTATAAAAGAGGAAAGCTTCTTCTGTGTTCCCAGCGAAGTTAAGATAAGTGCTGACTGATGACATATGTTAAATGATAACAAGAAATACACTTCTAGACGAGCTACTAGATCATCTTTGAGGGCTTCCTTTGTGCTACAAACCGTTCGGCTGGTGTGTCTTCAATTTCTTCTTTTGCAAAGTTGCCACCGTAGAATGCATAGAGGGTGCTTTTCATTTCATCTTCGGAATTTCCCATGAATACGATTGTTTGCGCAAGTGGCTTCTGACTTGGTTTGTCATCTTCTTGAAAAATAATCCCACGGGCGATAGTGTCAAAAGCCAACAGCTTACCGTTTGGTAACTCCTTCCCTGAAATAATATGGAGTCCGGTGGGGATAATCCCAGAGTTGTCATCCGAATCTTGTCTCTCCCATCCGTAGTGGGCAAGCCCAGCAAACACAGACTCTGCAGTTCTTTCTGAGCATTTCCCTCTTAAGTCCTCGTCTTCAATTGAACGAACAAAACTAACTATCTGGTCAATTTCAGTAACTGGTACGGTTAAAGGGTCTTTTGCAATCACCAGTGCGTCATTGATAACTTCCTGCTTTAAATCTGCGTTTGCTAAGCGTTGTGCAGTTTTTTCTAATTTCTCTTGGGGTGTAGGAAGGTGGTGCGTTATTTCTGGTATTTCCGTATCCATATACGTTTACTTATTCAGTAAGTATGACACTTACTAATTTCAGACATGCTGCAATTATATCAAACATAAAGTGTTGCTCAGGTTTTGTAATAAATTCGTGAAATGAATCATATACATAATTTCTATTCTGACTCATCACTTCAAATTTATACGCAATACCTGGAGTTAATCCTTCTAATTTCACGGTATGCTCTTTGGTAAAGTCTTCAGCAAACGCATGATTTCCATACTGCGTTGTTTCTCCCCAGTTAACCTTATTATTTTTTTGTAAAATGATTTGTTTGCAACTGAACAACAGCATAATTATGCCCTCGAAAATGAGTTCGATGTTGAGATCACACCGGGAACTACAGTCGAAAGGTTACCGTGAATTGACAGATCTTTATCTTGTATTTATGGTCGAGATTCGATAGAGTGTGTGAGTGTTAATCACGGCTGTTTGAGCAGCTTTTATTAATGAAAGAGCTTGACAATAGGTGTGTTAAACCATATACTACCATCTGTTAGTTCAAGTTCCCCGCTTATGAAAGCTTATCGAACAAACATTTTTTTGATAGAAGTCAAATAAACTTCAGATAAGTTTTCACCACGATATAAACAATCTTGGGAGGGTTTGTTTGAGCTAACATTGAAGAGAAATTACACAATACATATGGACGAACCAATGAAACAAATTCAATTAACTCAGTCAGGTTTTGATCAGTTGAAATCTGAATATGAGGAACTCGTAAACGTTAAGCGACCACAACTCGTGGCCCGGCTTGAGCGTGCTCGTGGAGAAGGAGATCTTTCTGAGAACTCTGATTACACCAGTGCTCGAGACGAACTTGAATTCCTTGATGGACGAATTGAAGAACTGAAGATCGTTGTGGAGAATGCAGTAATTGTCTCTGATGCTCCAAAAAGCACTTCAAGTGTTTCTTTGGGTACAACCGTTACAGTTGAAGTAAATGGGAAGAAAAGTGATTATAAAATCGTTGGAGAATGGGAAGCAGATCCTATTAACAAGAAAATCTCACACGAGTCTCCTTTAGGACAAGCATTAATCGACAAAAAGGTCGGTGAAGTTGTTGAAGTAGAAGCACCTGCTGGAAAAGTGACATACACTGTCCTTGATATCTCATAAAACCCCTGCTTCCCCTCGTGTTATACTCAGTTCATGCTAACGCTTGATAGTTCCCGTGAGTTTCTTCATTCAAAAATGCAATCCGTCAATCTGCGTCGGCATTGTTATGCTGTCTCTATTGTAATGGGTGCACTCTCAGTTCGACTTGGCCATGCAGATCAAAAAGAACAATGGGAGATCGCAGGAATGTTACACGATGCTGATTACGAAATTACAAAAAACGATCCCGGTCAGCATACGCACATGGTTTTGGATTGGTTGAAGGAATTTTCGATTGAAGCCGATATTCACGATGCGATTCTTGCTCATGGTTGGGGATACGTTCCCGGAAATCCTGAGCCAAAAAATCAAATTGAATGGGCTCTGTATTGTTGTGATGAATTAACAGGATTAATTGTTGCAGTGGCTCTAGTAAAACCTGACAAAAAGCTCTCCTCAGTCTCAGTTGAGTCCGTGCTCTCAAAGTGGAAACAAAAGAGTTTTGCTGGTGGTGTTGATCGCAAACAAATAGAAATGTGTGAAGAAAAACTCGGAATTGAGCTCCGCGAGTTTATTGAAATCGCATTAACTGCTATGCAGCAAATTGCCCCGGAGCTTGGATTGTAATATACTCGGCTCATGTTAGATCCTCAATTTATCCGTGATAATAGCGATCTCGTAAAAGCAGGAATTACAGCCAAACAAAAAGAGTCTTCTTTAGTTGATACCTTTTTAGAGGTCGATGCACGCTGGAAAGCAGTACTTCAGGATGTGGAGGTGTTACGCAAGCAAAAAAACGAAGCGGCAAAAAACAAAGATATTGATTTGGGTAAGAAGGTGAAAGAAGAATTGTCTCTTAAGGAACCTGAACTGACAAAAGTTGAGCAAGAATGGAAAGAGGCATTGTGGGCTATTCCTAACTTGGCTGCGAGTGATGTAAAAGTAGGCAAGGATGAAAATGAAAACGTGGTAGTGAGAACATGGGGTAAGCCTGCTAAGTTTGATTTCTACCCAAAGGATCATATTGCGTTAGGAGAATCATTGGGTATTATCGATGTTGAAACTGCAGCAAAAGTGAGTGGAGCTCGTTTTAATTACCTAAAAGGTGATGGTGCATTACTTGAATTTGCGTTACTTCAATTTGCGATGTCTGTTTTAACCAATAGCGAGATACTGCAAAAAATTGCTGATGAGAATGAACTTACAATAAGCACAAAAGCATTTATTCCCGTTGTTCCACCTGTCATGATTAAACCTGAGATTTTTGACCGCATGTCTCGAATGCGTCCTACTGAGGAGCGATACTACATTGAGAGCGATGACGCTTACTTAGTAGGGAGCGCAGAACATACGCTTGGTCCACTTCATTTGGATGAGGTACTAGCTGAAAAATTATTTCCAATTCGATATGTTGGTTATTCGACAAGCTTTAGACGGGAAGCGGGTTCTTATGGAAAAGATACCAGAGGCATTTTACGTGTTCATCAGTTTAATAAAATTGAAATTGAAAGCTTTACTCTTCCTGAACAGGGTGAGGATGAGCAACGCTTTATAGTCGCAATACAAGAGTATTTGATGAAACAGCTTGAACTTCCCTATCAAGTAGTTTCAATTTGTACCGGCGATATGGGCGGACCTGATTATCGGCAGTTTGACATAGAAACATGGATCCCATCTCAAGGCAAATACAGAGAAACTCATACGAGTGACTACAATACTGATTACCAAAGTCGACGATTGAACACCCGGGTGAGACGTACCTCCAATGAAAACCAATTTGTGCATATGAACGACGCAACTGTTTTTGCTATCGGACGAACGGTGATTGCCATTATCGAAAATTATCAGCAGAAAGATGGCTCAATTCTGATCCCTGCGGTGCTTCAAAAGTGGATGGGCAAGGAGAAAATAGAGAAAGTGTCTGAGAAATCCTAAAATCAGTGATTTTTCGCGAGAAACGTCTGTGTGGCTCCTGTAAATTGCTTGACAAATAAAAATATCAGAGCTACGCTAACTAAGTTTGATTAAATGAAGTACCTGTTCCACATCTTTGGTATAAGCCTGGTTGCGATAACCGTCTTCCTTCTCGCCTCTCCAATAACTTCCGATGCGCAAACCGTTACTGTTCGACTTGCGGTCATGAGTGATAGTAGTTCTGACGAATATCGATCAAATGATAACCGAGCAGCAAACACTCCGTATGCCGCAACAACACTTGCATGGACTGAATTATTAGAAGAATATCGAGGATTTAATCTCGGAAGTTGGGGAACACGGCCAGAACCTCGTCGAAGTGGGTTTGAATATAATTGGGCACGAAGTGGAGCAGAAGCAGATGATGTTGTGATCGCAGGACAACACACAGGGATTGCAAATCAAATCCAATCAGGTTTAATCGACGTTGTATATTTCCAAATTGGAAATAATGACTTTGCGTATTACCGTGATGGTGCAGATATTTATAACGGTACTATAGCGGGACAGGCCCTGACTAATAAAATAAATACGTACCTTTCAAATGTCACCACAGCTCTAGATACGGTGCTCGCTGCAGATACAACCACAAAAGTAGTATTAGGAACCATCGCAGATCCTGGTCAGAGTTTGTATTGGCAATCTCAGTTTCCTGATCCAGTAAAGCGACAGAAAGTTACCGATGCTGTCAATGAGACAAATAATGGTATTCTCTCTCTTGCAACGACCAGGCCTCGAGTTGTTATTTTTGACCAACAGGCATTTGCGACTGCAACGCTAAGTCGAGTCGATGCATTTGGTAATCTTATTGTTGGAGGAGAAGCAATCACTTTACTTTCAAACGGTGACGAGCCTCATCACGTCACATTGGCTGACAATATTCACGGAGGGACTGTAATAGAAGGCTTATTTGCAAACGCTGTAATTGAGAGAATTAACGTGGCACTTGGACTTTCAATTCCACTATTTACAGATAGCGAAATTCTCGTGAACGCTGGAATTAGTGTAGCTACACCTACTCCAACACCTACACCTACTGCAACCCCGACTGAGACACCTACTCCAACACCAACAGGAACGGCGACTCCAACATCTACAGCCACACCTACGCCTACACCCACCCCAACCCCAACGCCTACTCCAACACCAACTCCAGTGCAAACAACCGTGACCTTGCAAGTTGCCTCATCAGCCAACGATGCAAATCAAGATGGAACGAGTATGAACTTGACAGCGCCTACTTTGTGGACTGGGAATGGAAGTAGCACTACATCAAGCTACACTGGATATCGATTTACGGGGGTTAATATTCCACGAAACGCAACTATTTTGTCAGCTCAAGTACAAGTACTCGCGAGTCAAACTGCATGGCAGTCAATGGCCATGAGCATTGCAGCTGAGAAAGTTGGAAACAGTGCTGTATTTAGTTCAACGGCCAAACTCTCAACCCGAACATTAACTACAGCAAAAGTAGCACATTCTTCAAATGTTTCTTGGACAGCAAACACTTGGTACACATTGAATCAAATGGCGCCAGTTATTCAAGAAGTTGTGAACCGCAGCGATTGGAATTCAGGAAATAGCTTGTCTGTGATCATGAAAGGCACTGGAGGTGCATGGGGAAGAAAGTTCTCTGCCTCATACGATGGGTCTCCAGCTAACGCTCCAAAATTAATCATTACATACCAACCTTAAGAACAACGGAGAATTCTTTGAGGATTTCTTACACACTTCACATTATTATTCAACGGAGTTCATACAAGAGTAATCCATACTAGTTATATTAAGGAGGTGATTGATGGCTACTATTGTTAATAACCCAGCTCCAACAAACGATCAATCAAATAGTTTAATGCCGCTTGTGTATCTCGGCGTGTTTATTGCTCTTATCGTTTTTGCAATCTATTTTGGGCTGCCAGTGTTGAGACGTGCAACGACACCAAATCAAACTCAAATTACTGTTCCTGACAAGATAGATGTGAACGTTTCAACGGACCAAGGAAGCGGAAACTAAATAACCTGGAATGATCCGGTATACATACCCATGTTACATGAGTATGTGAGAAGACCTTTTTTAGATGGGGTAAATGTAATGGTCTTCTCGCCGGTTTCAGGGAGAAGCATTGAAATGCCAAGTGAAGGGATTGAAAACGCTCGTGCGCATCCTTCGGCTTTTTCTGATACAAGCCTGAGTTGTACTGGAACTCCTGCTTTTAAGACATTTGATGACATTTTATATCCGTGCGTTGAGACTTCAGCTTTTACCTCCTGTACCCCGTTGAGAACTTCTGCCAATTGGCCGGTGGGTTCGGATTGTCGGATAACGTATACATAATTTTGAAATGTATGAGGTGAGCCTCTCAATATTTGCCCCGTGTTAATCGCAACAAGCCCGACGTATACAACAGCGAGCGATGCTGCAGTTTTGAAGATCGTGTTTGACATCATTGTTCCAAAAGCGATTCCGAGCGCAATAAATTGAGGCATTGTCCCAATAATGAACGCGCCAAGTATTCCAGCCCCACTTAATGCACTTCCTGAAGAGAGCGCTAAAATCATCATTCCCTGTGTTACTCCACAAGGGAGAAATACGGTAAACGCGCCGAGGAGTGCTGGTGTGAATACGGATTCTGTTTTGGTAGTCGATTTAATAAAGCGATATATAAATCGTGGTGGTGTAATTACTGTGTATCGAAAAATAGGATGGAGCTCCAGTAAATTAGCGGCACTCGCGAGCATATAAAGACCTGCACCAATTTGAAGGAATGCTTGTGTTTGTAAACTAATTTGAAGTGTTCCACCGAGCGCACCGAGGATAGCTCCGAGTACAACGTACGCAATAAGTTTCGATCCTAAAAAGGCGGCAAGTCCTAATCCTTTTTGAGGTATTTTAGAGAGTGAAGAAGAAAGTAATCCACCTTGAATTGCAGCGCATGAAAATCCGCCGCTCGTCAGTCCTGTTATGAATGCTACTGATATTGACGAAAATGGTAACATAACAGTGTCATTGTACCTATGATAACCCAAAAATACTACGTCCAAGGAATGCATTGTGCAAACTGTGCATTAACCATTGAAGACGCCTTTGAAAAAGTCCCTGGTGTGATAAAGGTTCGTGCATCCTATCAAAAAAACGAAGTAGTGGTGACTTCAAAAAAACCACTTGCGATGGATATGTTAAATAACGTGCTGCATGAGAAGGGGACTCATTATACTTTGGTGACCAGTCCAGTCGTACAAGTCGCGCATGGTCACGATTACAGCGTTTATACGCCAGTACTTCTTATTTATGGAGTTGTTATTCTCTTTATGATAATTCGAGCAGCAGTGAATAGTATGTGGATGAGTGAAGAGTTAATGGCAGACTTCATGGGAGCATTCTTTATTATTTTTTCAGCATTTAAAATTGCCAATATTAAAAATTTCCCAGCTGCGTTTAAAAAGTACGATCTGCTTGCGCAATGGATTCCAGGATACGGAACCATATATCCGTTTATAGAACTGTTCCTAGGCATAGGATTTCTCCTTCGCTACTCGATGGATCTTTTGAGTGTTGTGACAATCGTTGTGATGGGAATTGGAAGTATTGGTGTTATCAAAGCATTGATGGGGAAACGACAAATAGAATGTGCATGTTTGGGAGGGTTTTTTAAACTCCCTATGTCTAAAGTCGCACTATTTGAAGATCTTTCGATGGTGGGCATGGCCACTCTCATGCTTCTTTCTTAAGCAAAAAAAATGGTGGCCATCAATAATTTGATGACCACCCCACGATGAGGAGGATGTTAAGCCGGGACTGCTTCGCGCTTCTTGGCCGGGCTGATGCTGGTGATCTTGGTCGTGCCGTTATAGTGAATGCCGATGTCCAGCTCTTGAGCGTCGTAGAGCTGGCCATTCCACTTCACGTTTTCAGCGAATTCCACGTCGTTTGGAATTTTCGCCGGCAACTGCCCTGACACTACAGTCACAGGGGTCATGAAACAGAATCGAATAGCGTTACCAGCTTCGACTGTTATATTTCCGGCTCGGACGACAACGTCACCTTCCGTCGGCCCTGGCTGCGGTTGGCTCTTGCTTGCAACTACCAGCTTTTGCACCAACACTTCCGGCTGAATTGCTTCACGCAGTAACATAGAAACCTCCTGTAAAGGAACTTTGCCTGACTACGATGACCGCATCAGGATGGGAGAATTTTACCGTTCAAAAATAATGATTGCAACCAATAATTATTTTTTGAAGTATTTCTTGGTTTTTATCTTGTCTGGGAGATAACTTTCAGTGTCATACATTTCATACGACTTTCCATAATCTAAGTCTTTCATGAGTTTTGTTGGAGCGTTTCTTACTTTTAAAGGAATTGGCAAATTCCCAAAACTTTGTACATCCGCTTGAGCCGCGCGTAATCCATCGTATACCCGTCGATCCTTTTTCGCTACAGACAAATAGACGACGCCATGTGCGAGATTAATTGCACATTCCGGGTAACCGATCACCTCGCATGAGCGAAACACCTCATTTGCGACAACCAGAGCTGTTGGTTGTGCCATACCGATATCTTCAGATGCAAAGATCACCATACGCCTTGCAATATATAACGGGTCTTGTCCTGCCTCAACCATTCGCGCGAGATAGTAGAGAGCTGCATCCGTCTGGCTTGCTCTCATACTTTTGATAAATGCTGAAATAATGTTGTAATGCTCATCACCTTGCTTATCAAATCCAATTGATCTTCTCTGCAATGCCTGCTCAATATCTGCTAGAACCAATTCCTTCTTCTCAGCCATGTGTCCTGCAATTTCCAAGACGTTTAGAAGTGTGCGAGCATCTCCGTTTGCGCTATCCAGCAAAAAGTCCTGTGCCTCTTTTGAAATCGTTTTTTTGATATGGGAAAGCCCTCTTTTTAAAACTTCCAATAAGTTCTCATTTGTTAGTTCTTGCAAGACAAGCACCCGACTCCGTGAAAGAAGCGGGCGTATTACTTCAAAGGAAGGGTTTTCGGTTGTTGCACCAATGAAAATCATTTCGCCTTTTTCAACAAAAGGGAGGAGTTTGTCTTGCTGCGCTTTATTAAATCGATGAATTTCGTCAATAAAAACAACGGGTGTTTCTCCTAAATGTGCAGCTAATGCTTTCTGAATTTCCTTAGCTGAAGCGCTCACTGCACTAAATTCATGAAATGGCTTTTTAATTTCATACGCAATGATTCGTGCAAGTGTGGTTTTTCCAACGCCAGGGGGACCCCAGAGAATAATTGAAGGAAAGAAGCCATTTCTTTGTGCACCTTCTATAAGCTTTGGGATAATTTTTCCAGAGCCCGTTAACTGTTCCTGCCCAATGTACTGAGAAAGCAATTCTGGTCTCAATAGTTCTGCTAATGGCTTGTCCATATCATAAATATATCACAAACCAAACAAAAACCGAATGTGAATTTTGATAGAATGAATCATGCGTGAATTATCTCGAAAGTCGGCAGGCCGCGTCCGTCAGTTCATCTTCACATTTCGAGAGATTGCAAAATTAGCATTTCAGATTCAGCCAAAATTTCTTGTGGCAGTATTTGCTATTAACATTTTATCTGGACTGCTCGTAACCCCGACACTTTTACTCCAAAAGATTATCATCGATACCTTGATTCAAGGAGCAACTTCAGACACGTTTCCTCAAGTAATGCAGCTTCTAACACTCTTAATTGCTGGTTCTGTTACCTTAAGCTTTATTCAAATTCTGATCAACCGTGCAAGTCGATTTATGCAGGCGATTTTAGTACGCGGGTTTAATTCTAAACTTCATCTACTGGTGTCGCGGAAGCTATCTGAACTCGATTTGAAGACAATTGAGAGCCCTAGTTTTAAAGATCGATACACAAAAATTGATGAAGAGTCAGGGAGAGCATATCAATTAATTGGTCCACTCGCAGATATACCCGGAAGCGTTGTCTCGTTAATCTCAGCAGTTGCAATTTTGGTCACCTTAAGTCCATTAGTCGCACTGGGAGTTGTGCTCTCTTCATTTCCTCGAATATTCGTAAACTCTCGGCTAATTAAGAAACAATACAACCTTTCAACAGAGCTTGCTCCGCTTCAGAAAACGCAAGGTTGGTTGAACTATTACTTGCTGCGAAATAGAAGTTATATGGAATTAAAGTTATTAAACTTAATTCCTCATTTGTCTGGTAAGTACGAAACGAATGCGCGAAAGATTTTAGACAAACGGGCACAGTTTGATTGGGATTGGGAGAAGGCTACAGTCGCGAGTTTTATTCCACTGGATATTTTTGATGCGGGGCTCACCATCTGGATGGCATTCTTAGTGCTTACAAAATCCTTGAGTGTTGGGTCTTTTCAATTGTATTACCAAGCATTAAGACGGGTAGAAGGTGAGTTCCAAGGCTTGGCGAGCTCCCTTATTAGCATTTATGAAAACTATATGTATGTGTCGGACTTAGTGTGGCTCTTAAAACTTGAGCCGACTATAAAACTCGACGAAGGTCTCGCACCTCCAGATGTCGTTGAAACAATAGAGTTTAAGGATGTTTGGTTCCGCTACAAAAAAGGACAACGATATACCTTGCGTGGGATTAGTTTATTGATCAAACAAAATGAGCATTTAGCAATTGTCGGAACTAATGGATCAGGAAAGTCTACTTTGTTAAAGTTACTCGCACGTTTCTATGATCCTGATAAAGGCGACATCTACATAAATGGAACTAACCTAAAGGAGTATTCAGCTTCACAATGGCGAGCGCGGTTGGCAATTTTATTTCAGGAGTTTGAGACATATCCGTTCTCCGCTCATGAATCAATTGGATATGGCGATATTGAGAGCATTGAAAATATTGAGGAAATTGAAAACGCAGCGAAACGAACCGGCATAAATAGCTATATCGAGAAACTTCCAATGAAATATGAAACGCCATTGTCTCCCGAATTTAAACATGGAACCAGGCCTTCAATAGGGCAATGGCAACGCATCGGTATTTCACGAATGCTATTTCGAAAACATGCTGAGGTTATTGTTATGGATGAACCGACCAGTAGCGTTGATCCTGAAGCTGAGGAGCAAATCTTTAAAGAGTTAAAGCGACTGGCTACACAAAAAATCCTGATTTTCGTAACACAACGTTTTTCAACAGTGCGCATCGCCGATCAAATCTTGCTTATGGCTAATGGAAAAGTTCTTGAGTATGGAACACATAAAGCGCTCCTCCAGAAAAAAGGTAAGTATAAAGATCTATTTGACCTCCAAGCAAAAGGGTACAAGTGATACAATCTTTCATCTTATGAACAAAATAGTTGAATTTTTACGAGAAGGGTCAGTAACTCTGAAAACAATAGAGTCACCGATTAACGGAACACTTGAAGTGAAGTGGGACACCTATGCCG
This sequence comes from Candidatus Woesebacteria bacterium UBA5941, assembly GCA_002430735.1. GTDB lineage: Bacteria > Patescibacteriota > Microgenomatia > UBA8517 > UBA8517 > UBA5941. Next base: position 54,654 of record DJCV01000011.1, on the reverse strand, counting down.
GATATCAAATAATGGGTGGAGGATTGTGGCAGGTTGGTGGCCCTGTTGAGACTGTGTGGAAAGAAAGCTTGTCTAAATTACAAAAGGCTGATCTTCAATTTGGACGCGTCCTGATATTAGGGTTAGGTGGTGGGACTGCTGCCCGTATTATTAGGAAGCATTGGAAAACATCTCACATTACGGGTGTTGATATTGATCCAGTGATTGTAGAGTTAGGAAAGCAGTATTTAGGATTAAATAAACTGCGAGTTCACGAAGTGATTGGTGATGCTTATGCGTTTATCGAAAAAACCCCAACCACAAAATATGACTTAATTTGTGTGGACACCTATGTTGGTGAAGAGTTTCCACAGAAATTTAATAGTGATGCCTTTATAAAAAATCTAAAAAAAGCCGTGTCTAAAAACGGAATGGTATTAATTAACCGACTATACGATGGACCAAATCGAAAAATTGCGGAAGCATATTTTAAGAGATTAAAAACAGTATTTCCTCACGTTGTTGAAGTGTTTCCTGAGGCGAACGTTGTGTACCTTTGTTCTTTACTTCCGATTTCTCTTTTGAGTGAGGAACACAAAACCAACAACAATAAATAAAACAGGCCACGTTCTCTGGAAATTGAATAAGTGAGAGAATCCGAAGTTCCCCATTAAGAAAAATATCCCGAGTAAGACGAGCAGTATTCCAAGGGTATTGCGAGAATTGTCATTTGTGCCACCCAGGTCTTTAGTAAAACTTTGTGCTCTCTCTTTCATCTCGTCAAAATTTTCCCTAATATTTACATCAGAAGATTGAGAGAGTTTTGATTCAGAAGGGATTACAATCCAGAGAATTAGATAAAAGAGGAGTCCTGTTCCACCAAACAAAAATGCAACTGCAAATAAAGCTCTGATGAGAGTCGGGTCGAGTTGAAATACTTCGCCTAACCCGCCACATACTCCGCCAAACACTTTATTTGTTTCTGAACGATACAAAATAGTTGATCGAGGTTCTGTTTCTACTTTTTTATGTCGTGTTGCCATCTGTAGTTCATATCATAACTCCGTTTATTAAAAAAATGAAGCAGTTCTTGTTTCTCGAGGTGGCCACGCTCGACTTGAGGTGGAGGAAATGATAAAATGCACCATCAGAAAAATAATCTGGAGGGTATGATGGATAACCTAAATACGAGTTGGTCGTTAAGTGATCAAGTCGCAGCACTCTGGATACGTGCTGGCTCGCTTGCAGATGCTAGCAAAGAAGGGATTGGTGCAGACCGCAAGGTTGTAAACCACGATCTGCATGAAACCACCTTTTTGATTTTTGGCAAGCTGCGCGATGTAGAATTGTCGTTGAGTAGGATTCTGCAAAGTGGCATTAAGGAATACCCAGTGACACTGAAAATTATAGACACCGATATTGAAACTCTCGACGAAACACTGACAAGCCTTGAAACTATGTACCTGCAACAGGCAACAGCTCGACCATAGCACTGCCAACAGGGAGGTGCATGCACCTCCCGCTCTTTTTTTAGTATAGTAAGTGTATGCCCAAAAGAAGAAAGCGTAGGTTTCGATATACGCACTTATTGATCGCTTACATATGCTTTCTTGCTGTTACTTTGTTTTCACTCTCTCCACTCCTCCCAAAACTAACCGATTTCTTGAGTGTAATGGGTCTGGTTGGAATATTTATTGGTGGAGCATTATATGTTTCAGCATTCACGTTTTCAGCAGGACTCTTAACACTATTACTTCTTGCTCCCAGCTATAACATTTTCCTTGTGGTCATCGTGGCAAGTTTAGGGTCGCTTATGAGTGATTATCTGATCTTTCGCTTTGTTCGCGACAATTTGAGTGGTGAGTTGTTTGATATCTATCGTCGGTTTGGAGGGAGACATATTTCAAAAGTATTGAGACTCAAAGCCTTTTCCTGGGTGGTTCCTGTATTAGGAGCTTTCATCATTGCCTCACCACTTCCTGATGAGCTTGGGGTTTCATTAATGGGGGTATCGAAAATAAAGACAGTTCGATTTGCGGTCACTGTCTTTTTGCTCGATGTAATTAGTATTTTTATGGTCGTTGCATTTTCTGATCTCATTACTCGACAAATCATGTAGTGCAGGTTAAGCTATACTCCACATTTAGCACTCTGTCTGCTAAAATGCTTACTAGCGTATGAAGTTCCTCTCTCGTATTTTGGATACCAATGTTCGCGAAGTGAAACGACTCGAAGCAATTGTTGCTCGGGTTAACTCCTTTGACAAAGCACATGAGAAGTTGAAACTCAGTGATTTCCCCAAAGAAACGGCAAAATTAAAAGCACGTCTCGCAAAAGGCGAAAAGCTTGAAGACATTATGCCAGAAGCATTTTCTCTCGTACGTTATGCGAGCTTCCGCGCAATTGGATTAAAACATTATGACGTTCAATTAATGGCTGCTGCAGCACTGTTCAGCGGCAACGTTGCCGAGCAGAAAACAGGAGAAGGAAAAACACTCTCAGCTGTCCCTGCATTATATTTACGTGCGCTCACTGGTCGGGGAGTTCATTTAGTAACCGTCAACGATTACCTTGCTCGTCGTGACGCCGGGTGGAATGCACCAACATTTGCGCTCTTGGGTATGAGCGTGGGAGTTATTTCTCAAGAACAACGAAGTTATATTTTTGACCCACATCACAACGATACCAGTCATGGCGACGAGCGGTTAGCCCACTTAAAACCAGTTTCACGAAAAGAAGCATATGCGGCTGATGTGACATATGGGACAAACAACGAATACGGATTCGACTACTTGAGAGACAACATGGTGTCTGCGGTTTCAGATATGTCCCAGCGCGGACATTACTTTGCAATTGTTGACGAAGTTGATTCAGTGTTAATTGATGAAGCACGTACTCCACTTATTATTTCAGCTCCTGACAGTGAGCCAACCGATAAATACTACACATTCGCAAAATTAATCGAAAAATTATCAGACGAAACTGATTATGTGATTGATGAAAAGATGAGAAGTGCAACACTCACCGAACATGGTATCGCCAAAGTTGAAAAACTGCTGAAAGTGACAAATCTATACGAAAAAGATTTTGAGACGATTCACCACATTGAAAACGCTCTCCGTGCAAAGACACTTTATCTTCGTGATCGCGAGTATGTGGTCAAGGATAATCAGGTTGTTATCGTCGATGAGTTTACCGGACGGCTAATGCCAGGAAGACGATGGAGCGACGGTATTCACCAATCAGTTGAAGCAAAAGAAGGAGTGCCAATTCAACAGGAAAGTAAAACACTGGCAACCATTTCATTCCAAAATTATTTCCGAATGTATGATCACTTGGCTGGTATGACAGGTACTGCAGCAACCGAGGCAGCTGAGTTTAAAAAGATTTATAAATTAAATGTCGTTGTTATCCCAACGCATAGAAACAATGTGAGAAAAGACGAAGGCGACGCGATTTATAAAACAGTGCGAGCAAAATACACTGCAGTTGGTGATGAAATCATTCAACGCCACAAAAAAGGACAACCCGTTTTGGTTGGTACCACTTCAATTGAAAAGAATGAAATTATTAGTGAGTATTTAAAACACAAGAAAATTCCTCACAACGTGTTGAATGCTAAAAATCACGAGCAAGAGGCACTCATATTAGCAGATGCTGGAAAACCAGGAGCGGTTACCGTTGCAACGAACATGGCCGGACGTGGAGTCGATATCATCCTCGGTGGATCACAGCCAGAAAAGAAAGAAGAAATGGATATGGAAAAGTGGAAAAAATCGAAAGCATATGTGGAATGGGAGAAGGCACATCACGCAGTGGTCGCATCAGGAGGACTCCATGTTATTGGAACAGAACGACACGAAAGTCGTCGTATTGATAATCAGCTTCGTGGACGAAGTGGACGACAAGGTGACCCTGGCTCAACAAAGTTCTATTTATCTCTCGAGGACGATTTGATGCGAATCTTCGGTGGAGAGCAAATCAAGAATTTAATGGATCGATTAAAACTTCCTGAAGATCAGCCTATTGAAAACGGGTTAATCTCAAAGGCAATTGAACAAGCACAGGTAAAGGTAGAAGGGTTCCACTTTGATGCAAGAAAACAGACAGTTGAATACGATGACGTTGCAAATCAAGAACGGGAAATCATTTATTCCTTACGAAAGCGATTACTGAGTGCTGAAAACCTGAAGGAAGAAATCATAAGAAAGTTACATGAGCAGGTTGATCGTATTATGATTCTCACTTGGCCGGAATTTGATGAGGCTCCTGATTACGAAAAGATGTCTGTCGAACTTTCTGAAATTGTGCCTTTTGACGATCATTCTCGACATGAGATTAAGAAGCAAATGGAGGGCATGAAGGATAAAGAAAAACTTTCTGAATTTATGAAAGGTGTTATTACACAAGCATACGACTCTCGGGAAAAACAAATTGGAGAACCTGCAATGCGTGAGATTGAACGGTTCGCATATTTAGGAGCTCTTGATAGACATTGGATTGAGCATATTGATCACATTGACGGATTGCGAGATGCCGTGAGACTGAGAGGCGTAGGGCAAAGAGATCCGCTGGTCGAATTTAAAAATGAAGCCTTTGAGTTATTTGAAGCCTTGGTTGAACGGATTGATCGTGAACTGGCATTACGAATATTCAGGGTAGGAATTGCGCAAGCTCCTCAGGAGATACCGATTGCAAGCGCTGTAACAAATATTGACACTTCCGATAGCATGGGATTGATTGATGATGCAACAAGAAGACTTAATACTGTTGGGAAAACAGGGCCTGGTGAAAAAAAGAACAAGATGGGACGAAATGATCCGTGCTGGTGTGGAAGTGGAAAAAAGTGGAAAAAATGTCATTTTCCACAGTTACCTCGCTAGTGTGATCGAGCTCCTCCGTTGACATCTATTTCTCAGATCATTATGCTTGAAATGTGGTCACTCGTTTACTTGATTGGATCAAAACTCATAAATTAAGTACCGTACTACTTCTGTTTGTTGCATATTTCCTAGTTCGCTACTTTTTAGGTGTAACTATTATGCCAATGCAAAGTGCTACTTTGAATAGACAGGTGAGCCCTTCAATGACTGTCGAATCTATGCCATACGGTACGACTGATATGGATATGAAAGCCTCAGCAGTTGGCTCGATCGGTTTCCCTGCTCCAGATAGCTATGCACCAACCCCACAAATAACCGATCGGTTAGTGATCCAGAACAGCTACCTTTCTTTGCTCGTAGAAAATGTGGTTGAAACACGAAAAAAGGTTATTGATCACGCTGTCGCCAATGGTGGATATATGGTGAATGCAGAGACAAATAATCCTCAGGATGCTCCAACGGGTACCATTACTATTCGTATTCCCAGTGATAAATTGGAATCAACACTCGACACTTTGCGCGGTTGGAGTATTAAAGTTGTCTCTGAGAACTTGGTGGGAACAGATGTAACTGATCAGTATGTAGATGTTGAAGCACGTATCGAGACGTTGGAAAAGACAAAGGCTGCAATGGAAGATATTCTCTCTCAAGCAACAGTTATTTCGGACCTTACAAATATAACGAGAGAGCTAATTAGTATTCAGTCTCAAATTGATGCATTAAAAGGAAGGCAACAATCACTAGAAGAAAATGCAAAGCTTGCAAAAATTACGATTTATTTATCAACAGATGAAATTGCACTTCCGTATGCACCGAGTGAGACTTTTAGGCCACAGGTTATCTTTAAGCTTGCAATAAGATCGTTGATTACCCATTTGAGAGCTCTAGGCAGCATGGGTATTTGGTTTGCAGTTTATGCAGTGGTTTGGGTGCCAGTTCTTCTCATTCTCTACTTGCTAAACAAACGCTTTCAAAAGCGAGGATAAGTAGGTAATTTTCATTCTTCATATATAACGCACACGAAAAAGAGCGCTTACGTACAGCGCTCTCTTTCTTTATAAAAAACCATTACTTTTTCTTTTTCTTAGTAGCTTTTTTCTTGGTGGTTCTTTTGACCGTTCGTTTGTTCACCTTTTTAACGGCTTTTTTAACAACCTTTTTCTTAGTAGCTGGTTTTCGTTTTTTGGCAGGCATTCAACTCACCTCATTTCTTTATTAAATGTAAAAGGAATTTACAACAAATTCAAGTGTGTAATAGTGAGTCTGGAGTGAACTATAAGTGTCGTGTGTACGGGATAAATAAATATTCAAAAAAGCAATGAAATAGTTGGTATAATGCAGTATGAATGGCATTGTAGTTTTTGCTGTAACAACCATTATTACTCTCATCATTGATGGGGTTTGGCTCGGATTTATTGCAAATAAATTATATCTGCAGGAAATTGGGCATTTGATGAGAAAGAATGCGCAGGGAACGTTATCGCCACTGTGGGCGCCAGCCATTTTAGTATATATAGTGATACCTCTTGCGCTTTGTTTATTTGTCATTCCGAAAGTGATGGGCAAGCCTATGACTGAAGCATTTCTTTGGGGTGCTCTCTTTGGAGCATTAACATATGCGGTCTATGATTTAACGAACCTTGCTACGCTCAATAATTGGAGCGTCAAAATTGCGTTTATAGACATTATCTGGGGTGCTGTTCTTTGTGGAACGGTAACCGCACTCGTAGTTTCAATTGTTCCACATCTTCTCTCTAAATGAACTATCGTTCACATTTACAAAAGGACAAAATCCTGGCAGCAGTAATGAACGATTACGATGTACTCCCAGCACCCATCCCAACAACAGATCTTTTTTCAGATATTGTGAGCAGTATTGTTGGTCAACAGCTCTCGACGAAAGCAGCAGACACTATTTGGAATCGTTTTAAGCTACTTTTTGGTAGGAAAAAAATTACTCCAAAACATGTATTGCAATTAACTGATGAGGAAATTCGTGGAGTGGGTGTTTCATACTCAAAAGTGAAATATATAAAAGGACTCGCACAAATGATTACAGATCGTGAAGTAGATCTCGAATTGTTACCAACACTTTCTGATAAAGAGGTGATCGACACCCTTACAAAAGTGAAGGGAATCGGACCATGGACCGCTGAAATGATTCTGATGTTTAGCTTAGGGAGAGAGGATGTATTCTCTTATGGAGACTTGGGACTTAGAAGTGCTATTGCAAAGCTCTATGGCATTGATCGTGATGACATTGCATCCATGCAATTAATTGTTGAGAAATGGAGTCCGTATCGAACGTATGCTTCTCGATACTTGTGGAAAAGTTTAGATAACGCACCAAAAAGAGACGGTCGGTAATTACTTCTTGAGAAACTGAGCAACAAAAAAAGCTTCCATTGTTTGCGAAGGCGCAACGCGCTTCGTCAGGTGCATCCTTTCTCCATATTCTTTCCCGTCCCATTCGAGAACAGGAGGAGCGATTTCAATTGCTGAATTAAGTGATGCCTCTACCAATTCAACTAAATGTCCGTGCTTTTTTAGTACCCAGTCAACAACGCCTTCGTTTTCTTCGGGTGAAATAGTGCAAGTAGAATAAATAATCGTTGCCCCAGATTTCGCTGTTGAGATCGATGAATGAAGAATCTGCTTTTGATACTCTGCAAGTTTCTTCACTTTTTTTACTGACCAGTCTTTGTATGTTTTTGGGTTATCTGCCAGAAATCGTCCTTCTAAACTGCAGGGGACATCTACAAGTACTCGATCAAACGTATTGGGAAACTTCCTCCACAGTTCTTGCGCACGGAAATGTGTTGTTGTTATTGTCGTTACCCCAAGAGTTTTAATATTGGCCAATAACTTATAGAGTCGTACGCGGCTCATGTCATTGGCGATAATTTGACCAGAATTCTGCATTGCAGCAGCTATTTGTGTAGTCTTACTTCCAGGAGCTGCACAAGCATCGAGAATCGTTTCATTCTCTTGAGGGTTTAGCAATAAAACCGGAATCATGCTCGATAAGTTTTGGAGGTAAATGTGCCCCTCTTTGTATGTGTCAGTTTCCGTTAATTCCCGCTGCGTTTTACTTGTCAAAATAAAGGCATCGCGATACCAAGACACTTGTTCGCACGTAAAGCCTTGTACCGTGAGTGTTTCCAATACACTCTCCCGTGAGTTTTTCAAAGTATTTATACGAAAAGTGGGAAGACGCTTGTTGTTGAATGTTGAGATGATCTGATCGTAGTTTTTTGGAAAAATACGTTCTAGCCGTGCAAGAAAATCAATTGGAAGAGAGTTGCTCATGCGCTAGTATATACGATAGTATGGCGCATGACTGCTCGTACTCATGATATGTTTGCATTCGGTTCTCTTCTCACCGCTGCAGCATTCTTTCCACCTGCTGCAATAACACTCCCGACGCTTATTACTTCTATTGTTGGAAACATTGTCGGAGCTTTATTCCCTGACATGGATCAAGCTAGTAACCGCTTGTGGGACTTGCTCCCAGCCGGAAATGCTGTCGGGAAAGTATTTAGACATCTCTTTTTGGGGCATAGAACGATTTCTCATTCATTATTAGGAGGGTACTTACTCTATCGCTTTTTAGAGTGGGGTCTTCCAAAAGTGTTTAACCCTGAGTCTGTTGACGTTCATATTCTGCTAGCCTCAATTATGATTGGTTTTGCATCTCATTTGTTTGCAGATGGATTAACGAAAGAAGGGATTCCTCTCTTTTTTCCGTTTAAAATTAAGGTGGGTGTCCCTCCATTGCGATTTTTACGTGTCACGACGGGAAGTGCAGTTGAAAATTGGATTGTATTGCCACTCACGTTTCTCTATTCAGGAATAATCGTTCATCAATACAAAGATATATTTGTGACCATACTCAGAAATATTCGCGCGTAAATGTACCATTTTCTCTCTAATTTAGTGCTATTATGAGTGATGGAATTCCTTGCGTGGCATTACACCTATGCCTTGAACTATTACATCCTCCGGTTAAAAAATACGGTTCTTTCGATAAACCACCAGTTGTCACTTCCATTACTACTTCCCACATTGTTTGCACCATGGAAACGCCTTTCTGCTTCAACCGATAGACCAGGCATTCATCCAATACAGGATTTGCAAGAACTGAGTTTTAATATGATTAGCCGTGCGATTGGAGCAGTTGCACGAATTGTGGTGCTTATTGTTGGAGTGTTTGTCATCATTTTTCTGTTTGCAGGTGGTGCTGTTGGATTTTTACTGTGGTTGGTTTTGCCATTTCTCTCACTGTCAATTTACAGAGTGTACAAACGACAACCTATTTTTGTGATGCAAGATCTCACCCATAACACACTTGCATTATCGAGAAATCATCTGTTTTCAAGTGAGGCCGGTCACTTTTTATTGACCCACTTGGGTAACGAAAAAGTTAAGACGCTATTCCCGGAACAAATGAAGTTGGCACAAAAGGAACATGCATGGTTTTTTGATTTAATGAGTGATGTTTTGCGCGAAAACCCTATTGATGAAGCGCATCTTCGAGCATTACAAATTAAAAAGGAAGATATTTTGCTTGCTGCAAAGTGGTGGGATCAGCGGCGAACAAACAATACAACACTTACCCCTAAGCTCGTATTTCAACAGCCGGGGATTGGTATGTCGTTACTTTTTGGCTATACCCCGACCCTCGATAAATATGTCAGTGATATGGGTTTGCCACGAGAATTTACTCATCACTTAATTGGACGTGAAGAAACCGTATCTCGAATGGTTCGGGTGTTGACGGCTGGACGGGGTGTTATGTTAACTGGCGTCCCTGGCGTTGGCAAAAAGACAGTAGTGTATGAGTTTGCAAAGCGTGCACGGGAAGGGCTTCTCGGTAAAGAAATGTCATACAAGCGAATACTCGATTTTGACTACAACGCACTAATGAGTGGCAGTCACGACATTAATGCAAAAAAGACCCTTTTTCTTCAAATCCTTAAGGAAGCAGAGTCTGCAGGAAACGTCATTTTAGTTATTCGTGATATTCATAAATTAACTAATAGTGAAATTGAAGGTATGGATTTAACTGACATTTTAACCCAAGCACTTGAGAATAAACGATTGTACGTTATGAGCATCTTAGACAAACATGACTACGATCGATTTGTATCCCGCAACGATCGGTTGAACAAGTTTTTTGAAGAGGTGCAAGTTAATGAAATTACAATTGATGAGGCAATGAGTGTATTGCTTTCAGCTGCGAGATATAGCGAAAAACGTCGGCACATTATGACCCCTGTTCCTGTGATGCGAGACATACTTGCCGGAAGCGCACAGTACTTGACGGATACCCCATTCCCAGAGAAAGCATTAGAACTGTTAGATGCGCTTATGCTCTATCACGAAGAACATAACTTAGACGGACCAATTAGTCGTAATGAAGTACAAGCCGTCTTGTCTGAAAAGACAGGCATCGCGCTTTCAAGTTTGGGGGATGCAGAGAAAGATAAGCTTTCGCATTTAGAAGAAATTATTCATCGAAGATTAGTAAATCAAGAATATCCAGTCATGTTGTTATCAAAGGCATTGCGGGCAAAAACGTCAGGAGTGGTGAAAAATAATCGTCCTGTTGGGTCATTCTTGTTTTTAGGGCCTACGGGTGTTGGGAAAACAGAAACAGCAAAGGCTCTAGCCGATGTGTATTTTGGTAGTGAAAAGAGAATTGTTCGTTTTGACATGTCTGAATATGCTGGAAATGAAGGGATTGAGCGGTTAATCGGGAGTGTCTCGAAAAACATGCCAGGTACACTCACGACAAATTTAAAAAATCATCCAGCAAGCCTTCTCCTGCTTGATGAAATTGAAAAAGCACCAAAGGAAGTGTTTAATTTATTTCTGTCATTACTTGATGAAGGCCGGATCACCGACGCTTTTGGGCGAAGTGTCTCCGCAACACACACATTTATAATTGCCACGAGCAACGCCGGATCTGAATACATTCGAGAGCTCATGAAATCTCCAATTGATAAAGAAACATTGCAAAAAGAGGTACTAAACAAAGTCTTGCAGGATCGGGTATTTAGCCCAGAATTTTTAAATCGTTTTGACGGTGTTGTTGTGTATGAACCGCTATCTAAAGAACATTTGATGGAAGTAGCCAAACGACAACTGGGATTTGTTACAGAGCAGATGAAAGAAAAAGGGATACAGATCACTTTTGATGAGTCTGTTATTACGAAAGTTGTAGAGGAGGGATATGATCCGGCGCTTGGTGCGCGTCCGATGCGCAGAATGATAGAGTTGAAAGTGGGGGATGTAATAGCACAGTCAATGCTTGCTGGAAAAATAGCAGATGGGGACGCTATTATCTTGAAAGCAGATACAAGCACAAACGGATTTATGTGGGAGAAGCAGTAGGGGTTTTATGCGGCGTATTCTTGCAGATTCATTCTTTAGCATTTCTATAAAAGAACGGTCACACAGGGCATTGCTTGCGCTGGCAGTAATGGTTTTCTTCTTTGCGGTTTTTGATACGCTTCTTGTATATGCACTTCCTTTGATGCTTTCTGAAAGAGGCTTCTCAAAAACGGAATTGGGTTTAATTATCGGATCCTCTTCCATGGCAGGTGCAGCACTCGATGTGTTTTTGTCGCGATTTCTAAAGAACACTGATTTTAGAAGAATGTTTTTGTTTGTCATTGCCGGATGTGCAGGCTACTTCGTTCTTTTGTTAGGAGCAAACTCAATATTTATGTACTTAGTTGCAATGGCCGTATGGGGGCTATATTGGAACTTTCTCTCGTATGGTTTATACAATTTTGTCGGCGGTAGTGATAAAAAAGAACACGCAAGCAGTTGGGGAATTCTGGATGTATTTAAAGGATTAGGTTTAATCGTCGCCCCTTTAATTGCGAGTTATGCAATTGGAGAACGCGTTGGCCCACCAATCTTTGCAGTGAGCTGGTTTTTCTTGTGCTGCATTTATGTGTTTTATCTGCTCCTGCTCAAGATAAGTAACGCTCCACATAAACGAGAAGATACTCATAAAAAAATACACAGTTCTCGTTCCTTTTGGAAAGTGGGAAAAATCTTAGCACCCGTTTTGCTATTGAATATGCTTCTTTTTGTCTTCGATCTATCATTTGCAACGATAGGTCCATTGATCTCCCAAGGATTGAAAGGCGAGCATTCTATTGGAGGACTGTTTTTAACTCTCTATTACCTTCCTACTATTTTAGTGTTGTGGATTGTTGGACCTGTTACTGCCAAGTATGGGAAGAAGAGAACCAGCTTTACCGGTTTCATTTTGGGGACAATGGCGGTTGGAAGTTTTATCTTTGTTGGTAAAACTCCTCTCCTCTTACCAATAGTGTTTGTTTCATCGGTTGTTTCCTCTCTTGCATGGCCATCGTTAAAAGGATGTTTCGCAGATTACATTGGTGAATCTCCTGAATATGAACAAGAGATTGAAATATTAACGAGCTTTTTTACAAACATCGGCTGTGTATTAGGTCCAGTGCTCGCGGGCTTCTTAGCTGATCAGGTAGGCGACTTACAAGCATTATCCGTCATTGGATTTAGTTGTAGTTTAATCGCACTGTTCGTTTATAAAGCTACTCCTCGTAAAATTCATGTCACATGATATTCTAGCTACTTATGAATCTATTCACCCTAAAGCACCAAGAAGGATTTGCACGCGCAGGCATTATTCATACTCCCCACGGAGAAATACAAACACCAGCATTCATCCCAGTGGGTACTCAAGCGACCGTTAAAACGGTAACACCACAGGAGCTACTCGATACTGGTTCTCAGGCCGTTTTGGCGAATACATACCATTTATATTTATCCCCGGGAGTTGAAACGATCCGTGAGTACCATGGCTTTGCACCGTTTATGAAATGGGACGGCCCTACATTTACAGATAGTGGTGGATATCAAGTCGCATTTTTGTGGACACCAAAGGAGGCAAAAGAGCGATCCTCTCAAGTGACAATTACAGAAGAAGGTGCTGTTTTTCGTTCACACATTGATGGGAGCAAACATCTGCTTACTCCAGAAAAGTCTATGGAAATACAGGATGTGCTTTCTGCTGACATTATCATGGCTTTTGATCAACCACTTTCTCAATTAAGTACCCGCGAAAAACAAAAGGATGCCTTTGAACGCACCATGAGATGGGAGACAAGATCCCATGCGCGGTGGACAGAATTGCAAAAAACCCGCGAACACAAACAGGCACTATATGGCGTAGTTCAGGGAGAAACAGATCCTATTCTTCGTCGTGCATCGCTAGATTTTGTTTTGCGGCTAGATTTTCCAGGAATTGCGATAGGTGGCTCAACCATAGGCAGCGATCCTCAGATAACAGCAGATGCTTTGGATACCATTGTTGAGTCTCTTCCATCCGGAAAACCTGTTCACGCGTTAGGACTCGGTGGCGGACCAGAAGGGATTTTTGAAGCAGTAAAACGAGGTGTTGATACATTCGACAATACGTCAGTCACTAGAATGGCGAGAACGGGGTTACTTTTTCTCTTTCCAGAAGATGGTGGCGGAATACATAACAAATTTAGAAGTGATGTTCATAAGTTTTCTCCAACAGACATGGCTCCCATTAGTAGTGTCTGCACTTGTATGACATGCAAAACATTTAGCCGTGGATATATTCGTCACCTTTTTGTGAATAATGAACTATTAGGGGGAAGACTTGCTTCAATTCACAATATTCACTATATGAATACCCTGATGGAGGCTATCAGAACAGCAATTTTGCAGGAAAAATTCACTCATCTATACGACAATTGGCTTAAAAAGTGAAGTTTAATCGATTAAACTCACGCGGTTGACAAGCTCGTGTAATTATGTTGTTATATAGCCGATACAAAAAATGCACGAGCAACAAGACATTCAGCCAACACCTATGCAACCAGAACCGGCAGTAAGTTTTCCGGATCCTCGACCTACTCGACAATCGTCTGGTGGCTTCCCTAAATGGATTTTCGCAGTGATCGGACTCGTTATCATTCTTGCTGCAGGTGGATTTTTCCTCTATCAAAGCAGTACATCTACGACTGAGAACCCAACTCCATCTCCATTTGTTTCGGGATTAGATACTCTTCCAACACCAAGTGAGACACCAGTTGCGACTCCGGCTCGCAGTGCAAGTCCAGCACCATCAGCAACCCCTTCTTCTACGCAAAGAACTGGCGTAAGTATTGAAGTTCAAAATGGGACTGGTACAACTGGCGATGCTGCAGTTGCAAAGTCATTAATTGAAAAAGCAGGCTATACAAAAGTAACCACTAGTAACGCAACGAGTCAAAATGCCACGAGCACTACACTTGAATATTCATCAGATGTGCCAATGTCTGTTGTAACAGAAGTTGCACAATCATTATCTGCAAGCTTTGGAACAGTATCTCCAACATCAGGTCTTACTGGAAAAATGTCAATTCGAGTGATCACTGGACCTAAATCAAAAACAACGGCATCAGCAACACCAAAAGCCTCTGCAACGCCAGCGCCAAGTGGAAGTCCACGTGCATCTGCGACCCCAATGGCATCAGCAACACCAAAAGCCTCTACAACCCCTTGACAGTAGCTTTTACTGAGCATTAGAGTGAATACATGAAACGTAGGGTAACGCTCGCTTTTTTATCCCTCTTATTTTTGCTTCCCGCAACTATTTCCGCACAAGACGCAAATACTGCAACCGGCTCTTCTCAATCAACTGCCGTTCCTACCCCAAAAGTAACTCCTGTAGATCTTAGGAGAGTAAATAGTGCTGACAGAGAGGCCCAAATTAAAGCACTCAAAGAGGCAGCACTCAAAAAGCGAGAAGAGGTTAAAACAACGTTGAGGCAAAACTTAACCCAAATAAAAGACGTAAAAAAACAACAAGTGGTTAATAATATTGATGAGCGGATAGCAAACAGAAACGCTGCTTGGATCACACATTGGAATGAAGTGTTACAAAGATTAACCGGTATTCTTGATAAAGTTGAGCGCCGAGCGCAGGAATTAGGGAATGCGGGGACTGACATCTCCGGTCTTACGGCAGTAATTTCAACAGCGCGGACATCAATCTCTACCGCTCAAGCGAAAGTCGATGCTCAAAACGGTAAGACGTACGCAATCACCGTAACCGATGATTCGCTAGGGCAAAACGTAAAATCAACGATAGAGCTCTTTCGTACTGATGTAAAGGCAGTTGTTGGCAGTTTGAACGATGCACGACGAGCCGTTGATACTGCTTTTAAAACACTGAGAGCCCTTGCCTTATCTGGAACACCTGTTCCATCAACCGCACCATCCGCAACCCCGATTGTCACAGCATCACCATCGGCATCAACACAACCATAATATGAATTATTTAAAACAGTCACAAAACGGCTTTAGTGCATTTATTGCACTCGTTGCAGTTACACTGCTTGCAATCGTTGGGGTTGTAGGGTTTGTTGTATTAAAAAAGCCATCAAGAAGCACAACAACCAAGCTTCCTCCACCCCCTGTTACACAAATGGAAACTCAGCAATCGAGTCCTGATTTCACTCCAGTTCCTACAGTCTCAACATCTACAGAGATAGATGTCATTGGAAAAGAGATTGATTCAACAAAGATTGAGTCTGTTGATGGAGAGTTTACTAATTTAAACGCATCAGCTTCTTCCTTGTAAGAATTTCTTCATTCGCGTTGTACAATGAGCTATGGATACATCAACTCTTCCTGTGCCTGTGCAAACAGTTATTGAACGGCTTTTTCAGACTTTTGATATAAACCTTCCCGGAGGTTTTGTCTTTGCTCCCAATTTATTACAAGCAATCCTCATGGTCGTTTTAATTTTCCTTTTGATATACACCCTGGGCCATTTGCGCCATACCTACGTGGGGTGGAGCGTGAAAGGTATTTTGCCAGGACTTTCATTTGGCTTTGCGTTAGCGTTAATTCTTGAAGGTTTATTTCTCATCGGTGGAAAAACAGTGTTTACCGAGCTTATCGGTTGGAAGGATGCTCCAAAGCCGATTTCAACAGTTCTCGAAGGGGGACGGGAAAAATTAGTAGATGTGTTGGGTGTGGCGGAAGAGATTCCTATCTCAAGTGCGAAGGAAGCGCCTACAATGCAGTCAGTTGTGAAGGATATGTCTACATTATCCCCTGCTGATCAAGAAGCGGCCAGGAAGGTGTTGTGTCAACCAAATTGAGGAGTGTTTGATATACTTGTCAGCGTATGTATGAAACTAAAAAACGACTTCAAGAATTAACTGAACGCTTTACATCGTATGAGGCACATTTGGGTATTGTCGAAAAAAAGAAGCGACTTGAGATTTTGGATAGTGAAACTGCTGATCCTCATTTGTGGAATGATCAAGAAAAAGCAAAAATGCTTCTTCAGGAAGCTGCAAATCTTCGTGATGAACTCGCTGAAATTAACGATGTTCGAGAAACACTTGAGTTACTCGAGTCGCTCCTATCAGATGAGGATGCTCAAACTGAACTTGAGTCTGAATTAACTAAAACAGAAAGACGCATATCAAAGCTCGAGCTCACTTCATACCTATCGGGTAAGTATGACAAAAAGAATTCTATCATGAGTATTCACGCCGGACAGGGAGGGACTGAGGCAATGGACTGGAGCTCTATGTTGTATCGTATGTATACTCGCTTTTGTGAGCGGCGCAACTGGTCTGTCGAACTGCTCGACGAGACACCGGGTGAAGAAGCAGGGGTAAAAAGCGTAGTATTTAAAATAACGGGACAATACAGCTATGGCTATTTGAAACGTGAATCGGGTACCCATCGCCTGGTTCGACAATCTCCATTTAATGCGGACAACTTGCGTCAAACTTCTTTTGCAATGGTAGATGTGATGCCTGAATTAGAAGATATGGATGTGCCGGACGTTGAAATAAAAGATGATGATTTAGATATTAGTTTTACTCGGGCGGGTGGTCATGGTGGACAAAATGTAAATAAGGTCTCAACTGCAGTTCGTATTGTGCATAGGCCAACAGGCATTGTTGTCAGTTGTAGAACAGAACGATTTCAAGAGCAGAATCGGAAGTACGCCATGAATATGCTCCGTGCAAAATTATGGCAGCTTGAACAAGAGAAAGCATTGAAAGAAAAAAAGGATTTAAAAGGGGAGTACGTCCCACCATCATGGGGGAGCCAAATTCGCTCGTATGTGTTGCATCCGTACAAAATGATTAAGGATTTACGAACAAATGTTGAAACAGGAGATACTGAAAAGATTTTGGATGGCGATTTAGAAGAATTTATTGAAGCTGAATTGAAACTGAAGTAATTAGCGGAGGTATTCAAGCATGCGATAGGCAACAACGGCCCCGCTTCCCCAAACATTAAACGATTTATTTATCCCGAGCATAGGCAGCTCAATTATGGTGTCGACAGCATCAAGGACTTCTTTTTTGACACCGGTTGTTTCATGTCCCAAGACAATTGCCAAGGGGAATGAGGGCTTAAAATCTGGAAGTGAAATGGAACGTTCATCTTGCTCGACTGCAACCGTCGCAATACCTTTTTCCTTTAGTTCCAAAACAACTTCGAGTGCTGTGTCCCGCTTTTCCCATGGCGTCCACAGCTCAGTTCCTACCGCAGCTTTGTGAATTCTGGAAGAAGGAGGAAACTGCATGCTACCGCACAAATATACCTTTTCAATTGCCAGCGCATCTGCCAGTCGAAAGAGAGATCCTATGTTGTATGTATCAAGAATCTCATCAAGCACGAAGTACAGTGGTTGTCTGCTTATTTGCGCAAGTTCCTCTTGGGTTGGTTCGTAATCTCGTAATTCTTTGGATCCGAGTTTCATGGGTATATTGTAGCTAAACTCAAGCGACTTCTCTATTCACAGAACTTTCCTGAACATGGTATAGTGAAGACTATGGAAAAGGAAATGCATGTAACAATGCCTCAAGCATCACACACACCTTTTATTGAGCCTGCATTAGAACCAGTTATGAAAAAGTTCCCAGAGCAAAACAATAAAGCCGGAATGATGGTTGTTGGAATGTTTCTCGTTGTTGTGCTTTTGGGCATCGGCACAGGGTATACATTTGCAAAGCGAGGTGCCAATAGTGCTTCAAATAATGCAGGAACTGGTGTAACAACATCAAATTCTGTTGCGTCTGAGACTGAAGCAGGTATTAATGACGAAAAAGCATTCCCTGATACTGCTGAGGGCGTTATTAAAGAAGGTGGCATCTCAGGGGAAGGAACTCACCGCTTAGAGCGCGGTCTTGGTGCAAACAAAGACGTTTCCTTGTCTTCAACAGTTATTAACTTACAAAACTTTGTCGATAAAAAGGTTGAAGTTCGTGGTCAAACCATATCTGGTAAATCAGGATGGCTCATGGACGTAGGAAAAGTTAAAGTTATACAGTAAACCTCATGCTTGAATTTAAAAGCGTTTCAAAACGCTTCGGCCAGATTACCGCTCTAGATGACGTCTCTTTTCGAATAGAAGATGGCGAATTTGTTTTGATCATCGGAACTTCAGGAGCAGGAAAAACGAGCATTCTTCGGTTAGTCGTTCGTGAATTTGCTCCCAGTGAAGGTGAAATTTACCTCGATGATGTCTCCGTGCATGATTTGCGAAAACGTGATGTGCCAAAACTTCGCCAGCAAGTTGGTGCCGTCTTTCAAGATTTTAAATTGCTTCCCACACACACAATTGCTGAAAATATTGCATTGGCGTTAGCAGTGAAGGGCGTTCCTCAACGCGAGTGGGAAGAGCGGGTCGAACATGTGGGAAATCTTGTGGGAATTGCGGACAGGCTTCATTTGTTCCCTTCTCAACTCTCGGGAGGAGAATTGCAACGCGCATCGATTGCTCGAGCACTTGTTGTGAATCCAAAAATTATTTTCGCAGATGAGCCTACAGGTAATTTAGATTGGGAGACTGCAGAGGGTATTATGAAACTACTTGCACGTATTAATCAGGAAGGAAAAACGGTGATCGTTACAACACACAACCGTGAGATTATTAAAGAACATAAAGGACGGGTTATGGAAATGAAAAAAGGGAAGCTTATAAAAGATACTAACAAAAAACATGAAAAGGCCGATTAAAACTGGATTTACATACGTTCGACGTGCACCGTATCAGGCGATTGCGGTTGTTCTTGTGATGGCCGTGAGCTTTTTTGTAACCACCTTAATTGCATTACTTGTCTACGGTTCCACGAAGCTCCTGGTGTATTTTGAAACAAGACCTCAAGTTATTGCATTTATTAAAACTGATGCAAAAGATGATCAAGTACTTCTGTTGCAGGACAAATATCGAAATGATAGTCGTGTCCGAGAACTAAAGATTGTAACCAAGGAAGATGCATTTCAACTATACAAAGACGCGACCGCAAGTAATCCACTTTTAGGAGAGCTCGTAAGCCCGAGTATTTTCCCGTCATCTATCGAAGTTTCAGTAAAGGACTTAACCTATGCTGATGCGGTTGTTTCTGAGTTACAACAATCAGAAATTGTTGAAAGTGTTGGATTTACTGCGTCTGTAGGCAGTCAAGACCAGTTGGGTTCAGTTATTGAACGATTGAGGACCATTACAAAAGCAGTTCGAGTAGCCGGTGCGGTGGCAGTTGGCGTACTACTCGCAACTTCACTCTTAGTTCTGTTAGTTGTCATGAGTATGCGTATCTCTATGCGAAAAAATGAGATAGAAAGCCTCAGCTTATTAGGTGCCACCAGTTCATTTATTCGTAATCCAATTATGGTTGAAGCAAGTGTATATGCATTCCTCGGAGTATTTTTCGGTTGGTTTTCTGCATCATTGGTTGTCATGTACGGTTCTCCAAAATTGCTTGCATATTTTGGAACCATTGAAGTGTTGCCTCACACCCTGCAGGGTTTGCTCGTCATTTTGGGTGCATTATTTGGTGCGGAATTACTCGCTGGACTCATCATTGCGATCTTAGGTGCAATTGGCGCCGTATGGCGTAGCTTGCGGATGGTACAATGAGTTCATGCGATCGCTTCTTCTTATTTTTTTCGCGCTCTTAGTCGTTGTATTTCAAGTTGCTCCAGTTTCTTCAATTCAATTTGCATTTGCTCAATCTGAACAGGAAGAGAAGGCTGAACTCGAGAGAAAAATTAGCGAGTATGAGCAGCAAATTAAATCGTTGCAAGAAAAGGCTTCAACGCTTGCGAATCAAATCTCGCAATTTAACGCTCAAATTAAACTGACTGAACTTAAAATTCAGCAAACAGAGGATCAAATTTCTCTGTTAAGTGGCCGCATTGGGACGCTCACTGGTTCAGTGTCAAACTTAACTGATGCCTTTAATGCACGCGTTCTTGAAACATACAAATTATCTCGGTTGGGAGGAGACCCGCTTGTGCTTGCAACGTCAACTAATCTTCGTGATGCATTAACACGATATCAATATTTAACCCGACTGCAGGAGGCAGACCAGGCGCTCTTAACCCGCTTAAAAAAGGCAAATGACGGATATCAGACACAGAAAACTCAGCTGACGGAGCTTACTAAACAACTTGCTACTGCGAAAGCAGAGCTTGATACCCAGAAATCTTCCAAAGCAAATTTATTATCTGTCACAAAAAATGATGAGAAGCGATATCAAGAATTGTTAACTGCTGCAAAAACTGAATATGACGCAATTCAGGCGATTATTGCAGGGCGAGGGCAAGAGACAGAAGTTGGAAAAGTTGCCCAAGGAGAAAAGATTGCGACGGTTATTGAAGGGGCATCCTGCAATTCAAGCGGTACGCATCTTCATTTTATTGTTACAAAATCAAATATGGATGAGAATCCGTTTCGATACCTAAAGCCTGGAGTTGATTACGAAAACTGTTCAGGGCCTGGAGCCTGTACCGCAACCGACACATTTGATCCATCTGGTACATGGAATTGGCCATTGGATGGAAAAATTTCATTCCACCAAGGGTATGGACAAACATGGTTCGTAAAAACATATAAATGGTATCCGCGACACGATGGAATTGATATAAGTAGTGACACTTCTTCAATCGTAAAGGCTGTACAACCAGGCATACTGTACCGTGGGAGCTTTAATGGAGCGCGAGGATGTAAACTTCGATATGTTCGTGTTAAACACGACGGTAGTGATCTAAATACGTACTATTTACATATTAATTATTAATTAAGTGTGTAAGATCGCCCTTCTTGCCCTCCTTTTGCTTTCTCTTTTTTTGCCTCCAAAAGTATTTGCAGTCTCGATTTCAATTGACTCGTATCCCAATGAAGTTACAGAATCTGAATTCACTGTAGGATTTACTATTGCTGGTGCCAAAAAAGCGCGGAATTATATCCGCGTCTTGGTCTATAAAGAAGGCACTCATTCATATCACGGTCTTACCTGGAATGGTTTGTCTTGGTACGAAGGATCCAGCGGAAAAGAATATTTTGCCATCGATATTGTTGAAAATGAAACGAAAGGGATTGTAAAAGGAAAGGTCCCTGTAGGATTCCCTGGTGGTGAGTATTTACTTTCACTCAAAAGATATACAGCGTCGGGAAATTCGAGTGATGATTCTGTTTCACCGCAAAAAATAACAGTGAAGCTAGCTATCCCAGTCTCGACACAGACACCAGTTTCACAAGTGGCAACAAGCACTCCAGTTGTAACTGTTTTACCAGAAAACACGCAGACACCAGTTGTTATTGTTCAAACGAACGAACCGATTGTTTTGGCAGCAAAATCTGAGCCTGAAACCGAGAGTTTCTCTCCAGAAACCAACGCTCCAATTGCCACTCAGCCTGAAACAGCTGTCCCCACGCAAACTCCGTGGAAGAGAGCAGAAAGAGATTCATCTGTCCCGATCGTGGCAGTTGTGTGTATGATTCCTGCGATTGGTTTAATCCTGTATGGAGGATATTTGTTTTGGAAGATAGGGAAAGATTGGTATACTAAATCATCTTCATGACAAAACGTACTTTGGGCGACTATTTATTTATTTGGTTCCCTGTGATTGCTGTGTGTTCCGCGATATTTTATGTTTCATCTTTCAAGACCGCCACTGTTTCAACGGTGTATTGGCAAGAGTT
The DNA here is from genome assembly GCA_002430735.1 of Candidatus Woesebacteria bacterium UBA5941. Taxonomy (GTDB): domain Bacteria; phylum Patescibacteriota; class Microgenomatia; order UBA8517; family UBA8517; genus UBA5941. The sequence continues at coordinate 32,754 of DJCV01000011.1, read as the reverse complement.
TTCAATAAAAAAGTTTGCGCATGTTATCGAATATGGACTACTTGCAGCATTAACCTATCGTGCATTGCGGTTGCATGGGATAAGCTCTCGAAGAGCTGGAATTTATGCGATTATATTTGTATTTATTTTTGGTTGCACCGATGAGTTTCACGAACGTTTTGTTGTAGGTCGTCAATCACGGTTCCGTGATGTCCTTATTGATACATTTGGTGGAACAGTTACAATTTACGGCATATGGAATTTATTACCAAGAGCACCAAAGAGACTCAAGATCTTGGCAAAAAATTTGCAGCTACTCTAAAAGGAGGAGAGGTAATTTTATTGCAAGGGGACTTAGGCTCAGGGAAAACAACATTTGTTCAAGGAGTCGCACAGGGTTTGGGAGTTAGCCGAGTTATTACCTCTCCGACATTCATCTTAATGCGTACCTATTCCATTCCACACGCTACGGATTTGTCCCTATATCATCTTGATTTGTATCGCCTGGAACATGGAGCAGATCGTGAGATTGAAGCACTCGGAGTGTTTGACTTGTGGGGAAAGCCGGATGCTATTGTCTGTATTGAATGGCCAGAGCGAATAAAAAAGATACCCTCTCATGCGATACGAATTACCTTTTCGCTTGAAGAAAATGATCATCACACAATTTCTATTCCAGGAACGCTATGAAACTTTCAATAAACACTGCAAATAATGAGCAAATACTAATTACGGTAAATGGGGTGTCCTATGAAACGAGTGCAAAAAAGGATAAATCACAAAAGTTATTACCATTTATTAGTGAGACGTTAGCGTCGCTTGGTTTAACTCTCGAAGATCTCAGTGAAATTGAAGTGCACCCAGGACCTGGTTCGTTTACCGGATTGCGTGTTGGGGTAACAGTAGCGCAGACGCTCGGGTATATGCTTGGAATTCCCGTTAATGGTGAAATGATGGATAAGACTTATTTCGTTAAAATTAACTACTGAGCTACGGATTGTTTGAGATCGGCATCTTTAAGTTCAATGCGTGTTGTATAATGAGGTGTGGTAAATGTAGCCTTTACGGTATTTTCACTCGTTGTGTTAGTTGTTGCTGTTGCGACACGTGGTCAGGTAAGCACGCCTGACACGAGTGAAGTTCTTTCAGTGAAAAGCGAAACCTCAACACCCTCCGCAACTCCAGCTGAAACAGAAAGCCCTACCCCACACCCTACACCGCTTGAGTCGTTATTGTTTGCCACAAGTTCAGCGAGCCCTCAACCGACCAGTAGTACATCCGCAAGTCTAAAACCTGCTGCAACGGGTATTACAGAATGGATGTACGTACCCTCAATAGTTACTGCTCAAACCGAGAATGAGCTTGTGCTATCTACCACGCAACCGGTAAATCTTGTTACAACCTGGTATAGAGAAACATTAGGAAAGCTCGGATTTGTAGCAACCAATGTAATTCAAACACAACAAGCCCAGGGTGTGTACAACAAGCTATCCGGTACTCGCGGACGTAGTAAGGTCACTATCGAAATTAGCCAAGAGAATAGTACCGTTCCGGTCACTGTTCTGGTGAAAGTTACGGGCTCAAACTCTTCAGTCTAAGGTGTTATACTGGGTAAATTCTGCCCATGAATATTGCCCCTGATATCCTAAAACAGATCATCGTTCGGTCCGGTCTCGTTCCGGAAGCTGCGTTCGACGATGCTGCACAAACGGCAAAAGATATTGGAAAATCAATTGAAGATATATTGGTTTTTAGAGGATTTTTAAATAGTACGATTTATTCGAAATTAATTGCAGACTATCTCCATGTTGGATGGCTTGATATGAAGCACGTTGCCATAACCGACGAAGCGTTAAGCTTAATTCCCCAAAACCTCGCAAAGACATACAAGATGGTTCCATTAGGGCTAGATGCAGAGAAACTAAAACTCGCGATGAGCGATCCAACTGATGTTGAAGCGCTTGAGTTCGCAAAGCGCTTTACTGGGCGAGAGATTGTGCCTTTTTATGTGAGCCCTGAAGATTTTAGTCGTGCACTTTCGCAATACAAAAGAAATTTTGAAAATGAGTTTCAAAAAGTTATTACCGAGAATGTGGCGAAAACAGAGAAGTCTGGTGATATCAAAAAAGCGTCGGAAGACCTTCCTGTTATAAAAATTCTTGATACTTTTATGGAATACGCTGTCGCTGAGCGTGCAAGTGATATGCACATCGAGACTCAAGAACAAGATGTTATTATTCGCTTCCGAATTGATGGAGATTTGCGTGATATCATTCGATTGCCTCAAAAAGTACAAGAACCGCTCATTGCGCGCGTCAAGATCCTTTCGAACTTAAAACTCGATGAACGTCGTATCCCTCAAGATGGACGGTACAAAGTAACTGTAAACGACGAAGTGATCGCATTACGCGTTTCTATAATTCCTGGCTTTTATGGTGAAAACATTGTTATGCGACTTCTTCGTGAAAGTGCGCGGCCATCAAGTTTAGAGGAACTTGGACTTATGGGACGCAACTTAGAACTTGTTAATAGAGCAATCGAAGCGCCGAATGGAATGATTTTGGTGACTGGACCTACCGGATCTGGTAAAACAACAACGCTCTATTCCTTACTCACAATTCTGAATACCATTGATGTAAAGATTTGTACCATTGAAGATCCAGTTGAATATGGAGTGAATCGTGTAACTCAAATTCAAGTAAACGCGAAGGCCGGTCTTGATTTTGCTGCAGGGTTACGCGCACTGCTACGGCACGATCCGGACATTATGATGGTTGGGGAAATTCGTGATAAAGAAACTGCAGAAATTGCGGTTCATTCTGCATTAACCGGACATTTAGTTCTTTCAACGCTCCACACGAACGATGCAGTTGGAGCATTGCCACGGCTTCTTGATATGGGTGTTGAAGGATACCTTGCAGCATCAACACTTAACATCGTAATTGCACAACGACTGGTGAGAAAAATCTGCTCGGTGTGTATAAAAGAGTACACCCCTGATGCTGCAGTACTTGCAAAATTAGTTGATGAGGTACATATCGATCCGACGCGACAAAAGTTTTACCGTGGTATGGGGTGTAGTGAATGCCATGGAAAAGGATTTTTGGGACGAATCGGCATTTATGAAGTACTTTCAGTTACTGAAAAAATTCGATCCCTGGTTGTTCGCAAAGTAGGCAGTGATGATTTGTTGAAAGCTGCAAAAGAAGAAGGAATGATTTCTATGATGCAAGACGGATTAAACAAAGTCTCATCCGGCTTTACGACTATTGAGCAAGTACTTCAGGCGGTTACGGATAACTAATATGGCACTTTTTGTTTATAAAGCACAATCCACGAGAGAAAATACAATCGTCGAAGATACCATTCAAGCGGCATCGAAGGTAGAGGCTGCGAATACCCTAAAGGCAAATGGATATCAGGTTCTATCGATTCATTCACTGGAAAGTCCTCATGGAATGTTTGGAGGGTCAATTAGTTCATCTGAAAAAGCAGCATTTTGCCGATTTGTTTCGACAATGTTACACAGCGGAATGTCGATTCCAGAGACGGTAGATATTATTCGAGAGGAATCCAAAAACAAGGCAATGCAACGGGTACTTGCGGATATTTCATTTCAAACGCAGAGAGGAAAGAGTTTGTCCTCGGTTCTTGCAAATTACAAACAAGACTTTGACCCTATCTTTCTCACAATGGTAAAAGTTGGAGAAGAAAGTGGAACGCTTGAAAAATCATTCCAATACTTAGCCAAACAACTAGCTGCTTCTCATGAATTGACCCAAAAAGTAAAAGGTTCGCTTATGTATCCTGCAGTGATTGTCGTCGCTATGTTTGGAAATGGATTAATTATGATGTTGTTCGTGCTCCCGAAAATCTCAGGAGCATTTCTCCGACTCGACGTTCCGCTCCCTGTGTATACGAAAGTTCTCTTAACTGTTGGGGATTATATCGGGAAAAACGTACCACTGGTACTGTTTTCAGTCTTTGGAGTAATCGGCGTTTTGTTCGTTCTTTTCTTGTTACGACCTGTTCGGCGCTTTCTTTTGAAAGTGGTAACTAAAATGCCAGGAATTCGTGGTGTCGTTCGACAGATAGATATCGCCCGATTTTCTCGTACATTATCAACGTTACTCGCAAATGGAGTTCCAATTGTGGAAGCACTTGATGTTTCTGCAGACAGTTTAACTGACCCATATTTGAAGGCTGAAGCAAAAACATTTAGCGCGGGTGTCTCAAAAGGTGAATCTTTATCAGATATATTAATGAAGCATAGAAAAGAATTTCCTGCGGTCATGATTCAAACAATCCGAGCAGGAGAAAAATCGGGAAGTTTGGAGCAAGTGTTAGGAGAGATGGCCGAGTTCTACGAAAGCGAAGTTGATTACTCACTAAAGCGAATGACTGGACTGCTTGAACCAGTATTAATGCTATTAATAGGGGCTGTTGTTGGGATTATGGTCATTATCATGATTGCCCCAATTTACAGCATTATCGGAGGGCTTCAACAAACGATTAAATCATGAAAAAAACAAGTCCACTTCTCATCGGAGGAATTATCATTGGGGTAATTGCACTCGTCGTACTCGTGACGCTCTTAGCAAGAAACGGAATGAGCAAAAGAGCAGCGCCGATTGAACCAGTCGAATCAATCACCTTGAAAGGCAATGGCATTTCGTTACAAATTGACGGAAGTGGTAACGCTGTATGGCAGACAAGTGAAGGCACCCGTACCGAACTGTGGGGGAGAGATAAAACATCCAGTCTTTTTGAATATTACTATGCAAATTGGGCACAGAATGCGGAGGTGACTAATGGTAGTGCAACAGTGAACGTTGGAAACGATGAACTTGGTAATGCGGTGCTTGCAGAAGATGGTGTCGGCGGCGGGGGAGGAGGAAATGGTGGGGGAGACGTGAGTCAATACTTCCCTACTCCAACGCCCACTCCTGCAGGATCAGGTGGTTCTGGTGGAGGAAGTGGAGGTGGGGGAAATGGTGGTGGTCCAAGTTGGTGCACCCATTGGAAATTAAGTTATTGTGCGGATCCTCCAACTCCTGCACCGACAACTACTCCAACGCCTACTCCCGGTAGCAGTGCTACCCCTCTCCCACCCGATTGTAACGATCCAGGGAATCAACAGACGGGGAGAACTGTCATCGGAAATGAACTCTGCCTCCCTACCGCTACTCAAACGCCATAAAAAAAGACCTGTGACAAAATATCACAGGCCTGCTCAGGTAAATTGAGGCTAACGCTCGCTTATGGGTAAGCAGTCCCCACTGCCATTTGGTGGGAGCGAAATGATGGCCATATTTGCTTCCACCAGCTTAAACGCACATCGTCCCGGTTTCGCGCTATATGTTACTTGATACTGCGTCGGCAGCATGACCTCAAAATCTTGGAAAATTTCGCTTTTTGTTTCAAGCCGAACATATCCACCAGCAGACAAAATGCCCGCAACGACGCGTGGTGGAACGAACTCCGCTAGCCGGAATTCTTGTCCGATTTCGATGACGGGAAATATTTGTTCCGGGGTATGTTCTTGGATGGCCACTGGTTCAGCATTCACTGGCACCGGGTGGCTCGCTCGACCGATCAGGAAACCTATAGACAGCATCACGCCGAAACCGAAAATGATTAGCACTTTCTTACGCATTATCTTCCCCTTTTTATTAAATGAGCTCCGTATTGTATCCTATAACTGAAGTAATTGCAAAATCGTTATTCTTCTTTCCAGCTTATGAATTCATAGTCACCAGTAACTGGAAAGTATGGAGGAGGCTCATAGAGTAATCTCGTGTCATAGTTAATCGTTCGTGTTGTGAAACCAGAAACAACAGGATTATTAAAATTCCAATAGGACTTGTTATACGAAATAATCGCACCGTTAATCGTCAAGCTGTTTCTGACTGCATTGGTTGTGCTTCCACAGCTACTAATATATCCATGCCTAATAATTTTCCCTTTCTGTGCCATGAGTGCACCGTCAACTCGAAAGTTTGTGGGAATGTCGCGTGCAAAGTAAATATCAGTTTGAGCGATCAGTCCGAGTCTGTGATTTCCGTCGTATGCTAAATAATTAAGATTTGTAGGAATCCAAATATTTGTGTTACTTGTTTGCACGGGGAATTTTGCTGCCACTACTGTCGCCTTTCCATTTATTGTTCCTTCCACCCACAACGTGTCTTCGAAGAATAAGATTGGTTTTTGAGAGACAGAACCTGTTGCGATCTGTGTCTCGCTGGTAATTCGTTGATACTGTCTTTGACATCCATTATCAGCATCATATGCGTCATAGTAGTTCGTTCCAGTAACCCGGCGAATGGTATATGTTCCGTTGGAATTGAAAATTAAATGGTAACCAGCGGCACCTGACGCACCAAGCCACTGTCCGTTTGCAATCGCTGCCGTTTTCATTTGAGCAAAATCAAACGATATGGCATTAAAGTCAACAGAAGGTACCGGGTATTGCCAGAGAGTTTGATCTCCACCTGAACCCCACACTCCAGGTCTACTTTGGGAAGGGCTACACCCCGTTTCACTGCCACAGGTGTAAGTTGTATTTGCACTTGTTACTTTCGACAAGTTCGTTCCATCCATTCGAATTCCGGTATTACTGTGGATATCACCGTTGACAGTAATTCCAGAGCCATACCAGGCTGAAGCGTTTTGTAAAAATGAATACTTAGCCAATGATTGGCGTCCATATTGGGCAGTAATTGTTCTGGTTACTTTTGAGTACAGCGATGACGCTCCAACTGATTTAATTGTCACAATTGCAGATCCACTCGCAGGAGGTGTGATTGTCAGGCTATATGTGCCGAGGACACCTCCTGACGGATCGGTAACCGTATGAACATAGGGTGCTGCGCTTGTTGTTGCATCTGTAAAGTCTGCCGGATCATGTGCTAAATGCCAACGGTAATAATTAATTCCTGCTTCGGCAAGCGAAAGCGCACTCTCACTCGCTAAATTTCTATTGCTAAAGTCGACCTGCAACACAAGCAGAAACAATAGCCCGTAAATGACTACTAAAAATGCACCGGTTATAACAATGAGGGCTGGAGTAATAGTTCCTTGTATTAATTTTCGTTTCATAGGTTTGTTTTAACCATTCTAATGGTTGCACTCGTGTCGAGAATATAATCATTTCTACTATCATTAGCTTTGTTATTTAGTCGGATATAAATGCGGATCATTTTTACATTCGAAAGATTAACTGGTGTTGCGAGAGGATTATTTGTTGTGTCCCCTGGCCAATTTCCGTTGTAGTAGGTAAAAAGGGGAGTTGCTCCGTTTCGCATAATGTCAGTGACAGTCGTCACTTGTGCTGTTCCTGGTGGATATGTCACGGGGTATCCTGTTGGCCTGATAACGCTTCGAGTCAGCGTTGTTCCGGACAAACTGTACGTTACTTTATCCGTAGATCCGTTTGCATCAACATCCGAATAAAACGTGAGCGAATTGTTTGTCCCAGACTCGAGAAGAAATGCCCCATTATCACCCTGGCGTGCAGTGCGGATCTCTCGCTCAATTCGATTGATTGCTCCACTCGCCGCCTCTACATTCGTGAAGCTTTGAAAAGTATTTACTTGAATGTTCCCTAAAATATACTGTAAGCCAACAATCCCTGCAGCAAGGGTAACTAATAATATGGCTGTTACGCTTGTTTCTACTAAAGTGAATCCAGATTGGTTACGGTGTCTCATGGGTTTAATATAAGTTCATCATAGTCAGTTCCATTTACGGACACCGGATTTGAAATCGGTTGAAACCCGGAAGCGCTTGCTTCAATCGTGTAGGTCTTTGCGCTCAGACCAGAGAAAAAGCCTTGACCGTAATCTGGATCTGAGTTCAAACCACCTGAAATGGTTGCAATTGGAGTGCCATTATCTATAAGCGTTGCAGCAACAGAGGCAATTGGATTGCGGCTCGCATCGACAAACGCGGCGAGCAAGGAATGTGTTGTTCGTGGTGAAAGGCTCACTGCGATATTGGTGGTAGCACTTGGTGAAAGAAGAAGCGGGACAAGTGGGTTAGTTCCACTCACAACCCGTGCTGATGCTGTTGCTGGTTGAATCGTATAGATATCCCATTCCATATTGCTGAGGGTCAGTGTTCCGCCACTATCAGTGGTAACCGCCTGTGAGTATTTATATACGGGATTATCGAGGGTATCTGTCCCAATAATTTTCTGGCCAATCAACAAGAGTGATTGTGAAGGAAGTGACGGAAATCCAAGAGACTTCTCCCCGACTGTTGAAATAGTAAGCGTAGCCAAGTTATCAATCGTAAAGCTCATATCGGTAAGCCCACCGACCGTTACGGTGAGATCTGGCTTCGCAGGGTTTGCAACTTCATTTGCTCCATACGTCCGATCTGTACTCATCCCTGATTTTGTTACAGTCACTCGATAGCATTTCACACATGCAGGGGCACCAGGTACAACAATTCTTCCATTATCATTCGTAGTAAGCGATTGGTTGACTGGTGGAGTGAGTCCACTACTTGCGATAGTAACAGAAGCGTTTGAGACTGGGGTTCCAGTGGAATCAAACACTAAGAAGGAAAGCGTTCCCCCACCTGTTACCTTTTCCACTCCTTTAGGCGCAATATCGCTCACGAGGACAGATTTGGTTGATCGGGGTCCAAGTCCCGCCCATGTGACCTCGATACGAACTCTTTTATAGTCGTTCGGAACGGTATCAATAGGGCTCACGCCGTCAAACGGATCATCAACATAAAGAACCGTGGTTTGTACTACATATTGTTGTCCATTTAATGAAATCGTTTCATTTTGTGCAATCGTTCCAGATGGGATGCCTCCGACTGTCCCAACGCTATCGTATGGGAGATTCCGTGCGTACTCCATCTTAGTGAGCGCAAGGGTGCGCGCTGCATTCCGAGCACGGGTAAATCCAATCAATTCATAACCGGTATTTGAAAGCAAAACCACAGCTTGTGAAAGCATGATGAAGATACCAATAGAGATTACAACCCCAATGTAAATTTCTCCTGAATGAATACGCGTTCTCATGGGGCAGTATGTATAAGTTAAGTATACATCGTGTCTCATATTTGATCTGCCTTTGTGTATTAATCCCATCCAGCTATAATAAATAAACATTCTGCCCATGTATCGTCGATCATTTGTTTCTGTATCAGTTAGTAATCATAAGCTAAAGATTGTAAAGACTTCTAAGGAGGGAAAGCATGTCGTCAAAGCCGCTACTTACGAAATACCTGACGGCATCGTCTCTCAAGGAAAAGTAGAAAAGCCGGGAGAGTTTGCTGGCCTTTTGAAAATGATTTGGAAAAAGGAGCGGTTGAAAGAAAAAGCAATAGGCTTAATTCTCCCTGAGTTTTCTACTTTTATGAAAACACTCGTACTTCCTCGTGTTTCATTATCTGAACTTGATGAAGCAGTCCGCTGGCAATCAAGAGAATTCTTGCCTCATGAAGGATCGGAAATGGTGCTTGATTGGAAAATTATTGGCGAGAAAAGTGACTCTTACGAAGTGTTACTCGTTGCAATTGAAGTAGGTGACCTCTCTGGATTCGTGGGTGCCGTTGATGCTGCCGGATTGCTTCCGGTATTTGTGGAGACGACGTCACTTTGTTTGGAGCGGATTGCGGAAGGAAATGCCGAAGGGAAGCTCGTCGTATATCGATCTAAAGGAACGATTGTTGCAACCGTTATCTCGGGGAAAAAAGTGCTCGCCACGAGTGTTATTAATAATGCAGATGACCAGCTTGTTGTTGCGAATCTCGCACAGATTCTCGCACGCTTTAATAAAAATGACATTGCAAAGGTTGCTGTTTGTGGAAATGGCCTCACCAAAGAGTTTTTGAACGCAATACAAGTTAAATTGAATCTTCCCATTGAAGGTTTAAAACTCTCAGTAACAGGGCTAAGCGAAAGTGATATACAGCACTATATTATTGCGATCTCTCAACAATCGATTAATCCAGAAGAGCCTTCAAATGCATACTCGATCAACTTGCTTCCTCCTGCGTGGGTTGTTCACTACAAAAATCAGATGAGAGATTTCAGGCTTTGGACGTTAACGCTTGTATGGTCTGTCGTTGTGTTTATGTGCTTCCTTGCGGCTCTTGGGACATACACATTGCTGTCTCAAGAAGCACTTGCATTGCAGTCGAAGAAAAATACGCCGAAGGAAGTCGTATCAGGGCAACCTTCTTTAACGGCAGTATCGAGCGAAATCACGAAGGTGAACGCCGCGACGAATAAATTAGACGCAGTTATAAAAGCAATCTCGTACCCGCAAGTTCCTGTAAATAGTATTGAACAAAAACGAATCCCGACAACAACAATTCTCGCTTATGATGTAAATATCGAAACAGGTAAGGTAAGTATTAGCGGTATCGCTGAATCACGAGCAGATCTTTTAAAACTGAAACAAGTACTTGAAGATGCGCCTGAATTTTCTAAAGTCACAGTCCCGCTTTCAAGTTTGTTAACTGAAGCCAGTATCCCATTTAGTATGCAGATGGATTATAAAAAGTAATTATGGAAATTACCGAAAAGAAAAAAATCTCACCCGTTTTATTTAAAGTGATTGCCGTGAATGTAGTAAATCTCGTTATTTGCATGGGTATACTTATATTGCTTCGCCAATTGCCAGTTAAAGCACAAGAAGTAAAAACCCTGTCAACTGAAATTCAAGCATCTGAGGCAGCCGTTGATAGTGCGGTCTTACAGTCGGAACTTGAGAAAAACGGTGAAAAAATAAATCAAATCACCAGTACGTTATCGGGAGATAATACTGTTATTTCAGTAATTTCTAGTCTTGATGAAATTAAAAAATCGGGAGTACTTACGAATTATGAGTTTCCGGTAACAGCAGAAATTTCCGACAAGGCTGGTTTAAAGGGATTGCCCCTTTTAATCACGTTGACTGGAACAAAGCAAGCCATTAGCGATACATTAATCGCAGTAAGCAAACTAAAAGTATTTATTCGTCCCGTGACATTCGCACTCACCACGAATGAAGTAGACAGTACGGTGACAGTGAAATACGGAGGATTTTTATACACGAATTTTTAGTATGAGAGCAACAACACCACAACGCAGCACCAGTTCCAGTAGACTAGTGTCAATTGGAGGACTTGGTTTAGTATTACTAGTGATAGCCTTACTTGTGGCTTTCACTGCTCAGACTATTTTTTCAGCATTTCGTGTCTCAAATGAAGTAGACGAATCACTCCTCCAAAGCGGCACTCCTCGTATAAATCAGGATAAACTGGATAGTGTTTATAGCAATTTGAATACTAAAGTGTCCCCTCCACTTGACGCGCCACTCTAAAACCTTGTACAACTAAGGAAAGAGGAGGTGAACCAGTCATAACTGCCATGAACATGAAAAATAAAAAAATAGCTGGTCTCACCTTGATGCGAAAAACTTCAGTACGCGAAGGATTCACCCTTATCGAATTGCTCGTTGTTATCGGTATTATCGGAATTTTAGCAGCGATCGTTTTAGTTGCTGTTAATCCAGGACGACAATTTGCACAAGCTCGTGATTCTCAACGACGTGCTGATCTTCTTGGTATCACAAACGCAATTTATCAATTCGCAGCTGAACACAATGGTAACTTACCAGATACCAACACAGATGCGAACGTTAACAGTTTCCCGTCAACTCCAACATGTATTGGAACTGGAGGAAGCTGCTTTAACTTAGGCGCAGCCGGAGAAATTGAAGCTGCTGTAGGTCAACAAGAACTTGTTGTTCCAACATATATCGCTGCAATTCCAGTGGATCCTTCAACAGGAACTGCTGCAAATACGGGATACACAGTGTATCGTGATACGAACGGACGCTTAATTGCGACAGCCAGTGGAGAATTATCAGGTGTTATTTCAGTAACACGGTAATTAGCCAGAAATAAGGAAAGACTGTGATGTTACTTGGTAACTAGCAGTCTTTTCTTCTGCCGTAAAAAGCTGTACCATATGCAAGAAACATGTCACAGAGTATGACAGAAAAAACAGAAGAGCTTCTGTAAGCTCTCTACTCGTCACCCCGCAAAAAGCGGGTTTTTTTAATACAAAAAAATGAATACAATGGATCACACACCAACAGTATTTACTCCGGAGTCTGGAGAAGCGTTTCTCAAAGCACACAAATCAGTTGAATTGCTCGATGTGTTTGAACGGCAATTGAAAGAGTTGTACTTTATCGAGAATGGAGAATTTATTGGGAGTGATAAAGAGGCTGTATACAGTAGCGCTCATTTTGAAGAATATAAAAACAGAAAAAAGAATGAATTTGTTTATATTTACTATCCCTGGCTTAACCGTTGCGTAAAGTCAGTTACCAGTGATCCATACTTCGAACTCATTACAAATAGAAACAGAGATCTCGTAACCCCAGAGGAACAAAAAAGGCTTTACGATGAAAAAATTGCTGTTTTTGGATTAAGCGTCGGGAGCAACATTGCATACACGTTGGTGCAGTCGGGGATTTCTCGCGAGATTACCATTGCAGACTATGATGAACTTGATACAACCAATTTGAATCGTCTTCCTGCGGGGTTGCCACTGGTTGGTGTAAACAAATCAGTAATAGCCGCCCGGAGAATGTATGAGAACAATCCATTTTTAACAGTGCATGTGCTCGACCACGGTATTTCAATCGAAGGGCTAAGTGAAATGCTTGAAGCAAAAAAAATCACGATGATTTTTGAAGAAATTGATAACATCGGTCTAAAGATGGAAATTCGCAAAATTGCCAAAAAATACAAAGTCCCTGTTCTTATGATTACTGATAATGCGGATGGAGTAATTCTCCATATTGAGCGATATGACTTAGGGTATGACCAGTTTTTCGGTAAACCTGAACAGTACTGGAATGAGAAGCTTTCAAATATTAAGAGCCTTTCAGATATTGGTGCACTTATCCTTGAAGATATTATTGGTGGAGAGGAGCACGTCCATCCGCGTGTTACCAAGTCAGTTGAAAAGGTGCTAAATAGAGAGTTGATATCATGGTCACAGTTGGGAACTGCAGCGCTCTTGGGAGGGGTTGTTGGAACTGTCGCGGTCAAACATATTATTAGTCATAACGACACGAGAAAGTATGTTCACGAACGGATAGATATTAAGCTGTGAGTATGGAAACGACGCTAACACTTCTTCCTGGTATCAGCTCTCATAAATGGGTATATCGGATGTCAGAACCGAAAAGCGGGCTTACTGGATTTATTGCAATTCACAACAACAATTTAGGCAGCGCGGTAGGTGGAACTCGTATGTTTCCATATGCAAGTGAAGAGAGCGCCCTTGCTGATGTCATGCGACTTTCAGAAGCGATGACATATAAATGTGCACTTGCCCACGTTCCACACGGAGGTGGGAAAGCCGTCATAATTGGTGACCCGAAAACGCAAAAAACAAAAGCACTTCTTAAAGCCTATGCGTCTGCTATTAAACAATTAAAAGGGAGATTCCATACGGGTGAAGATGTGGGAATCAGTGAATCAGATGTTCAATACATGTTGACCGATTGTCCATACTTTATTGGGAAAAAAGGGTTAGCAGGTGACCCATCTCCATATGCGGCACTGAGCACTTATGTTGCTATTAAGAAATCAGTCGAAATGGTCATGCACAAAAATTCATTACAAGGTGTTCGCGTTGCAGTGAAGGGTGTCGGGAAAGTTGGTTCGAGTTTGGTTGATCTGTTGGTAAACGACGGGGCGGTTGTAACGATTGCCGACGTCGACAGAGAGGCGGTCTCACAAGTCAGTGGCAAACATCCAAAGGTAACGGTCGTGTCAGCAACAAAAATTGGCCAGTCTACCGTTGATGTGTATGCACCGTGTGCGATGGGTAATGAATTTACAATAAAAAATATTGGAAAAGTAAAAGCACACATTATTTGTGGAAGTGCGAATAACCAACTCGCTTCAAAAGAGGTTGGAATCGCATTATTTGATCGGGGCGTTGTGTATATCCCGGATTATGTTGCAAATGCAGGAGGACTTATTAACGTTGTCGATGAGCTTGAACGCGATGGATACAATCATGCGCGGGTACTGAAACGAATTGGCCGTATTGAAGAAACAGTCTCGACAATTATCACAATCAGTAATTCAAAACGACTTCCTACAAACATTGTCTCTGATCGCCTTGCAGAGGTAGAGTTTCATCGAAAACGCTTCTTCTCAATTCATCTCCCTCGTCCCTTTCATTTTTAATCTCCTATGGAATCATCACGGAACGTTACTGAAATAAGGCGACAGATGAGTGCACTCACCTCTGACCAATGGATGCGAGAGCGTGAATTACGAATGATTTCATTGTTTAAAGAAGCTGCGGTGAATGTTCCTGCGTACGCTGATTTTTTATCTCAAGCACACATTAATCCAGATCAGGTGAACACATATGAAGACTTTAAAAACGTTCCATTTGTTAACAAGAAAAATTACTTAACTCAGTATCCGATTGAATCCCTCTGTTGGAACGGCAAAATTGCAGATGCAAGCGTTTACACTGCAACCTCTGGCTCTACCGGTACACCGTTCTATTTTTTAAGAACAGAACAGCTTGATTGGCAGTATTCTGTGCTTCTTGAGGAATTCCTAGAACGAAACGATATTTTAGAAAATAGTCCAACGCTTGTTGTTGTGTGTTTTGGTATGGGACTCTGGATCGGAGGACTCATTACGTATAAGGGATTTGAAATCGCAGCAATTCGAAATAAGTATCAACTTTCACTTATTACCCCAGGATTTAATAAGAAGGAGATTTTTAGTATTCTTGAAAAACTTGCACCAAAATATAAACAAACAATTCTTGCAGGGTATCCACCGTTTATTAAAGATATTCTCGATGAGGCAGAAGCCCTGTCTATTCCCTTAAAAAATTTAAATATAAAAACACTCTTTGCAGCTGAGGCAATTAGTGAAAAATACCGGGATTATATTGCAGAAAAAATCGGATCTAAAAATATATTCAGAGACATTATGAGCATATATGGTAGTGCTGACATCGGTGCAATGGCGACTGAGACTACTTCTGCAACACTGATTAAAAGACTTGCGCGAGACAATGAACAATTATTCTCTGAGCTGTTTTCACCGATCAAGAAAACACCAACCCTCGCGCAATTTAATCCTCACTTTATAAATTTTGAAGAACAAGATGGGCAATTGCTATTAACGGGAAATAATGCAATGCCGCTTATTCGATATGCCATAGGAGATAGTGGCGGTGTATTTAGTTTCGCACATGCGTCAAAAACGTTATCTACATTTGGGATAAACTTACACGAAGAAGCAGCGAAAGCGGGGATATCCTCGTTTGTACAGGAACTCCCTTTTGTATATGTATATGAACGCATTGACCTTTCAACATCGTTCTATGGGCTTCTCATTTATCCGGAATGGATAAAGGCCGCTTTGTACGATGAAGCAGTCAGTGGGTCTATTACCGGAAAATTCACGATGCTAACGAAAAGTGACGAGCATGAAAACCAGTATTTAGAGATTAATATCGAGATGAAAAAGGAAGTCGACACTAGTGACATTTTAAAATCAAAGTTGAGTGAATCTATTGTGCAGAGTTTACTGAAACACAGCTCTGAGTATCGAGAAATAGAGAAAGGACTTGGTGACTTTGCGAGACCGAGAATTGTATTGTGGCCGGCGGAAGACCCACTCTTTTTTAAGCCGGGTGTGAAGCAAAAGTGGGTAGAGAAATAAGGTATACTTCATATAACTGCCCATGGAATTCTTTTCTTCCTTATCTACGCTCTTTTTGGTTGTTGTTGGTATTACCAATCTTATTCTTTCAATTGTTGTATATCGCACGAATAGATCCAGTGCGACCAATAAAATCTTCGCACTCTTGGGCCTTAATATTTCAATGTGGCTTGTTATACAAAATAGCTCACTGTCACCAGGAACACCTCAAGTTATCCTGTGGCTTATTCGATTAAGTAATTTCTTTGCAACTCCGATTTGTACGTTATTCGTATTGCTCGCGCACACATTGCCATCCAAGCATATACAAATGGGGAGAAAGAAACTGTTGTTTTTAGTAGCTGCAACTATTGTCGTGATGATTACTTCGTTAACGCCACTCTCTTTTTCACAAGTCGACACGAGCGGGTTAACCCCTAAACCTACCCCAGGACCTGGTCTTGCTATGTTTATGATATACGTAATATTTGCGAGCATCTCGGTTGGCGTTATCCTATTCAAACGGTTACGACATTCCTCAGGTCTTGAAAAACAACAGGTTTTGTTTTTGATGTTTGGAATCCTTTCGATGCTTGGTTGTCTGATCGTAACAATTATTATTCCAATTTTAGTTTTTGGTATCAGTGATTTTGTTCCACTCTTCCCGCTATACACACTCTTTTTTACCGGTTCTACCGCGTACTCAATCGTAAGACACAAATTATTTGATATCCGCGTTATTGCAACAGAAGTCTTTACGATCACATTGTGGTTCATTCTGCTTATTCGTATATTCCTATACCCGACGAGTTTTATTATCTCGCTCGTTGATTTAGGGGTATTTTTGTTCAGTATTATTTTTGGATTTTTACTTATTAGAAGTGTAAGAACTGAAGTCGAGCAAAAGGAGAAATTAACAATACTAACCCAGGAGTTGAAAAGTTTGGATTTAAAGAAAAATGAATTTATAAATATGGCGGCTCATGAATTACGCGCTCCGCTAACCGCTATTAAAGGATTTCTCTCAATGGTAATCGCGGGTGACTCCGGACCAATTTCAGATAAGACGAAAGAGTTCCTGCAAGATTCAGCGCTTTCCACTCAACGCATGGTCAGGTTGGTAAACAACATGTTAAATGTAAGTCGCATTGAGGAAGGTCGAATTATTTATAATGTTGAAACTTTTCGGATGAGCGAAGCGACTAAGGAAATATTTGTAGAGTTTCAAATTGAAGCACAACACAAAGGACTCGCCTTTACTTATAATTGCCCGCCAAATATCTCTGACACTGTTTACGCAGATAAAGATCGATTACAAGAAGTGGTAATTAACTTTGTCAGTAATGCAATTAAATATACTGAAACAGGGAGTGTTGAAATAAACCTTTCGAATCCAAGTGCACATACCATTCGCCTAGAAATCGTTGACACGGGTCCAGGGATTACAGCTCTGGAGCAAAGGCGTCTCTTCCAAAAGTTTTATCGGGTACAGGCCAAAGTTGGAAAAACGATTGGAACGGGGTTGGGACTGTATATTAGTAAACTTTTGATTAAAAAGTTTGGAGGAGCAATTGGAGTTATTTCTGAAGAAAACAAAGGGAGCACCTTTTGGTTTGAACTTCCAGTGAAGACTCCGCTTAGCTTGTGATTTGTACAGCGTATTTGCCCTTAGTATCACGAATAATACTCGCGTGATACAATAAACCCCATGAAAGAGCCCATCTTCGTTGCCGTTGCTTGGCCATATGTAAATGGTAATCTGCATGTTGGCCATGTTGCAGGGAATTTACTGCCTGCTGATATTACTGCACGATTCTTCAGACTACTGGGACATCCCGTTCTCATGGCGTCAGGCTCAGACTGTTTTGGTACACCAATCACTGTTGAAGCAGATAAGAAAGGGGTAACTCCTCAGGAGATTGTAGATTTATACCACCCAAAGGATGTAGCGCTCTTTGATTCTCTTGGAATGAGTTATGACAATTACACAAAAACCGCAACAGATCACCACCGTAAGATTACTCAGGAATTTCTGTTGGCATTTTATAAAAAAGGACTTTTAGAAATAAAAACTGAGCCACAATATTACTCTCCTTCACAAGGTAAGTTTCTTCCTGACCGATATGTAGAGGGAACCTGTCCTGTGTGTGGATTCGTAGACGCCAGAAGTGACCAGTGTGACAACTGCGGCAGCCTTCTCAATCAGAATCTTATTAATCCAGTAAGTAAGATCGACAAAAAGCCTGTTGAACTACGTGACACTGATCACTTGTTTATTAGTTGGGACAAATTACAAAATCAAATAGAAAAGTTCGTTGGCCAAAAGAAAAAGTACTGGAGGAAGTGGGTAGTTGCTGAAACTGAGAAGTGGTTTAAGGAAGGATTAAAGGCGAGAGCTGTTACCCGTGATCTTGATTGGGGAGTAGAAATTCCCTCTGAAATTGCAAAAGACTTAAAAGGTGCTGAAGATAAGAGGGTATACGTGTGGTTTGATGCAGTGATCGGATATTATTCAGCGTCACTTGAATGGGCAGAGCGAGAACAAAAAGATTGGAAACTCTTCTGGAAAAATAAGGAAGCAAAACATTATTACTTTATGGGGAAAGATAATCTTATCTTTCACACTATCTTTTGGCCAGGGCAAATTATGACATTCGATGAAGAACTCAATCTTCCTGATTTCCCTGCAATTAATCAGTACCTGAATCTTGAGGGAGCGAAGTTCTCAAAAAGCCGAGGGATTGTCATCGACACGGGTGAATTTATTGAGAAGTTTGGTGCAGATGCATTGCGATTTTATCTTACAACAATCATGCCTGAAACCGCTGACGCTAACTTCATGTGGGATGATTTTTATAAGAAGAATAACGATCTCTTAGTTGGGCATATGGGAAATTATATCCACAGAACATTATCGCTGTATAAAAATAGCGAAATATCAGGAGAGATCGATCCTGAGGTGATTGAGAAATGTGAAAGTGTCCTCGCTAACTCAATTTCATGTTTGAAGAAAAGCGAGTTTAAAAATTATTATCAAGAGATTGAATCGCTTGCCCAGTATGCGAACGGATATTTCAATGATAAAACCCCGTGGACCACGAAGAAGAACGACCCTGAGGCGTTTCAGAAAGCCGCTCCTTCACTGGTTTCTTTGACCTATGCGATTGCTTCATTACTCGAGCCAATCACGCCATTCGCCGCAAAGACCTATTACGATATGGTAGGAATTACCTCACACGAATTTTGGATCAACAGTGGAAATCTTGCCTCTCACCTGTCGAGCATAGTTGAAAAAAGAGTAATTTCTGAAGTAGTCCCATTATTCCAAAAGTATGAACCGCGTGTAGCCGAAAAAGAGTAATTGCTCTCTACTCAATTATGGTAGAGTAAAGTATGTCGCTCAAAGGCGCATCAAAAAAAGAAACACTCCCTTCTTTCATCGCGAGCAATGATCTCAAAGACGATCCTGAGAACCCCCCATTAATTTCGTTAAAAGTTACAAATCCAGTTACCTATTTAAAGTTGTGGTGGAAGAAGGTTATGGATGGGGAAGGGGTTGACGTTCGGTTTACCATTCACCCGCTCACCGCTATTGCGCTCACAATTATTCTTCTTGCAGGTGGTGCAAGTATTGGATGGATTAGTAATAGTGTTTTGACAAAAGTTCCTGTTGTAAAAGACTTTATCCCGACACCAACACCAGTAGTTACCCCAGATCCATGGCGTGAAACTGCATACACTGGAATATTACGAAAAGTCGGAGATGGAAAATATTATTTACAAACCGGGGACGGAGAAGCGGTTACCCTTTCAATACCTGTAAATGTCACCCTTGAGAAGTACATCGGAAAACGCATCTTTGCGAGCGGGAAATACAATAAAGTTGAAGAGGTACTGCTCGTCACTGATGCGTCGGATCTTGAATTTGTCATTCAGTCGACCGCAATACCAACACTTCCTCCTGCAGCCACCGAGTAATTTTATACCGTGTCTTTTCCAGAGATCATTGCCCACGGAGTTTTGATGAGAATTTGAATATCAAAAAGTATTGATCGCTTGCGTGCATAATAGGCGTCCATCTCAATTCGCTTTTCAAAGTTCACACTACTTCTGCCCGATACTTGCCAGTAACCAGTAATTCCTGGACGCACTGACAACAAATCTTTCATCAAGTGTTTTTTCTCCGGATAAATTTGAAACTGTTTCTCAAGCTCATCTGGATAATACGGGCGTGGACCAACGATACTCATCTCACCTCGTAAGACATTAATGAGCTGTGGAATTTCATCAACTGAGTGTTTTCTAATAATCTTGCCAATAGGGGTGACCCGTGGATCGTTTTTAATTTTATAATTCCCCGACTTTTGTTGCTCTTCGTACGCTTTTTTAAATTTTGGATCGGTTTTAAGCAAGGTATACGCGTTGACAATCATTGATCTGAATTTGTACGGATAAAACAGATTGCCATTCATCCCGACTCGCTTTGGAGTATCTGCAAAGACAGGCCCAGGAGAAGTGATTTTTATGATGACTGCAGTTACTAATACAATTGGCGAGAAAACGAGGAGTAAAACAGAAGATCCAACTATATCAATCGTTCGTTTGAAGATACTAAAGATCATGGTTGGTATCCATATTGTACTATGTTTGATTCACCAATTTAAAGAGCACTCAGAAAGCCCTCTCCCACCCAATTTTATTGCCGTGCTTTTCTTTTATTGATTAAACAAGTATATTAAATTTATACTTATGTGTGCTGGTCCCTCGAGGCTCGTTCTCAGGTGGCCTTCGGAAAAAACTTCAGAGGGCAGTAGTCTTTTCTCCCCAAAAAATACCCACAATAACCTTATAATATTTGACATTTCCCGTAAACAGGGTTATGATATTAACCCATAGATTAGATTTTTCGGACCTTGCCGTTTGATATAGTATGTATGTATGCAAGATGACATCGAAGCAAAGGCAATAGGGACGGAACAACCCAAACCTATGGAACGCCAAACAGGATTATCTTTTAAAGATATTAACTTCAAACGCGCCGCAACGGCGACTGCTGTTGTCGGTGTTACTCTCGGCGCACTTGGTTCTCAGCCAGAACAAGTGAATGCTTCCGACGCCATTAATCCCACAGAACAGAATCCATATCACCTTATTGTTGAGAACCCTTATATATCCTTCGAAGAGGCAAATGGAATTATGAGGCAAGCACAAGAGCCAACAGTGGAACCTGGGATTTCAGGATCAGGCACACCCGAACCCGTAACCGCGGCAGAGCTTGAGGTAATACCTAACAATGATCCGGTGATTGGCACATTAACCGATGTGGAGCTTTTCGGTATTTTGCAGGAACATAACTCTCTGGATGCACAATCAAAAGAACAAATACTGCGCATGATGAGTGAACTTGAAGGTACACGAGACTATATTGCGAAGGAATTACTTGCGAATCCTGAGGATGCACTTGATCTAACCAAGTTCCCCGCTCAATTCTCAGTATTACAATCACCTGACAGCAGTGTGTATTTGGTTGGTCATATTACCAATACGGAGGAATTTACCGACCAGGACGGGAAAGTCGTGACCCCTGGAAGTTTACTTTTTACGTATGCAGATCCATCAAACCCAAATCTTCCTGGAATTGGCAGCTTCGTGCCACGCCCTGGAACTGAAGTGAAATTCCTTATGGATGAAGGTGAGCCAGCCGATGCTATCCCTGTTACTGCAATATATATTGATGGCACATTAGTGCTTGACTATGTTCCGGTACAAGGACCAAACGGGAAACCTGTTGAGGAGTTTGCGTCGAGCGTTATTGGAAATCCAGCTCAACTCGAGAATGTGTATCGCTTTAACGCAGTGCCAGTAAATGGAGAACTTACTACAGTGCTCACTTCATTCATCGATGCGAGAGAAGCAACCTCTAGTGAAGCACCATCAGCTCAAGAAATGGCGTTTGGCCTTCATAACCCTGAACTCATAGGTGACCCTGAGTTTATTACGCAAACTCAGTTTGCGCTAAAAGACGGAACTAAAATTAACTTAAACGTGTACGGAGATGTTCAATTACTTCAAGATGCCGGTGTTTTGTTGTTTGATTTCAATCCTGAATCACAAGCTACTGTTCAAGCAATGGCCGATTTATATTTTGAAGGACTTGAAACACCACATGTTATCCCTGCTTTGAGTCACAACGAACATGCCGTTTTGAATAAAGAGAAAAACGTATTAGTAGAAGGAGACACGATTGTCGGAGCTACTGCAAATCTTGTCGATTTAAGAAAAGGCATTGCTGTAGTGTTAACCACAGACGCAACAGAAGAAATGTACAGCACGACTGGATATGCCGGTCCAAATAATGAATATAGACCGTTTGATGCAATGCACGTTGAGTCGCGAGAAGATGGTCGGCTGGTTATTTATATTCAAATTGCTGGTTCAGATGCTTACGGAAATGATGAGGAGAAAAAGACACTTGTTTGGAATAAAGTATTATCTATGCCACTCGGGTTTCTGAGTTGGACTTTTGACAGTGTACAAGATGGCAGGGATACTGTTTTTGAGTTGGATGCAGATTTGTACAACGAACTAAGAAATAATCAAATTTCAATGTCGAATGTAATAGGTACGAGTACTGTGCGAAATAAATTCGCCCCACTCGTGTACGAGTTAGTCCCCACATTATCTCCAATCGCATAACTAAAAAGGATATAGTTATTCTTCTGAAGCACTTTGTGCTATTCTGAGTGAGTATGAGAGCATCACGGATTCAAGTCATATTCATGGTGGTGTTTGTTGCCTTAATCGCGCTGCCCACTATCTTTCCTAAGATTGCTTCTAGTTTTCGATCATTTACTTCACGACAAACAGAAACAACTGCGAGTGATGATGGACGAATTGAGATAGATAAAGAGAAAGTGTTCGCTATATTAAAAGAACTGCAATTTGCCGAAAAAAATCTTGTTATTAACAAGGTTTCTACTCCATCTGATGATTATGGTTTTCTTATTAAAAACGACCGGGGGGTAGTCGATATTGGCTTCCGACTGATTGGTGAGGGGGATAATATTATATGGGATATCTATATTTCGGACGAGTATTTAGACAAGAACGGGAATTACGAGGTTAAAAAAGCCAAGGATTTAAAAGAGCGTGCGCTTACTGAATTTGCGCTCAGAAGTTTCATTATGTCATCACAGGAGCCAAATCGGGAATTAGAAATATTATACCCAGTAGCAAATCGTCCAGTTTTGTTTACAATTAATTATTAGATTTTATGAAAACGTTTCTAAAGGTAATTGGTGCTCTATTTTGTCTTGTTGTCCTTTATTCTGTTTCCCCTAAGATAGCCCAGGCGCAGCTTTGTGCTGTTGATACTATCACTTGCTGCCAAGCTCCTCTTGCCTGGACATGTAATTCAGGACCGGGATGTACCCAAGACCCAATTACAAACGCGTGTTCTTGTGGTGGAACAATGAGGTGTACTGCTGGTACTGTTCAAAAAAGCTGTGGATATAACTTCGGTATTTGTTACAACAACTACAATACCTGTAATTATGTAAGTGGATCGTGTGGCTCTCCTTCAGGAATTCCACCTGCAACAACCGTTTGCGGAAACGGTTCTTGTGAGTCAGGGGAAACAAATGCAACTTGTGCCGCTGATTGTCCAGTTGGGCCGCCACCGCCTGGTGGAACAGTCGGTACATGTACTTCAGGATCTCCGTTTAGCGGTATATCTAATTGTGGTGAAGTTGGTCGTGATAATGGAGCCGGTTCTTGTGGTGCAGGGTGTTTGTGCTGTACTCCGAAAGGTTCCTATACTCCGGGATGTGCTTACAGTATAAGTGAAACTGGATATCCAAGTTGTCGTTACAGTGAGGGATTGGGCTGTAATGCTGCATGTCGGCCGCCAATTGCGTTGCCTGGTTCAAATTGTAGTGGATGTGCGAGTGGTCTTGAAGGACCTGCTTGTACGTGTCCTTCACCTGCAACTTGTACCGCAACTTCTCCCGGTGCAATCACAATTGAAAGAGGTACCATCATGCCGTTTGCTCCTGTTGTAACCCAAACTGGAGGTACGAGACCTTTGACGGGGGCACGTTTTACGTCAAGTAATACATCTATCGCTACCGTTGAACCGGAGCAAACAACGAGTTATACGGGAAACATAATCGGTATGGCAAACGGCGGACCTACAATTATTCGAGCGGCAATTTTAACTCGCGATCCTTCAGGTGTAACAAGAGAAGCATGTTCAACAACAACCGCGGTGACCGTTGTAAATTCGCTCCCACCTCAGTCAGTTGATGTGAAGGTGAATGGAAGCGACGGACCGCTCACACTTCCAGTGAACTCACCAATCACTATTACCTGGACTACGAATAACGCAACAAGCTGTACCGGAATTGCTACCAGCGCTCCAATAGGATGGGCTGGTGCAAAAGCACTAAGCGGTACACTTGCAAGTAACGTTGGCCCTGTAAGTAGTCTTGTTCGTTTGCGTTGTACAAATGCAAATACCGAGGAAACGATAGAGGATGTCGTCAGCATAAACGTAACAGGGCCGATCCCGTACTGTACGATTCGAGCAGCTTCCTCTCCTGTATCCGTTGTTGTAAACGATACGACCACATTTACACCGGTTATGAATGTATATAACGGTGGGTTAGCTCAGCAAGTAATGTATACCTCAAGCGATCCAACTCGGTTTGCCGTCGTACCGCCTGCTTTCAAAGTTATTGCTCCTTACACAATGAGTGTCCAAGGTGTTGTACCTGGATGGCGAACGCTTACCATGACAGGACGATTAATCACTGGTCAGACGTGCACAGCGACCGTAGGTGTTCGTGTTATTACGTGGCTTTGTGGAATCCCTACACCACATGATCCCCCAACCCAGGTATGTCCAAGTTCATTAACTGCAACCGATGGGTCAATTACTTGGGAGTGGGCACCGGTCACTGGTGCAACGCACTATCGATTACAGGTTAGACGAGACGACCCTGTCACAGGGCCGCTCATTTATGACAGTCAGGCGCGTTTAGGAACTGCATGGTTTGGTCCAACCTGTGATCCAACGGTTGCAAGCGGTGTTTGTCAGTACACAACCGCCAATCTTGGTGCATTCCGGTATTACTCAACCATCCAGGGCTCAAGCCTGACGCAATGTACAGCTGGTGGATGGTCTGAACCTAAAGAAGTAGATTTAGCGGCATGTGCAGTGAGTCCGTGGTGGCAAGCTAATAATGGTCACGTTATAACCCAAGGAAATGTGATTTCAAATGTGCCTGACGCGTTAAATGAAATGATTGAGAGCGGTCTTGGCGGATTCCCTGGAATTGCCATGGGTAACTCTGGTAGTACTATTCAATCTGGGAGCGGGACGATTTCGTCAACAAACTGGGTTGCTCAAAGTCCGTTTACTGGAAGACAACCTGACTATGATGCCTTTGAGACTCTGATTCCTGTGTCTATTACCCCAACTGATCCTGGTGCAACAGTTGCAGGAAATGCCTTTAATGCAGGAGGTGCGACAACAGGCGATGGGTATTACTGGTACAGACACACTGGAAATATGAACATTACTAGTGCGGTAACATTGCCGGCGAATCGAAGAGTAATTCTTTTTGTCGATGGTGATTTAACGATTTCCGGAAACATGACATACAATCCTCGAAATGAATTTTTCATGGTTATCGCGAGCGGTAATATTAATGTTGCCCCTGCTGTCACAAGTGCAATAGGCTCTCCCAGCATCACCGGTATTTTCTATTGTGACGGTCAATTTACAACTGGAGCAGGTGCTTCGCGGTTAAACGTATTAGGTTCTGTTGTTGCAATCGGCGGGGTAACACTGAGCAGAGACCTTGAAATTGAAAACAGAAACGAGCCAGCAGAATCATTTACCGTTTCTCCTGAGCTTCTGCTTAATTATCCAGCAGCGCTTACCTTCAAGCGTCCTGTATGGCGCGAGGTTGCTCCATGATAAGATGAATTATGGAGTATCACTTCTATTCAAATTCTTCTCAAACTGAGTCTCGAGTTAATGCGAAACGAATTGCGTTGTATTTTCTCCCTGTCTTCGCTCTGGCAGTAATTCTTCCAGTACTTGTCGGGCTCGTGAGTAGACCAACAACAACAGATTTTAGTGCTAGTGCAAAAGAAACACGACTGAGTGCTTGGATTGAGCCCGCAAATGTAGAGGTAACGAGAGGCACCCCTGTTTCGTTGAGCGTTATTGCGTTCTACGAGAGTGAAGGCGAATCCTTAACGGGAGTTACAATTCCAGTCAATGTTACCCCGGGTGCTTCAATTGAGAATGCAACAGTTGAGTATAAAAAGCAGTTTATTGGGCAAGTCTTTGTGGGTACTGTAATCGTTACTCCACAAACAGCTGGTACCGTCACTGTTTCAATTAACCCAGACAATGTTACAACCTTGAGTTCAGTTCGTCCTCAAGTAACAACCAGCAATACCTTTATTACAGTTCGTTAAGTTTATGAAAAATGCTGCCCGCGGGTTCACATTAGTTGAAATGATTATTGTAGTGACACTGGTCACTATTGTTGTAATTCCACTTCTTTTTAGTGCACGTCAGTCAACGCAATTACAAAATCTGAGAACATCAGCCTCAGTACTCTCAGATGATTTACAAACATCACGAGTTTTCTCTCGTGATGCTCGGGAGAAAAAAGGATGGGGAATCGTGTCAACGGATCGTAAGTCATATATTATTGCGACCGGGAATGATGCTAATTTTGCTTCAATTATGACGCGCCAACTTGAGCGAGGGGTTACCTTTGATGAAGATGTGAGTGTGTGGTTTGAGCTTGGAACGGGGACACCACTTTCGGAAGAAACAATTACATTGAAAAACGAGCAAGGTCAAAGCTACGAAATCCACATAAATTCAGTAGGGGTTATTGAAACAAAACAATTATGAGAAGAAGAAACGATGGATTTTTTATTATAGAAGTCTTACTTGCGATGGTTATTTTGTCTATGGTGTTTTTAACGCTCTTTTCGATGATTTCATTTCTCACAAACCGTACAGACCGTTCAAAGTACGACACTCAGGCTGCGGGTTTATTGCAGGAAGGTATGGAAGTATCTCGAAACGCGATTCTTGCAAACTGGACTACGTATAGTGCTGGCAGCTATTACCCTGTTTTTAATGGTAATAGCCTTCAGTGGACCTTAAAGAGTGGGACAGAAGGTACCTTAAAAGGGCAGTTTACGCGTAGTATTACTATTGAAAACGTATGTCGTGATCCTAACAAGGAAGGTATTCAGACATCGTGTACAACAGGAACACCAGACCCGAAAAGTAAAATAATTACGATTACCGTATCATGGATAGAAGGAAGTGTAACAAAAGAAGTTGATAGTAAGCTATTGTTGTATCGAATCAATCAGTCATGACAAAAAAAGGGTTTACATTAATAGAATTTTTGGTGGGAATTACGATGACCGCCCTCATTTTCATTGTGGCAACAAATTTAGTAGTTAGTTTTTTGACAGTAGACACAAAATCAAAACGGAGCCAAGAAGTAGAGCAGGCAAAAAGTGACATTTCATCTGAGTTAACCAATGCATTACAGTGGGGGAAGCAAATTTCATTTACGGATGGAACCCTAAAGGTAGATGAAAATGAATACAAAGTAGTAAATGGGAGATTTTTGAAGAACAACATTCCTTTTGTAGGATCTCAGATTGTGATTCCTCGCTTTGATTTAAAGCGATTCACCGCAACCAGTACTACCCCAGATCCACAAACAGGTACCGGGCTAATGGCTCTCTATTTTGATAACAAAGACTTAACTAATTTGAAGATTTCACAAACAGATTTACAAATTGATTTTGATTGGGGAGCAGGAAGCCCGTCTAAGTCCATTGCTTCAGATACGTATTCTGCACGGTGGAGCGGTCAACTAGAAATTCCTGAGACAGGAAACTACACATTTTATACTCGAAGTGATGATGGGGTTCGTTTATGGGTGGGGAACAATCTTGTCATCGACAACTGGACAAATCATTCAGCAACAGAAAATTTCGGAGTACTGAGCCTCACAAAAAACACATTAGTCGACATACATCTTGAGTATTATGAAAACACAAATAATAGTGTAATTCGTCTTTCATGGGCAGGGCCTGGTCGATCAAAACAAGTAATTCCAACCGAATTTTTGTATCCAGTGCAACCACAAACGAGCTTGCAAGTTCAGGTCGATCTTGAACACAAAGATGCGCCAAGTATTAAAGATTCACTGGTCATGTTTATTTCACCGCGTTTTGCTGATATTCAATCTATTTTGCCATTGCCAACCCCGTCACCGACCGCTTCTACTCGACCATCCACGCCGCCCTCGACAACACCACCTTCTTCAGCGAGCCCAACTGCAAGTGCATCACCCACAGCTGTGCCAGGAACACCGAAGCCGCCAACACCGAAGCCGTCACCGACTGCGAAACCAACACCAACACCTAAGCCAGGACGATGAAAAAACACACAAAAGCTAACACCAAAGGAGCTGCATTGCTGATATATCTTCTCATCATGGCGCTTTTTATTGGTGTTCTTATGATCGCAACATACTCACGGCTTTTATTGGCGGTTAAGCGTGGCCAATCAACAACTGATTCACTAGTGTCAAATTACTCAGCAGAGAGTGAAATTAATGACTTACTTGCTCGATTGTCAGGCGAGTATTTCTCTTCACCATTTAGTTTAAATACGACAAAACAAATAGGATCTAC
Source organism: Candidatus Woesebacteria bacterium UBA5941 (assembly GCA_002430735.1). Lineage (GTDB taxonomy): Bacteria > Patescibacteriota > Microgenomatia > UBA8517 > UBA8517 > UBA5941. The sequence goes on along the minus strand of DJCV01000011.1, from coordinate 4,314 downwards.
CACTTTTAACATTACAGGAACGGAGCAAGATGGAACTCAGATGCTTTCAGTAACTGCTGATCGTGCATTTGCTTCAACCAAAATTATTGCTGAGCGGAGATTGGAAAGTATTAAAGATGTGAACTCCGTCGACATTGTGCTATCTCTCGATTGTACGGGTAGTATGGATGCTGGGGCCAATTGTACAAATTGTAATTCTAAGCCTACCAGGTTTAATGCGCTCGAAGATGCCGCAGTAAATTTTGTAGACAATTTATCGAATTTGCCAAACAGTGATAAGTTTCATTTAGGGGTGAGCGTTTTTGGTGCTGATGCACGCTGGTTAAGCCACCTCGGGCAACCAGTTACTCCCTCAAGTGGATTGACCTTTAGCCAAATTAAAGAAGCAATTCAAAACGGTTTTGGAGACACGAGAAACACCAGCCCTGCGTGTACAGGAGTTATGGACTTAACGAGTATTGGATCTGCATTTGCATTTTCTCACGATTACTTTGCTGCTAATAAACCGCCTCAGACAAAGCAGGTAGAAATTGTGATTACAGACGGTGAACCAAATTCACGCATACCATACGCCGCGTGCTCTCCGAGTGTATTTTGCCCAGGATTTCCAAAGGACACCCAGGGCAACAATTATTGTGAATCAAACGCATACAATTGGACATGTACTCAGTACGACTCTTATAAGGACGATTTTGAAGCAGATGGATTTAACCAGACTGCATACAATTTGTGTGCACCTCAAGGGCTTGATTTCCTACGATGCACGATAGCTGACACAGCAACCCAAATTCCATCGGGTAAAGGAGCACGGAATCCAGATGTTGATGCTTATGCAGTAACTATTTTAAGCCAGCCTCCTGCTGATGTGGTCTCGGTATTTAACTCATACTTGTCGGCTAACAATTATTTTAATGCCAGTAGAGCGAGTCAACTCAAGAACTTACTCAATACGATTTTGAATGAGATCGTAACAGATCGAGAGACAATCAGTATTAAAAAGGATATCCCTGGATAATACATTGAAAACTAGCTTACAAAGCGCTAGTATGGGAAGTATGGATCAGACGAAAAAGCATTCTATTTTGATTATTGAAGACGACCCTCTACTTTCTAAAATGTATGAAACGAAGTTCTCAACTGACGGGCTTGATGTACTCAAAGCCTCCGATGGAGAAGAAGGGTTAAAAACTGCACTCGCCAATCATCCAGACATTCTGCTCCTCGATGTCATGATGCCTCGATTATCTGGAATTGATATGTTAGCCGAACTTCGCAAGGACCCGTGGGGGGCACATGTCCCAGTAATCATCCTTTCGAACTTATCGGAACAGCAAGAGGGAGAGAAAGCTCGGTCGTTGGGGGTTAAGGAATACTTGGTTAAAGCAAATTACACACCAGCAGAACTTGTAGAAAAAGTTAAGACTTACATCCAATAATCGTATGCACGTAGTGACTGCCCTCACCCACATTTTTATTCCCCAAGAAAGCAATAAACACAAAGCGAGCATCTTAAAAACTCCAGTCTTACTTACAATGCTTGCCTTATTTGTAATTTCTCAGTATGGGATTCGAACTGTTACACCCGACATCTTGGGTTACGCGAGCCAGATTTCAACGAAAGAAGTTATTCGACTAACCAATATAAAGCGCGCAGAGGCAGGACTTTCTACCTTAACCGAAAACAGCGCACTTGACGAGGCCGCAAAGGCAAAAGGACTTGATATGCTTGCGAAAGGCTATTGGGCGCATGTTGCTCCGGATGGCACACAACCTTGGGATTTTTTCAAAAATGTGGGGTATAAATATCGGTTTGCAGGTGAGAATCTTGCCCGCGATTTTACAAACCCAAATTCTGCTGTAGAGGCGTGGATGGCATCTCCTTCGCATAAAGAGAACCTCCTGTCGCCAAAATATAAAGAAATTGGTGTTGCAGTTGTTGATGGTTCCTTGAATGGGAAGGATGCAACAATCATTGTTCAATTGTTTGGAGCAACGGGGAGTGACACCCCACAACTCCCGGTAGCCGCCGCATCAGAGAAGCAAGTAGCCTCTGTCGCTTCTGAACAAACTCAACCTGAGCCTGCAAAAGCGAATGAGATTACACCACTAGATCCTTCGAGTTTCGAAATTGCAAATGTAAGCCGGTCAACCACGTCCACTCCGTTTTTTGAAAATCAAACAAAGCTATTCTCATTTGCGGTTGTCGGGTTAATTTTCTTTGCACTAGTGCTAGATAGCATAGTTCTCTGGCTGAAAGGAAGGCGTCATGGGACTGGAAAATCGCTTGCACAAATTGCCTTTCTAGGCATGATTCTTGCATTAATCGTTGTGGCTAAAGCAGGTCAAATTATTTAAGCATGCATAAAATAATTCAACAAATACCATACTACATTCCATTAGTCGCTATCTTTGTAGTCGGTTTTTTTGGATTTTTTGCATTTAGTTACGACAAGACATTTCAAGTGGGGATTGTTACAGCGGCAGGGGTAGCCCACGTTGCATGGGGAATTGTCTATCACGTTATCCATCATGATTTAACAGTCACGACTGTTTTAGAATACATAATTTTTGCTGCGTTTGGCGTTGCGGCAGTTCTCGCGGTCATTGGATAAAATCCTTCCATGCTCGAATCATTCGAAATTTCAACTCAACAGTTTGAAAGTCCTACATTGGGAACTCGTTCAATAGATCAAATGCTTACCGATATTTCCCGCTATGTACAGGAGGATTCCAATGCATTTTATCGGCTTGTAATAGGAACTGATTCTCAAATTAAGGTTGCTAACGGCAAAAAGGAATGCGATTTTGTGACTGCAATAGTTGTTCATCGGGTTGGACAGGGTGCTAGATACTTCTGGAGGAAGGAAAAAATACTGCGGGCTTCGTCTCTCCGTGAAAAGATTTATACGGAGACCTTAACTTCTCTACAAACCGCGAATGCTTTAATCCCTGAAATACGAGAGCGTCTCGAGAAAGCGAACTATTCACTTGAGATACACATCGATGTTGGGACTGTTGGGCCAACGAGAGAAATGATTAAGGAAGTGGTTGGTATGGTAACTGGAAACGGTTTTACGGCCAAAACCAAACCAGAAAGTTGGGCAGCCTCATCTGTGGCTGACAAATATACATGATCTCATCTGTTTAATTCATTAAACTGCCTCTTGCGCTACCCCATATGTAAAGTGTTACTATCTTCATAATATTAATGCACTTTAAGATGTGGTTTGATTCCAGTTCGTATATTGAAAGCACCTCCTCTAAGTAAAACGCCTGACTTTTTTTGCTGAAGGAAGATTAGAAAGCCTGATAACTTCTCAGTGCCCCTTTCGAAATATGCTCGAAAATGCGACCTTTGGAACAAAGATGTCTGTTAGTATATTAATATGGGATTGACACATTTATTATTATAAGTTACAATCCGTGCGTAATTACAGAAACTACGATTATCCCTATGAGTACTACTAAAAAACCTAAAATTAACACTGACAAATTGACTGTTGCAGTGCTTATTCCATGCTGGAACGAAGAGCAAAGCATTAAAAAAACTATCAATGCTTGTTTGCAGCAAACAAGAAAGGCTGATCAAATTGTGGTCGTTGACGACTGCAGTACAGACAAAACTCCAGAAATTTTAAAAACCTTCGGAAATAAAATTACAGTTGTTCGACCTGACGTTCGAACTGGTAATAAAAGTGGAGCACAAGAGTATGGAATGAAATTTGTTACAACTGACATAGTTATTACTACTGATGGAGACACCTTAATGCACCCAGACTTTATTGCAGAAATTTCAAAAGAATTTCATGATCCTAAAGTTGGAGCAGCCGCAGGATATGTTAAAAGCCTCAAGTACAACTGGCTTACTCGTTGCAGAGCGTTTGAATACTCAACTAGCCAAAACATTCACAAGCTTGCTCAAAGTTATATGAACTACATGTATGTTATTCCAGGTGCTGCAGGCGCATTTCTTACTAAAGTGTTTAGAGATCATTTGAAGTTTGATCATGACACTCTAACAGAGGATCTGGATTTTACATATAAACTTCATAAGGCTGGAAAAAGAGTTGCTTATAACAGAAAAGCAATCGTATATACCCAAGATCCAATGACACTTCACGCTTACATGAATCAGATGCGCAGATGGCTTGGTGGTGGTTGGCAAAACCTCATGAAGCATAAAACTATGGAAATGAAGCCAGCGCAAGCTCTTGAAATATCGCTTATTTATATCGAGGGAGTGGTATTTTCCATGCTCTTATTTATTGTTCCACTCGTTTCATTGAAGTACATGATGTATATGTTGGGGTACTA